>NZ_CP100461.1:3041101-3361651 GCF_024228675.1 Salinigranum marinum | reverse complement strand
ACGTCGGCCCGCTCGTACCGGGCGGTCGCGTTCAACAGCGTCGAGAACTCGCTGACGTCCCTGAGTTCGGTCCCCGGTTCCTCGTCGGTGAGGACGTACGTCGTCCCAACCAGGGCGTTGACGCGGTCGGCCGGGACGCCCCGCGAGATGGCGTGCCTGAGCAGCGCGTTCACGAGCGTTCGCCGCTCGTCCCCGGTGAGATCGACCCAGCGCCGCCACTCACCCCCGGATTTGAGGTCGAGATCAAGGTCGGTCAGGAACGAAACCGCCCCCGACTCGTCGTTCGAGATGCCGGGGATGCGCGCCTCGCTCGCGTACTCGAGGAGTTTCGGAAGCGGGCGCGTCTGCCGACCGTACAGCAGGATGTCGGTCTCCTCGGACAGCACGCCGGCGGCGACCCCCTCCGCCACGAGCGCCTCGTTCGCCCCCGACAGCCCGCCGTCGCCGTCCTGCATGTCGCCGACCGCACCGACGACCGCCAGCCCCGCCAGGTCGCGGTTCGCCTCCCCACCCAGCGCCCGCGCGAGGACGTAGCTCGCCCCCGCACCCGACAGCTCCGAAGCGCCGTCGATCCCCTCCAGCAGGGGGTTGAGGTGGTACTCCGTCTCGGCGTCGGCGGGCTGGTGGTGGTCGGCGATCACCGGGGTGAAGCCGTCGAACTCAGTGATGACGTCCAGCTGTCCGCTCCCGAAGTCGGTGAACAGGACGGTGTCGAACGACGAGCGGGCGATGCGTTCGATCGCGGCCCGGTCGAGCTGTTTCTCGAAGGTCGTCTCGAACGGAACGCCCGCGCGTTCAAGCGCGCTCGACGCGACGGCGGCACTCGTCAATCCATCCGCATCGATGTGCGACGCGAGAAGCACCCGATCGGCGGCCCGGAGACGGTCCGCGCAGGCCACGGCCCGGTCGTGGAGCGCCGGAACCGGTCCCGTCCCCGTCTCGACGTCTGCGTCGGCGTTCATGAACGCCTCTTAGCGCGGTCTCACGTATAAATTGCCGTGCGATTCACCCGGGGCTTCGGGGCGGCGACCGCCGTGTCGGCGATCAGTCCGAATCGGTCCGCTCGAACGGTGACGCCGCCCCGTCGGGCACCTCGTCGGGGTGTGCGATGAGGTTCTCCCGGCCGATGGTAATCTTCTCGATCGCCCCCTCGTCGGCCATTCGCGACAGCACCCGGCTCACCTTCGACTTCGACCAGCCGGTCTCCTCGACGATGACCGACTGCCGGATCCGGCCGCCGCGCTCGCCGATGAGACCGAGCACGCGCTCCTCGTCGGTCAACGCGTCCGTCGGCATCCGGACGGACTCCGGCTTCGTGGTGCCGTCCCCGCTCTCGGCCGTGGATGCGTCGCTCTCCGACCCGTCGTCGGAACGGAGCGTCTGCAACAGTCCGGTGCGCCGGTGGACGAACACCGCACCGAGGGCGAGCGAGATTCCGACGACCGCCGCGATCACGACCGTGGGGTCGACGTCGACCGCCGCGAGCAGCCCGGCCCCGTCGGCGGACGGATCACTCCCGTTCGCGACCTCCGCGCTGTCGCTCCGACCGTCGCCGTCCGTGTCGGCTCTCGTCGGATCGGTCCCGTACCGGCTCACTTCGGCCCCGTCGTCCAGCCCGTCGCCGTCCGTGTCGTTCTCCGTCGGGTTGGTTCCGTATCGTTCGACCTCCGCCGCGTCGTCCAGCCCGTCGCCGTCCGTGTCGACCTTCGTCGGCTCCGTCTCGTGGACGTTCACCTCCGGGCCGTCCTCGAGCCCGTCGTCGTCCGTGTCGGCCTTCGTCGGATCCGTCTCGTGGATCCGTACCTCGGCGCCGTCTCCGAGGCCGTCACCGTCCGTGTCGGCGCTCGTCGGGTTCGTTCCGTGTTTCGTCACCTCGACGCCGTCCGCGAGGCCGTCACCGTCGGTGTCCGTCTCCGTCGGGTTGCTCCCCAGATCGTTCACCTCGACGCCGTCCGCGAGGCCGTCGCCGTCGGTGTCGGCCGTCAACGGGTCAGTCTCGTGCGTGTTGACTTCCGGCCCGTCAGCGAGGCCGTCCCCGTCCGTGTCGGCCGTGTCGAGTTCCGTGCCGACCTCGGTCTCGCGCCGGTTGGTGAGCCCGTCGTCGTCGAGGTCGCCGGCGGCGGCGAGTATCCGCACCGACCGGGTACCCCGAGCGAGCGGTCCGGTGCTCGTGTCGACCTCCGCCAGCTCAACGGTCGTGACCAGCCGCTGATTCCCGGTGACGTTCTCCGGCAGGCTGTCGACAGACAGCGTCACGTTCTCCTGCGCGTTCGTCCCCAGGAGGCGCTGACAGTCGAGCGTCCGCAACGAGTCCCCGTCGGTCACGCCGACGCAGACGTCGTACGCGTCGGTCCCGGTCTGAAGCGAGACGGAGACACTGACCGCTCGCCAGCCGGCGATCGACGGCCGCTCACCGTCGGTGACGACGGCCGGCCCCGACAGCGAGATCCCGTCGATAGCCACGGTACTAGCACCCATGACGGGGACACTACCGACCAACACGAGCGCAGCGACGGCTGTCGCCACTACCCCCCACGGAACGGTTCGCGTTCTCATACGACTCCCCCTGACACGAATACCACGACCCGAGGTTTAATGCTTCGTTTATCGACTGGTTGACTCGATCGCTCCGTCGAAACAGTCGGCAACAGTCCGGGGAGCTGAAACGAACGATCGGGAACGGTCTGCGCTGTTTTTGCATCCGTCGCTCATCGGAGATAACTGCGACATGACCGAAAAAATCCTCTCTCGACGAACGTTCGCTGCCGGCGTAGCGACAACACTCGTCGCCGCCGTGGCCGGCTGTGCGGGCGGCGACGGCGGTGCGGGAACTGGTGAGGCGACCGGGGAGGCGACTCCGGCAGGAACCGGCACACCCGCGGGTGATGGGGCGACCGAAACCGAGGTGGCGACCGAAGAGGCGACCGAGACCGAGGTCGCAACCGAGACCGAGGCCGCAACCGAGACCGAGGTTCCGACCGACGAAGAGACAGAAACCGACGAGGCCGGAACCGACGAAGAGACAGAAACCGACGAGGCCGGAACCGACGAAGAGACAGAAACCGACGAGGCCGGAACCGACGAAGAAACCGCAACCGAGACCGCAACGGACGAACCGGCCTGACGACGTCCAACGGTCCCCGACTGACGTCCCTGAAGCCCTCCGACCACGCCGTTTCTATCGAGTGCCGCTCAGTCGTGATACGTCGGTGCCGCACGTTCGACGACGAGACACGCGAGCGCCTCGAACGTCGCCCGGTCGGGGACGGCATCGACGTCGATCCCGTGAGATTCGGCGGTCGCTCGCGTCGGCTCGCCGATCGCACCGACGACGGCGTCGTTCAACCCGACGACGGCCTCGTCGCGGATCCCACGCTCGGTCGCGGCCGTCAGGAAGTTCTCGACCGTGAGCGACGAGGTGAAACAGACGCCCTCCAGCTCCCCGCCGGCAGCCGAAACAGTCGACCCCCCGGCTCCCTCGGGCAGCGTCAGCCGGTAGAGCACCGTCTCGGAGACGTCCGCGCCGGCCTCGCGGAGCCCATCGAGGAGGACGTCGCTCCCGTGGTCCGACCGCGCGACGGCGACGCGTTCGCCCGCGACTTCGTCGCGTAACAGCTCGACGAGCCCCGCCGAGGAGTACTCGTCGGGGACGCGGTCGACCGACCAGCCCGCGGCGCGGGCGGCGTCGGCCGTCGCGGGACCGATGCAGACGAGCGTCGTCCCGCCGGGTGACCAGCCGGCCGTCGACAGGAGTTCCGCGCCGGTCTTGCTCGTGAGCACGACGTACGCCGCGCCGCCGGGCAGGTTCCCGGTCGGCTCGACCGCGAGCATCGGATCCGGGACCGGCGTCGCGCCGAGCGACTCCAACAGCTCGACTGCGCTGGCGAGCCGGTCGTCGTCCGGGCGGAAGACGGCGACGCGAACCTGTTGTGTCATTCGTTTTTCACACTCCCTGTGGGCACTTCGTACCCCTGTAACAGCGAGCGAACCCGGTCGCGGGTCGCCGCCACCGCGCCGACGACGGTGATCGCCGGCGGTTCGATCTCCGCCTCGTCGCGGACGTCGACGATAGTTTCCAGCGTTCCGGTCGCGACCCGCATGTCGGGCCACGTCGCCCGCTCGACCAGCGCCACGGGCGTGTCGGGGGCCAGCCCCGCCCCGAGGAGTTCGGCGGTGTACGCCGGGAGCTTCCCGACGCCCATCAGCACGACGATCGTCCCGCCGGTCGCGGCGAGCGCGTCCCAGTCGACCGCCGACTCCTCTTTCGTCGGGTCCTCGTGGCCCGTCACGAACGAGACCGAGGAGGCGTGGTCGCGGTGCGTGACGGGGATGCCGGCGGCAGCCGGTCCCGCGATGGCGGAGGTGATGCCGGGGACGACCTCGAACGGGATCCCCTCGCGCGCGAGGTGTTCCATCTCCTCGCCGCCGCGCCCGAAGACGAACGGATCACCGCCCTTCAGCCGGACGACGTGCTTGCCCTCCAGGGCGAGTTCGACGAGCCGTTTGTTCGTGTACTCCTGGGGCGTCCACTCGCCGCCGGCGCGTTTGCCGACGTCCTCGCGGCGCTCGTCGGGGACGAGCGAGATGATCTCGGGGCCCGGGAGTTTGTCGTGGAGCACCACGTCGGCCTCGTCGAGGAGTCGGCGCGCCTTCACCGTCAGCAGGTCCGGGTCGCCCGGGCCAGAGCCGACGAGCGAGACGAAGCCCACGTCGCTCATTCGGTCGCCTCCGTCGCGCGGTCGATCAGATCGGCCGCTCCCCGGTCGCGGAGGTCCGCGGCGAAGTCGGCCGCGGCGGTCGCGTGCTTTTCGACGGGCAGGTCGCGCGACCCCTCGACGAGGTCGCCGTCGGGGCCGAACGCCTGTGCCGTCACGTGGACGTACGCCCCCTGGAGGACGGCGTAGACGCCGATCGGCGCGATACAGCCACCGCCGAGTTCTTTCAACAGCGTGCGCTCGACGGTCGTCTCGACCCGCGTGCGCGGGAAGTCGAGGACGTCGTTGAGTTCCTCGGCGCGCTCGGTGGCCGTCACGGCGATCGCGCCCTGGCCCGGGGCGGGGACGAACTGCGTCGGGGGGAGCCGAACGAACTCGACGTGGCGGTCGAGCCCGCTCCGTCGGAGCCCCGCCTCGGCGAGGACGATCGCGTCGTACGCGACGTCCGTCTCGCGGCCGAGCGCGTTGCGTTCGATCTCCGAGAGGGAGTCGAACCACTCCTCCGGCCGACGGTCGTACTCGGGCTCGTAGTCGTCGTCGCCGATGTGGCCTTTCCGGTCTTTGTCGGCCTCGATGCGGGTCTCGTGTTCGGCCTGCAACGGCGGGGCGAGCACCTTCTCGACCCGCGTGTCGACGTTGCCGCGGAGGGGTTCGACGGTCAGGTCCGGGCGGGCGTCGAGCAGTTGTGCGCGGCGGCGGAGCGACGACGTCCCGACCGTCGCCCCCTCGGGGAGTTCCTCCAGGGTGTTCCCGTCGGGTGTCACGAGGACGTCGTTCGGGCGGCCGCGTTCGAGGACGCCGGCGACGACGAGATCCCGCGGCGAGTCGGTGGGCATGTCCTTCATCGAGTGGACCGCCGCGTCGACGTCCCCCTCCACGACCCGTTCGTCGAGCGCGCGGACGAACGCGCCCGTCTTCCCCAGTCGGTGGATGAGTTCGTCCGTGATCCGGTCGCCCTCCGTCTCGACCTCGACGAGTTCGACCTCGTACCGGTGGTCTTCGAGCGCCTCGGCGACGCTCGCCGCCTGCCGGAGAGCGAGGTCAGACCCGCGAGTCGCCAGTCGGAGCGTCGTAGTCATACGCGTGGATGCGCGACCGACCGTGAAAAGCGCACCACTTCGGCCCTCGTCGCCCGGCGGTCCTCAGCCGTCAGTCGTCGGTCATCGGCACGCTCTTGTTGACCACTGCCGAGGTGTCGCCCGTGTCCCGCCCTCCCGTCGACCACACCCGTCTTCGATCGACGAATGTCCGGTGATCGCCTCGACGCGCTCGGCCGCGAGACGGGCGCGTTCGTCCGATTCGTCCTCCTGTGGTTCGGGCTCGACTCCGCGGTGGCCCCAGTCCGAACCGTCGTCCGCGTCGCCACGGGGAGCCGTCCCGAGTTCTGGCTCGTCCCGGTCGTCGCCGCGGTCGTGACGACGGCCGTCTACTGGTCCGTCGATCGGCTCTCCTGGCGACTAGTCGGTCGCGCGTGGGCCCTCAGCATCGTCGTCTCCGTGCTGTCTGTCGTCGGGTTCGCCCTCGTCTCGCTCGACGATGGCTCGGGTCTCGTCGCCGCCGCAACCGTCGGGTCGTGGTGGGCGTTTTCCGTCGCCGTCGGTCTCGGTCTCACCTCCCCGGCCGTCTGGCGGGCGTTCCGCGACCGTTTGCTGTTGCGCCCGCGGTCCTAGCCTCGACTCAGGGCCGCCGCGTGTCTGCCTCAGGGCGTCCCGAGTTCCTCGTGCCGCTTGTAGAGGTAGTACAGCGCCAGCGGCACGCTGAGGACGAAGTTGGTCACGAGCACGGCCACCACAGCCACGAGCCCCCACAGCACGGGGTCGGGCTGCCACTCGCCGCCCGCGGCCTCGATCGCCCGCGCGTCGACGTACACCGCGACGGGAAAGGCGAACGCGACGACTACCCCCACGAGCCCGAAGAGGGCGGCGACGCCGCCGAAGAGGACGAACGTCGAGAAGCTCGCGAGCCCGCCCAGTCCGAGGACGTCGAGCAGCCCCGCGAAGACGAACAGGACGGCGGCGACGGCACCGCCGACGAACGTGACGAGGAAGTAGACGGGGACCGCCGCGATCCAGTACCACCAGCGCGAGTCGACGTCGGCCGCCGGGAGGACCCCGTCGAGCGTCCGGCGGAGGCTCTCTGTCGTCGTCTCCGCGGCGGGGGTCGACGGGCCGCTCGCGTCGCTGGCGGCGCGCGCGTCGTCGCCGCGCCGCGCGTCGACCGTGTCTTCGTCCTCGGTCGGCGCGTCGAACTCGGCCGCCGACGGCTCGTCCGGTCGGTCGCGTGGCTCCGCGGCGGCAGCGTCGGGGGTGCGCTCGTCGGCCCCGTCGTCCGGGTCGCGCTCGTGGTCGTCCGGCGGAGGGCTCATAGCCGACGCAACGACGCGACGGCACTCAACTCTCACGGTCGCAGGGGTGGACGGGTGCTGGCATCCGTACCCAGGTTCGGATCGAGGTGGGCGGAGACGGGCCGACGCGCGTGTCTTCCTTGCTCCTACCGGCGGCTTGTTGCGCCCGGTCTCCGTGCGACGAACCGGATGCCGCTGGTCTCCGATCGGCTCCGCTCGGTGTGGAGTCGAACCCTCGCGCTGGGATGGCCGATCGCGGTCCAGCAGACGCTCAACACGCTGATGCGGACGGTCGACATCGTCGTCACCGGGCTCTTCTCGCCGGCGGCCGTCGCCGCCATCGGGCTCGCCGACCTCTACGCGCAGGTCCCGCTTCGGATCGGCCTCGGGCTCGGTGCCGGCGGGATCGCGCTGTCGAGCCAGGACACGGGACGGGGGGCCGACCTCACGCGCGACCGTGCCGTCACACAGGCGCTCCTCCTCGGCGCAGGTGCGGGGATTCCGCTCGTCGCCGTGGGCCTGCTATTCGGTCCGGCGCTGATCGACGTGTTGGGAGCCGAGTCGGCGGTCGTCCGCCAGGGCGGGACGTATCTGACGATCCTCTTCGTCGCCGCGCCGATGCGGATCCTCGCGCTCGTCGGCGCGCGCTCACTCCAAGGGACGGGCGACACGCGGACCCCCATGCTCGCCAACGGGAGCGCGAGCCTGCTCAACATCCTGCTGACGGTCACGCTGGGTCTCGGCGTCTGGCTCGCCCCCACGCTGGGTATCGTCGGCGTCGGGATCGCGACGGCGGTCAGCCGGACGTTCGAGGCGGTGGCGATCACGGGCGCGATCGCGAGCGGCCGCACGCCGCTCTCTTTGGCCCGCCCGCGGGAGTTCACGATCACGCGGCAGCTCGTCGCGGTGAGTGTTCCGACGTTCGCGGAGGGGATGAGCACCTCGCTGGCGAACTTCCCGTTCAACGCGCTGTTGTTGCTCTTCGGCACCGAGGTGAACGCCGCGTACCACATCGGGCGGCGGCTCTACCAGCAGCTCACCGGCCCGTTGTATCGGTCGTTCAGCACCGTCGCCAGCATCGTCGTCGGGCAGACGCTGGGCGAGGGCGACGTGGAGGCGGCGCGGGAGACCACGCGGGCGATCCTCGTGCTCAGCGTCGTCGTCCTCGGCTGTGCAGGGGTCGTTCTGTTCGTCGCCGCCGAACCGCTGGTTCGAGTGTTTACGCGCGATCCAACGGTGGTCGACTACGCGGTCGCGTTCACCCGGGTCTTCGCCGTCTCGATGGTCTGGTTCGGCGTCTTCTTCCCGCTCTCGGGGGCGTTGCGGGGCGCGGGAGACACCCGGACGCCGTTTTACGCCCGCCTCCTCGGCTCGTTCGTCTTCCTGCTCGGCGTGTCGTCGCTCCTCGGGATCGCGCTCGGCTACGGACTCCCGGGCGTCTACGTCGGGATCGCGCTCTCGTACCTGTGCTGGGCCGCGGTCGTCGGCTGGGGGTTCCGTCGGGGATCGTGGGCCGAGACGGCGGCGGCGATGATGGACGAGCGAGCGACGGTGGACGAGCCCCCACACCGGTGAGACGGCGCGATCGCCCGACGCGACCGGCTCAGAGCGCCTCTTGGTACGCGTCGAGCGTCTCTTGGACGTCGTCGTCTGTGTGGGCGTACGAGACGAACTGCGACTCGAACTGGTTCGCCGTCAGGAACACGCCCCGGTCTTTCATCTCCTGCCAGAAGACGCGCTCCCACCGCTCGGTCTCCGCGTTCGCGACGTCGTGACCAGTCTTCGGACAGTGGTCGTACCGCGGACAGTCGGTGCGCTGTTCGCACCCGCCCGAACACTGGTCGGCGAGACCGGCAGGGGCGTGGCGGGTGAAGACGGTCTTGAACATCGAGTCGCTGCCGACGACCGTGTACTCGGGGGCGCGCTCCTCGCAGATGTCCGTGATCCCCGCGCGGAGTTCCTCTCCGAGTCGGTTGACGTGGTCGTACACGTCGTGTTCGGCGGCGTACGTCAGGTAGGCGTGGCCTGCCGCCATCGTCACCGGGTGGCCCGAGAACGTGCCGGACTGGAACACGTCGCCCGCGGGCGTGAAACTCTCGATAATCTCCGCTTTCCCGCCGATCGCACCCACGGGGAAGCCGCCGCCGATGATCTTCCCGAACGTCGTGACGTCGGGCGTCACGCCGAGTTTCGACTGCGCACAGCCGAGGCCTCCTACCCTGAAGCCGGTGATGACCTCGTCGAAGACGAGGAGCGCGCCGTGGTCGTCACAGAGTTCGCGGAGGGTCTCGTGGTAGCCGTCGACGGGCCCGACGATCCCCGTGTTCCCGAGGATCGGCTCGACGAGGACGCCCGCGATCTCGTGGCCGTGCTCCTCGAAGACGGCCTCGACAGTCGCCTCGTCGTTGAACGGCACCGGGATCGTGTGTTCGGCGAACGAGTCGGGGATGCCCGCCGTCGAGGGCCGGGGGTTGTCGGGGCCGCCCTCGACGAGCGTCGACTCCTGTGCGCCGTGGTAGCCGCCCTGCATGACGACGATCTTGTCCCGCCCCGTGTAGCCGCGTGCGAGGCGGACGGCGGAGACGGTCGCCTCGGTGCCCGAGTTGACGAACCGGATCATCTCGACCGAGGGGACGTGCCGGGCGACGAACTCCGCGTGGTCGACCTCGATCTCCGTGGGCGCGCCGTACATCGGCCCCTCCGAGGCGAACGACTGGACCGCCGCGCGGACCGGATCGGGCATGTCGTGGCCGTACAGCAGCGGTCCGTAGCCCATCACGTAGTCGATGTAGCGGTTCCCGTCGGCGTCGACGACGTGCGCGCCGTCGCCGCGCTCGATGAAGAAGGGGTACGGGCGAACCGCGCGGACCGAGGAGTTCACCCCGCCGGGCAGGACCGAGAGCGCCCGGTCGTACAGGTCGCGGGAGCGGTCGTGGTTCATACCCGTGAGTGGCGTCGAAAGGGAGATAAATCCACGTCACTCGTCGGGGCCGCGGACGGACCGCCAGGCGCGTTTCGGCGGGGTCCGACGTCCCACCCCGGACGGTGCTCAGTCGGTCAGGGAGTCGAGCGCGCCGCGCGTCTGCTCGCTGACGGTGTCGTCAGTGTCGTCCCGCACGATGGTTTCGAGCGTCTCTCGGTGCGGCTCCAGCGCGTCAGGGTCGACCTCGCCAACGAAACGGAGAACGAAGCTCAACTGTTGCCGTTCCTGATCGGTGCCGTCGGTGATCGCCCCGACGACCGTGTCCGCGTGTTCTACCAGTCGCTCCGGGGACTCCTGTGCGATCGACGCCAACAGTCCCGCAGCAGTCGCTCGCGTGTACTCGTTCGAGTGACTCTCGAGGATCGAGACCAGGTCGTCGGTCAGGTGGGCGATCGTCTCGGGGTGGTCGTCAGCCGCGAACGACAGCGCGGCGAGGGCGTTCGAGACGATCGGCTCGTTCGGGTCAGCCAGCAACGGCGCCAATTCGTCGACGAACGTCCGACCGACGGCGGGCCTGACCTGGCTGACCTCCAGCGTGATCGCGGCCGCGTGGTTGCGCAGGACGGCGTCTTCGGCCCGGAGGTGGCGTGTGACGGCTTCGAGTCGCCCGTCGTCGTGTAGCGACGCGAGCCACTCGGGGGCCTCCTCGTGTGTCCCTGCGACGTCACGGACGATTTCGAGCGAGAACTCCTGGACGGCGTCGTCGTCACGCGAGAGGCACTCGATCACCGCTGGCAGCGCGTCGACGGCATCGGGTGACGCCGGATCGAGGCTCTTCTTGAGGGCGAGCAGTACGAACTGGACCGTCTCGGTGTTCTCGCTGTCAAGTCCCGCAGTCAGCGTCTCGGTGTGCGAAGCGAGGCGCTCCGGTTCCTCCTCGGCGACAGCGACCAGCATCGATCCTGCCCGGTGTTTGATCGTCTCGTCCTCGGCCGTGAGCGTCTCGGCGACCGCTCCCGCTTCGAGTCGGGCCGGGTCGTCCGTGGCCGCGTTCTCCTCGATCACCTCGTCGACGGTCCGCCCGTCGACGGTCCCGGTTCCGCTGGCGGTGGCAGTACCGGTGTCGGCCGACTCGCCGTCCGAGGTTTCGGCCGCGGCGTCGACGGCGTCCAGACACGCCCGTGCGTGTTCTCGCTCCTCGTCGCGGGGCGCGTTCTCCGCGAGGTCGGCGAACGTCTCCCGGTGGGGACTGAGCGCGTCGGGCACCGTCTGGCCCGCCCTGCGGAGGGTGACGAGACACCGAGCCCGGAGCTCCTCGGAAGGATCCGTCGCCCCGCCGACGAGCGCGTCGGCCTGGGGAGCGACCTTCTCGGGGTGCTCCTCGACGACGTGTGAGAGCGCTCCGGCCGCGGCCAGCCGCCCGTTTTCGACCGAGCAGTCCGCGAGCACCGCCGCCAGCGGTTCCGTGGAGTACTGGACCGCGTCCCGGTGCTCCGAGGCGACCCACGACAGGGCGGCCGCCGCGGCCGTGACGACCTCCTCGTTCGGGTCGGCGAGCGCGTCGTCCAGATCGGCGACGTACTCCGTCCCGTAGTCGGGTGAGATCCGACACGCTTCACGCAGGACGATCGCGGCACGCAGTCGGTTCTGGTCGGCGTCGTCCGAGAGGTGCCGGACGACGTTCGTCAACATGTCGTGGCGGTGTAACGAACCGATCGCCTCCGCGGAGCGGTCGTCGTGCGTGGCGACCTGCCAGAGCACGTTGAGCGAGTACTGCCGGACGAGTTCGTCGGTCGACGAGAGGTTGTCTGCGACCACCGCCAGGAGAGGTCCGACCGCCACGCTCGGGTCCGACTCGATGGCGTACGTCAGCGCGTACGTCACGTTGGCGACGACCTCGTCCTCCGGGGCCTCGGCCCCGGGCCGCATCTCCGCGACGTGCGGCGTCAGTCGCGTCGGGTAATCGTCGGCGACCGCACACAGCAGCTTCGACGCGGCGAGCCTGATCTCCCCGTCGTCGTCGTTGAGCGTCGAGACGATCGCCTCGACGTCGTACGCCGCGGGATCGCTCTCGTTCCAGTGCTCCTCGATTATCTCCTCGTTGCTCTTGCTCCCGAACCCGAACAGCCCCATGCAGAAATGTAGGCTATCGTGAATATAAAACTGGTCACAGCCTCAAAACTACCGGCAGAACGCCCCGCGATCGTCACGGACCGCGGTCGCGTGTCGTGGCCGGCGGCGGACGGGACTGGGCAGTGGCGCGTGTGGTACGGGCGTCGAAATAACGGAAGGTACAGTCGGGGAGCCGAAGCGTCGTCAGACGGCCTCGGGGCCGCGCTTTCCAGTTCGAATCTGGATGGCGTCGGAGACGGGGAGGACGAAGATCTTCCCGTCGCCCTTCTCGCCGGTGTTGGCGGCGTCGGCGATGGCGTCGACGACGTCGTCGGCGGGGATGTCCGCGACGACGCACTCGACCTTGACCTTCTGGTGGAGATCGACCGTGTACTCCTCGCCGCGCCACTGCCCTTTCTTCGCCGGCTGGGAGCCGCGGCCGGAGACGTTCGTGACCGTCAGCGACGGCGCGCCGACCTCCGCGAGCGCCTGTTTGACCGCGCCGAGCTTCTCGGGCCGGATCATCGCAACGATCATCTCGATTTCGCTCATTCTTCGGAGCCTCCGTCGGTACGAACGTCCGCACCCGTGTCAAAGGCACCGCCGTCGGTGGCGACGTCGGGTTTGCCGAACTCGGGGTAGGTGTCGACGCCGTGTTCGGAGGTGTCGAGCCCCGCCTGTTCGTGTTCGGGGGTGACGCGCGCCTGGCCGATCGCCTTGAGGAGGCCGAACACCGCGGCGGTCGCGGCGAACGTCCACAGGGCGATGACCACGACGCCGATGACCTGGTTGACGAGCACGCCGACCGAGAAGCCGCTGATGCTGAAGAACGGGAACAGCAGCGCGCCGAGGACGCCGGCGGAGCCGTGGACCGGGAAGACCGCACAGACGTCGTCGATGTTGAGGCGCTTCTCGACGAACTCGAAGACGATCGGGAGCTGTGCGCCGGCGAGCAGGCCGATGACGAGCGCGCCGGGCCAGACGACGGCGTCGGTCACGGAGGTGATCCCGACGAGACCGGCGAGCAGGCCGTTGGCGACGTAGAGCGTGTCGACCTTCCCGGTCTTGACGACCGAGAGCGCGGCCGCGCCGACCGCGCCGGCACCCATCGCGAGCGTCGTGGTGAGCGCCACGCGGCCCACGTACGAGAACGCGCCGAGCGTGACGCCCCCATCGTCGGCCATCGCAAGCGGCGAGGCAGCGGTGCCGACGTTGAAGCCGTACCAGCCGAACGCTAACACGAGCGTCCCGAGGACGGCGAACGTCAGCGAGTGGCCGGGGATGACGTTGACCGAGCCGTCGGCGTTGAAGCGGTCCATCCGCGGGCCGATGACCCACGCCGCGGTGAGGCCGGCGATGCCGCCCATGCCGTGGACGATCATGCCGCCCGCGAAGTCGTGGAAGTCGACCAGGAAGCCGCCGGCCCACGTGAGGCCGGTGACGACTGGGTAGATCACCGCGGCGAGCGCGATGGTGTAGGTGACGTACGCGCGGAGCTTCGCGCGGCCGGCCACCGCACCCGAGACGATGGTCGCGGCGGTCATGGCGAACACCGCGCCGAAGAGCCAGCCGACCCACGCGGTCGTCTCACCGGGGTACCAGACGTCGGTGAACGCGCCGGCGACCGAGTACGAGCCGCCGCCGGTGAGCCCGCCGACGATGGTCGAGATGGCCGCGCCGACGAGGAAGAAGGCGATGACGCCGATCGACCAGGTGAGCAGGTTCTTCGTCAGCTGGTTGGCGACGTTCTTCGAGCGGACCTGCCCGGCTTCGAGCATGGCGAAGCCGGCGTGCATGAAGAAGATGAGGAACGTGACGGTGAGAACCCACACGAGGTTCACCGCCTCGACGATGGCCGAGAGGTCGGACTGCAGGAGGAGCTCGTTCATTCGGACGATACCTCCGTCGGTGGTGCAACGATCGTGGTGCTTGGACAGTCGTTCATGATTTGGTCTGATTTTCGCGGGTTTGTACCGCGAATCACATCGGTACGTATCCACATACGAGTACATAAGGATTTGTCTTTACGAATGTCGATATATTTCCCCCTTAATGGTCATCCGTCTAATCTGGAATCAGATATATGGTATATAAGGTCGTATTCATCGGACTCTCGGGCAAACGTTGCCACGGATCTGGACGTTCGTACACACCCGCCAACGGAACGTCGCGCCCCGACACGCGCGCCGCCGGACCGGTGTGCGCGCGACGCGGACGGGGGAGCGATCGACGGGGCGGCGAGTCCCCCGGAAGCCGCCCACGGCGGGGCAGTCGCTCCCGACGCGGGCGGCGGGAGACGGTGGTGAGAAAGCAGAGGAAGAGAAAAGAGAGAAAGGAAAAAAGAGAAAGAAAAACAGAACCACAACGGAGGAAAGCCGGACGCCAGCTCAGACGGCCTCGGGGCCGCGCTTTCCAGTTCGAATCTGGATGGCGTCGGAGACGGGGAGGACGAAGATCTTCCCGTCGCCCTTCTCGCCCGTGCTGGCGGCGTCGCTGATCGCGTCGACGACGTCGCCGGCGGGGATATCCGCGACGACGCACTCGACCTTGACCTTCTGGTGGAGGTCGACCGTGTACTCCTCGCCGCGCCACTGGCCCTTCTCGGCGGGCTGTGAGCCGCGGCCAGAGATGTTCGTGACCGTCAGCGACGGCGCGCCGACCTCCGCGAGCGCCTGTTTGACCGCGCCGAGCTTCTCGGGCCGGATCATCGCGACGACCATCTCGATCTCGCTCATTCGTCAGCACCCCCGTCGGTGCGGGCACCGCCGTCGGCGCTCATCGCCGGCCGGTCGCGGTTGGTGGCGGTGAACTCGGGGTAGACCGAGACGCCGTGTTCGCTCTCGTCGAGGCCGAGTTCCTCTTCCTCCTCGGAGACGCGGAGGCCGAAGAGCGCCTCCGCGACAGAGAACGTGACGATCGTCGCCAGCACCGTCCAGACGCCGATGACGATCACGCCGACGGCCTGCATGATCAGCTGGTTGACGCCGAGGAACGTGTAGCCGCCCGCGGCGGTGACGCCGAACACCGGGATCAGGACGGTGCCGATGGCACCCGCACTGCCGTGGACCACGAAGACACCGCAGACGTCGTCGATCTTCAGCGAGTCGACGACCCAGCGGAAGGTGGGCAGGACGAGCGCCCCGGCGATCCCGCCGAGGATGACGCCGCCCCACCACGTGACGTGCGGGACCGCGCCCGTCACGGCGACGAGGCCGGCGAGCAGGCCGTTGGCCGTCCACAGGGGATCTGGCTTGCCCTGCCAGCTCGCCGAGACGATCATCGCGGCGACGCCACCGGCGCCCATGCCCAGGGTGGTGTTCAGGACGACCTGGCCGAGCGCGCCGCCCATGAACGCGAGGCCGCCGTCGCTGGCGGCGAGCACCGTCGCCTGCGTGCCGACGTTGAACCCGTACCAGCCGAACGCGAGGAACAGGGTCCCCAGCACGGCGAGCAGCATCGAGTGCCCCGGGATCGGCTGGGAGTTGCCGTTCGCGTCGAACCGGCCCTGCCGGGGGCCGACCATCTTGGCCCCGACGAGCCCCGCGAGGCCGCCGACCATGTGGACGACGGTCGCGCCGGCGAAGTCGAGGTAGCCCGTCCCGAGCGCCTGGCCGATGTAGCCGCTCCCCGAGAGGAGGCCACCCGCCCACGTCATCCCGGTGACCACGGGGTAGATGACCGCGGTCATCGCCGCGGCGACGAACACGTACGCCGTGAAGTTCATCCGCCCCGCGACGGCTCCGGAGACGATGGTCGCGGCGGTCATGGCGAACACCGCGCCGAAGAACCAGCCGATGTACGCCGTCGGGTCGTTGATGTACGCGAACGCGCTGCCGATGTCGAGCGCCGTCCCGGGCGCGGTCAGCGCCCCGACGATCGAACTGACCCCCGCCCCGATAGCGAAGAACACGAGGACGCCGAGCGTCCAGTCGGTCATGTTCTTCATCAGGACGTTGCCGACGTTCTTCGCCCGCACCTGCCCGCTCTCCAGCAGCGCGAAGCCTGGCTGCATGAAGAAGATCAGGAAACAGACGACGAGGATCCAGACGTTGTTGACGCCGTTCGCGATGGTCCCGGCGTCCAGTTGCAACAACAGGTCGACGGTCATCCGACCACCCGTGGCACACGAACGTCTACTTCTGAACCGAACTGAACTGTATTAGTGTTCCAAATCACGCTTTGACGACAAGAACACCCAATATATAAATCATGGGGTTGACAATGCTGTAGTTCTGTTTCTATTAATAGACGACCGTCTAATCTACTACACAATAATATGAGTATAAGGTCGTTCTCTGTCGCGGAGTCGTGCGAATATTGCACGAACATTCGGACGTTCGTGGAGGCGGCAGCCGCCGGTCACAGGGGGTGGACCATCGCGCGCGTCGGCTGCGCGCGACGGGCCGGAGACCGGCCGTCGGCTACACGTTCTCCTGCCAGTCGGCCCAGGCGATCTCGCCCTCCTCGACGATTCGCGCCGAGTCCGGGAGCGGCAGGTCGGGGTTCTCGGACTCCTCGGCCGGGCCGCCGGGGCTCCCGACGACGATACGGCCGACCATCCCCACCATCTTGTGCGGGATGCAGTAGTAGTCGTGTGTCCCCTCGGTCTCGAAGGTGACGTTCCGGAAGGTGCCGACGTCACCGAACGTCTCGGTGTCCCAGGCGGGCGCGCCGTCGGGGATGCGGCGGTTCAGCGCGTTCGGGTTATCGGGGTGGTAGGCGGTCGCCGAGTGCGCGCCGCTGACCAGCTCGAACGAGACCGTCTCGCCGGGCTCGACGAACAGCCCCACCGGGTCGAAGTACAGTTCGGTGTACATGTCGACCGTGTACGCCCCCCGCTCGGTCGTGGTCGTCGCCGTCTCGACCGTCGACGTCGCGGCCTGCGTGTCCGGTTCCGTCGGCGTCGCGGTTGCGGTCGCGGTGTCGGCGCTCGTCGCGGTCGGTGTCGCCGTCGCGTCGCCGCCCCCGCCGTCGGCGGTCTCGGGTCCCCCCGATCCCCCGGCACAGCCGGCGAGGCTCGCGACGGTCGTCGCCGCCGCCAGCCGCTTGAGTGCGGTTCGTCTCGTCGTCGGTCGTGGGTCGTCTGTCACGTGTCGTAGCCTCCTGTCCCGGGCGGCTCAGTAGTTCTCCGCGCGCATCGTGAACCGGAAGGCGAACGGATCGGTCGTCGCGTGCGTCCCCTCACCCGTGTCGCGGGAGGCGTACATCCGCATGAGGACGCGCTCGCCGTCGATGGAGCGGTCCCCGAGGTAGTTGTCGGCGTCGAGGTACTGCTTGTGCTGGATCATCTCCCTGGCGACCCCTTCGAGCGTCTGGTCGTACTCGATCGTCTCGGGGTCGTACTGGAGCGCGTAGCACTCGTCGCCCGGCCGTTCGATCACGAGCCGTTCGGGACCGTCGGCGTTCTGGATGCGGACCTGTTCGACGTCGCCCGCCTGCATCTTCGCCTCGGAGGCGACCTGGCTCCAAGAGGAGCCGTCGTGGGCGTGGACGGTCGCGGCGTCGAAGGCGGGTTCGGCGGTGAAGTGGAACGTGTACTTCGGGTAGCCGTTCGTCGTCCGGAAGCCCGTCGTGGGGTGTCGCGAAGTGACGTCGATGGTGCCGTCGGAGTGGAAGTTCCAGTCGATGAGGTAGCGGTAGGGGCCCCAGTTCTGCCCGAAGCGCCACTCCCAGTGGTCGAGCGATCCCGTGTGGTACGAGCCCCGGATCCGGAAGCCGTCCGAGAGGTCGTGCTTCTCGATGACGCCCGGGCCGGTGAAGCCGAGGGTGTCCCAGAAGTGCCAGTTGCGTCGCCCCGAAGGAGTGCCCGGACCGGCCATCCCGAACGGTTCGTAGTCGCTCAGCATCCACGGCACCTTCGACTCGTTGCCGAGCACCGGCTTGCCGTTGTAGCTCGCCGTGACCCTGTAGGCGTCGTGGAGGGTGTTCTCCCACGTGATCTCCCAGTTGTCCTGTTCGATCGTCCGCGAGGGCCGGCGGATCTCCCAGTCGGTGTCGTCCATCTCGCCGGGGACGTCGATGGTGCCCGTCCGGTAGCTGCCGGGGTCGTTCCCCGACACCTCCGAGATCAGGCCCGTCAGCGGGTCGGGCGACTCCTGGGTCGGCGTGTAGACGTCGAGCACCTCGTTCTCGGTCGCGACGTCGTTGAGACCGGTCGTGGTGACCGCCGCCGAGATCCCGCGGAGCTGGTCCCCCCTGTCGTTCCAGTTGAAGATCACCGGCGTGACGACGCCGATCGGACGCTCCTCGTCGTAGGCCGTGATGATCGAGTAGTCCGCCGCCAGGAGGTACCAGTCCTTCCCCTCCAGCGCCGACTGTATCTGCTCGTTCCCCATCGCGGCCCGGACCGTGTTCATGTTGAGCCCCTCGTACGACCGCTCGATGACGTGTGGCTCGCGCGTCGTGGTGTGTAGCTTCACCAGCTGGTCCGTGTCGCGGTCGACCAGCGCCCGGACGCTCGTGATATCGGCGAACTCGATGGTGTGTGCACCGGGGTTCTCCGCCTCCACGTCGATGCTCCCCTCCACCGTCATCTCCTGGGGCGCGAGGATCTCGACGAAGTCGTACCCCTGGAGGATGCGGTGGTACGCCGTCGACGAGACGGCGCTCTCGATCCGCGACGCGACGTCGTCGACGGCGAGCACCTGCCGGAGCGCCGTCAGTTTCCGCTCTTCGACTAGCGCGTCGAAGTCGTCGGCCTCGCGCGGAGACATGTAGGCGAGGTCGCCCACCGCCTGTGGCGTCTCGGTCGGCTCTTCGGTCTCCGTCTCGGTCGCCGTTGCCGTCTCCGTCGGTGCGTCGGTCGGCGCAGCCGTCGCCGAGGCCGTCTCGGTGCCGCCGCCCGACTGCTGTGAGCCACAGCCCGCCAGTCCGGCGACACCCCCCAGCCCGACCATCCGTAAGAACGCACGTCTCTGTGTCGTTCGGGTCAGCTCCCGTAATTTATCACGATTCATACTGAAAAACTGTCGTGAGACCTGCTGAATAGCGTTACCCCGACTATAGGCGGGGATTTAAGCCAGCTTCCCGACAGATCCGACGAGTCGACGACGGTCGACGGTCCGCCCGTTCCGCGGCCGTGCGTCGGGGGTCGATCGCCTCCGCTCGGACTGTGCCGTCTGGTTCGGTCGCGCATCACGCCCCGAGGACGTGAGCGCCGGCTATACAGTTCTGTGTACTGATGTGTTTATACTGTATCGAGACTCGACACACCTTCGATTGAGTAAGACAGTATGGAGCCGTTGGCCCGAGGACCCGCTCGCGCGGTTCGGTCGTGGCGGCCTACAGGTGGTCGGCGACGTCCTCCGCGAAGTAGGTCAAAATGAGGTCCGCACCGGCGCGCTTGATCGACAGCAACGATTCGAGCGCCGTCTCCTCCAGCGAGAGCCACCCCTTCTCGGCGGCGGCGTGCAGCATCGCGTACTCGCCGGAGACGTTGTAGGCGGCGACCGGGTGGTCGAACTCCTCGCGGACGGCCCGGACGATGTCGAGATACGGTAGCGCGGGCTTGACCATCAGCACGTCCGCGCCCTGTTCGACGTCCAGTCGGACCTCGCGCAGGGCCTCGCGTGCGTTCGCGGGGTCCATCTGGTAGTGCCGGCGGTCACCGAACGCCGGCGCGCCGTCGGCGGCGTCGCGAAACGGCCCGTAGAAGGCCGACTCGTACTTCGCGGCGTACGACATGATCGCGCGGTCCTCGAAGCCGGCGGCGTCGAGTTCCCGCCTGAGCGCGCCGACCATCCCGTCCATCATCCCGCTCGGCGCGACCATGTCCGCGCCGGCGTCGGCGTGCGACCGGGCGGTTCTGGCCAGGAGATCGAGCGTCGCGTCGTTGTCCACGGTGAGGTTCGCGTGCTCGCGGGCGTCCGATTCGAGCAGGCCGCAGTGGCCGTGGTCGGTGTACTCACAGAGACAGACGTCGGTGACGACGTAGGCGTCCGTCTCCCGACTGATGCGTCGGACGGCCTCCTGAACGACGCCGTCGTCGGCCCACGCGCGGCTCCCTTCGGCGTCCTTCGACGCCGGGATGCCGAACACCATGACGGCCTCGACGCCCGTCTCGCGCACCTCCTCGACGCACGCGGCGGCCTCGTCGACGGGGACGCGCTCGTGGCCCGGCATCGACTCGATCGGGACGCGTTCGTCCGTGGTGGCGTCGACGAACACCGGTGCCATGAGGTCCGTCGCGTCGAGGCTCGTCTCGGCAACGAGCGACCGGATGCCGTCCGTCCGAAGCCGTCGCGGGCGGTCGGTGAGGTTCATGTGCGGGCGTTGGGCGGTAACCGGCAAAGGCGCATCGTTCCGCGGTCGGCGTCGGGACGGGAGGACTGCTGTGGATGGGTCGACGGCGGCTCCGGACGGACCAACGACGAGTGAGGATGGATCGGAAGCGACCGCGACTGATCGACGACAGGGATGGATCGGGAGCGACTGCGGACCGTAGGGCGGTGTTACCGCCTCCTCCCCCAGTCGACTCTCTCGCCGATTGGCTCGAACTCGGCTTCGACCCTCCATCACCCGTTCTCCGCGTCGGTTCGGGTCCGCCGACAGTCCCGCGGAATATTCATTCCGACGCGTGGACCACAACGGATTTGCCGATCCACGTCCACAGAATCCACGATGGACTCCGCCGCGGTGCTCGCCCAACTCGGCGAGATGCCCCCCACCCTCCGCGCGCTGCTGGACTCCGAGTGGGCGCTGGTCGCCCTCTTCGGGGTGTTCGTCCTCGAGGGAGCCATGCTGATGTACTTCATGCCGAGCGAACTGATCGTCCCCGGGTCGATCGTCCTCCTCGGCACTGAGGCGCTCGTGCCGGTGTTGGCCATCGCCGTCCTCGGCGCGACGCTCGGGCAGTACGCCCTCTTCCTAGCCGCGAAGCGCGGCGGGCGGGCCTACCTCGAACGGAAACGATGGTTCCGGATCTCCCCGGAGCGACTCGACCGCTTCGACCGCTGGTTCGACCGCTGGGGGCCGATCGCCGTCCCCGTGAGCAACGCCCTCCTGTTCACGCGGGGGATGCTCACCGTCCCCGCGGGCTTCGCCGAGATGGACGACCGGCAGTTCGTACTCTACTCCGCCGCCGGCACGCTCGTCTTCGAGGTCGCGCTCGCCGGGCTCTACCTTGCCGGCTCCTCGATCCTGTTCTGATGCCCGTCCCCGGGGCCGTCCGCCGTCTCTGTTCGCTCGTCTCTCGTCCGTCGCCCGCGCCGACCGGCCCGGTGGAAACGGAGTACTGTTGTCCGTCGCCCCGCACGTACCGCCATGGCACCAGCCCACGTCCTCGTCCCGCTGGACGGCTCCCCGCTCGCGGACGAGGCGCTGACCCACGCGCTCGAGACGTTCGACTGCCGGACGACGGTCCTGAACGTGGTCCGGCCGGTCGACGCGGCGATGAGTGAGGGCGGGATCCTCGAGCCCGGCGCGGAGCGACGGGCCGACGCACGGGACCGCGCCGACGCGCTGATCGAGCGAGCGACCCGCCGCGCCACGGCGGTCGACCGAACGGTCGAGACGGCGGTCGAGACGGGCGACCCCGCCGATACGGTCCTCGCGTACGTCGACGCCCACGACGTCGACCACGTGGTCATGGGCGGCCACGGCGGCGCGCGAAACGAACTCGCCCGCCGCCTGCTCGGGACGGTCGCCACCGCGGTCGTGAGCGAGGCCCCGGTCTCGGTCACGGTCGTCCGGTGACGGAGCGCTGTTCAGTCGTTCGGGATCGAACTGACCGGTCGAGGATCACCCGCTCTCCCACCGATGATCGACGGCCAGCCGTGGTCGATCACGGCTTCGATATTCCGCCCCCGCGTCAGCCGCCGAGGACGGTCGAGAACAGCCGATACACCCCGAAGCCGACGCCGATCGAGGTGACGAGCGTCAGCACCCAGAAGAGGATCGTCACACCGATCTTCCGCCGCGACACCCCGGCGGAACCGCCGGCGAGCCCCCCGCCGATGACGCCGGAGATGATGATGTTGTTAAAAGAGATGGGGATCCCGAGCGTGATAGCGGCCTGGGCGATGACGAAGCCGGGGACGAGCGCGGCGATCGAACGCCTGATTCCCAGCTGGGCGTACTCGCGAGAGGTGGCCTGCAGCAGTCGCGGCGCGCCCATCCACGCCCCCCCGAGGATCCCGGTCGCGCCGACCGCCAGCAGCACGATCCCGGGGAGGCCGAGTTCGGCCCCGTAGAGGTTCTCGAGCGGGCCCGTCGCGAGGCCGACCTGGCTCCCCCCGCTGGAGAAGGCGACGACGCTCCCGAGCAACACCAAGAACGTCCTGACGCCGCGGTCGACCGAACGCTGGGTCCGCCGGCGGATGAACTGGAAGCTCGTGAGGGCGACCACGAGCGTCACGAGGGCGGCGTCGAGTTCGACGCCGGCGACGGCGGGCATCGAGGCGAACCCGCCGAAGAAGGCCGCGATCGAGCCCTGGTCCCCACCCGCGGGGTCCGGGATGACGCTCAGACGGACGTTGGCGACGATGCCGCCGACGACCCCGGCCAAGAGCGGAACGCCGATCGTCTCGGGGATGTCGTCGCGCCGCAACACGGTAGCAGTGAGGTACGCCAGGCCCCCGGAGACGGGCGGCACGAGCACCCAGAACGTCAGAATGCGGCGGTAGGTGTCGAACGCGGGTGTCCCGCCCAGCGAGAGGCCGACGCCGACCATCGCTCCGGTGGTCGCGAAGGCGGCGGGCACCGGGTAGCCCGTGTAGACGCCGAACGCCATGAACGCCGTGGCGCTCAACAGCCCAGCCGTGGCGGCGAGCGACGTGATGGCGACGCCATCGATGAGCCCTGCCCCGACCGTCTCGGAGATGCTCCCACCCTGCGTGAGCGCCCCGAGCGCGGCGAGAATACCGATGAGGAAGGCGGCTCGCATCGTCGAGATCGCGTTCGCGCCGATCGCGGGGGCGAACGGGGGCGAGTTGCTGTTCGCCCCCAGCGTCCACGCCGTCACGAGCCCCGTCACCGTCGCGAGGACGACCAGCGCCCAGAACGTGACGTCCGTCACGGCGGTACCAGCACCCCGCGTCGAGTGCGACCGCCAGTGTGCGGGACCGGTCCGTTGACGGGCCGCGGGCGTCCGCCGCCGGCCGTCGGGTGGCCACGGCTCCCTGAAGTCATTGGAACGGGTACAGAGCGACCGGTGAAACCACTGTCGGTCGGGGGGACGGGCGTCGAGGGCGTCGTGACGGCCGACGTCGGTCGCGTCGCTCGAACCGATCAGTGCGCGCGGTCACCACGAAGAGTGGGCAGAGGAACCGGCACGGCCGGGCGACGCGAGTATCGCGACGGGAGAGGGTCGTGGGGACGGCGGAGAAATCGACAGACGGAAACGAGAACGTGAGAGAACGAAGGTCGGATATATGACAGACGGGAGCGCGGCGTGTCGACGGCGGGGAGGGAGGGTCGGTTACTCTGTCCGGTCGATGTCGAGTTGCTCGCGAAGCGTCGAGAGTTCGTCCGACTCCGCGAGCGTTTCGAGGCGCTCGCGGAAGTGCTCCTCGCAGAGGCCGACCTTCACCCCGTCCTTCTCGGCGGCGTACGCGGCCTCGCGGTCGCAGTAGTGACAGCGCATACTTTCAGAACCGGTCCGGCGAAAGATAAGTCTGCCTTCTCCGGCATTCGTCACCCCGCCAGTCGGGCGAGAAACGCCGCCGCCTCCGCGCCGTCGAGCCCCGCACGCCCCAGGGTTCGGTCGTGGGCGTCGCTCCCACCGGTGCGCAGCAGTCCGGCGTCGCGGACGACGCGTTCGATTCGCTCGGTTGGGACCGACCGGCCGTACGCGTAGTACCGTTCGACGGCTCCGAGGTCGCGCGCGAGGTCGAGTGCCCGGTCGACGTCGGGATACCGAAAGGGATGGGCGAGCGAGACGACCGCACACGACTCGCGGAGGAGTTCGGCCCCGGCGTCGAACGTCGGGAGCGACCGAGGGACGTAACACGGGCAGTCGCTCCCGATCAGGTGGTCGAACGCCCCCTGGTAGTCGTACGGCGCGTCGCTCGCCGCCACGGCGCGGGCGATGTGGGGTCGGCCGATGCCGTCGACGAGGTCGACGGCGAGCGTCGTGTCGGTCTCGTCTTCGACGCAGTCGACGATCGCGCGGGCGCGCTCAACCCGGTCGCGCTGGAGGCGGTCGAGTTCGGCGGCGAGCGCGCTCGCGTCACGAACCGCGTAGCCGAGGAGGTCGACGCGGATATCGCCGGCGTCGACCCGGAGTTCGACGCCGCGGACGAGACGGACGCCGTCTCTGACCGTCACGGGCGCGTCGAGGCCCGGGTGGAGCCGGTCGTGGTCGGTCACGGCGACCGTCCCGACGCCCGCCCGGCGCGCCGCGGTCGGCACCTCGTCGAGTTCGAGCGTCCCGTCCGAGGCGGTCGTGTGGACGTGCAGGTCCAGCCGCGGCCCGCCGTCGCTGGTCATACCCGACGCTCCGCCGCCGCCACGCAAAGCGCTTGCGTCGCACTCGTCGAGAATGTCTCGACCGGCCGGTCGTCGAGCAAAAAGTATCATGACAGTACATGACATTTTAGGAGGCTAAGGAGCCCTCATCCGACTAAGGATGTACATGGAAAACCGTTATAGTTGTGGCCTGGATCCTGTTGAATGTAATGCGCCTAAACGGCACCCAGGAAGTCATCGACGCGACCGACTACCCGCTCAGCAGTGAGGAGTTCATCTCCGAACACGGCGAGCACGTCATCGAGCACGCGAACGGGTCGGAGACCGTCGCGGAGGTACTCGGTCGCATGGGTCCGGAGACGTACGCCTGCGCGGACGACGTCACGACAGCCCTCTACACCGGTGTCTCCCACGAAGCGATCGGACGGCGGTTCTACAGCGACCGCGACGCCTACGCGCTCGGCGAGGACGGTCCGACCCCCGAGTCGTTCTGAGCGCCGCCCCGCTCGTCACCGACGGACGGAGTTGACGGTTCTTTCTCGCGGACGGTAAATCTTCAGAACGGCAGATCCAGCGGGACGCGTCCCTTGGTGTAGCCCTCGACGCGACCGTCCGGGCGGGTCCGGAAGACGGCGGCGGGGCGGTGCCGGACCTCCGGTTGTTCGCCGAGCACCGCCTGCCAGTCGTCGTCGGGGAACGACGAGCAGTCGACGAACAGCACCGCGCCGCCGCCGTGGTGTTCGAGTTGGCCATCGGTCTTCGTCTGTGCCGTGTCGCGGACCGCGACGACGGGGCTGTTCGCGGCCCGTCTGTTCGGCGGGAGCGGCCGCGTCACCTCCACGAGCGTGACCTGGCCGTCCTTCTCCACCCGGAAGTCGAGCGAGTGCCCCGTCGTCACCTCCGCCTCCGGTTCGAGCGCGTAGCCGGCGTCGTGGAGGAGTTTCGCGACGTTGAACTCGCCCATCGCGGCGCTCATCCGGACGAGGTCGAGCGACTGCGAGGTGCCGAGCTTCCCGGCCATCACCTCGCGGTCGGCGTCGAGCACGCCCGTCGCGAGGAACGACTCGTAGAACGCGAGCGCCTCGTCAGCCGTGGCGTCGGGGAAGCCGGCGGCGTGTTCGGCGAAGAACGACCTGGTGGTGTCGCGGCCGTCCTTCGAGCAGAAGACGGGGAGGAAGAACCACGAGAGCTTCGGATACTCCGTCAGCCACGGCGACTCCTCGTGGAGTTCGGCCAGGAGTTCCCGCTCGACCCACTCTGTGAGTTCGGCCGGGGCGGCCTCGAGGGCGATCTTGTCCGTCCGCCAGAGCGCCGAGGGCGTCTCCGTATTGCCGACCCAGTAGGCGACGTCGTCGGTCCACGCGAGGAGGGCGGTGTCGCCGTTGTCCATGTCGAACCGCCGCGCGTCGTAGCCGTCGGGCTGACGGTACCACGGGCGGGACATCGTCGCCCCGAGGTTGCCGTCGAGATCGGCGTACACGTCACGCCGGACCCGGGCGAGCGTCCACCGGCCGGGGGCGTGTCTGAAACGGAGTGGTCGTGCCACGACCGTCCTACTCGGTCGGGGCGTTTATACTGTCGGTCGTGGCCGCGCGGGGGCCGACGTGGTCGCCCCGAAATCGACCCGCGAGGATCGCCGTGCGAAGGGTGGCCGGCCGCGTCGCGACGCGCCGCCCGTCGTCTCGGCCGATCGCCGACGGCAGCGAGGTTCGTTACCCGCCCGCCGGCCGTTGATTTTTCCACCACTGGGGGGTCGTTCACCGGAAATTATATATTGGCAACATTCCAAGGTAACACGTACCATGTCAATGGGTGCCTATGACGAGGACGAGCACGAGCGCCGCGAACAGAAGACCTCGACAGTGGACGCCGCGTTCGACGACGAGCGCGTCGTCTACCACGGCACGCTCGAGTACGACTCCGGTGACTCCACTGAGGCACTTCTCGACCAGTTCAAGCGGATCAAACAGCAGTAGCGTCCTCCGTTTCGATCGTCGCGAACGCCACCGTCGAGACGACGGTCACCGCGACGACGTGTCCCGCGACGGCCGCGAACAGCACGGGCTGCTCCCGGAGAAACGGCAAGAGCGCGATCTGGATCAGTCCGAACGCGACGTTGTTCGCGTCCGTTCGCCTGAGCGCCGCGGCGGTGTCGGCGTCGAACGTGTACCGGTACGAGCGCCACGCCGCGACGACGGCCGCCCACCACGACGTCCCGATGCGGTAACAGAGGTCCCAGAGGACCAGTAACATGAGGTAGACGACGATCACCGGCGGGTCGGGGCCGAGCAGCGCCGGCAACAGCGCCGAGTCGCCCGACTGCGGACCGTAGACGAACAGGTGGGTGACGAGCGCAACGAACGCTAAGACGCCGAGCACCACCTCGATCCCCGAGGAGAAGAGAAAGCGCTGGTACGTCGGTGGCAGGTCGAGTTTCCGCGTGGCGGTGCTGAACCGGAGCATGAGCGCGCTCCCGACCGCCGCGACGCCGATGGCGGCCGTTCCCGCTGGCACCACGGCCCAGAGATCGTACACCCACGCGAGGACGAACAGGCTCGCCTGGAAGATCGCGATCTGCAGCGCGATCGCCGCCCGCCCCGACAGCGAGGCACCGGGGAGCGCGCCGACGATGCTCTCGTACACCCACGTCTCGCCGTACTGCGGCGCGTCCTCTCCCGCCGCCGTCATCGTCGCGTCGTCCCCGTCACTGTACCCCCGGTCCCGCCTCGGTCTCCGGCCCGGACTCGAAGCGGTCGTCGGCCGGTTCGCGGACCTCGACGGTCAGCGTCCGATCCGGCTCCGGTTCGTGCCCAAGCGCCCGGGCGACGGCGACGTCGAACGGGGTATGATCGACCTGGACGAGCCCCTGGATGCGCGTGTCGCTCACGACGACGGGGTTTTTCAGCCCCTCGATGAGCGGGTGGGCGACCTCCCGCGGCACGTCGGTCACCAGGTCGAGCCAGTACGCCGACAACCGCGGCGTGAGCACGGGCACCGAGACGATGTGCGGCTCCTGTCCCAACTGGCGTCCCGTCCGTCGCATGATCTCGCGGTAGGTCATGACCTCGGGCCCGCCGACCTCGTACGTCTCCCCGACTGTCTCGGGGACGTCGAGCACGCCGACGAGGTAGGCGACGACGTCGTCGACCGCCACCGGCTGGCACGGGGTCTCGACCCACCGCGGCGTCACCATCACCGGCAGTCGCGACGAGAGCTGGCGGATGAGCTCGAAGCTCGCGCTCCCCTCGCCGATGACGATCGCCGCCCGGAGCGTCGTCAGCGCCGCCGTCCCGTCGCCGAGGATCCGCTCGACCTCCCGCCGCGACCGGAGATGCGGCGACAACCGGTCGCTGTCAGCCCCCAGCCCGCCGAGGTAGATCACCCGCTCGACGCCCGCCTCCGAGAGCCCGCGGGTGAACGTCCGCGCGGCCGTGCGGTCCCTCGTCTCGAAGTCGCTTCCCGTCCCCATCGAGTGGACCAGGTAGTACGCCGCGTCGATCCCCAGCGGCGACAGGACCTCGCCGAGCGTCCCCTCTATCGGCGTCGCTGACGCCGCGTTCGAGGCGTCGTCTCCGTCGCCAGGATCGACGAGCCGGAACGGCCCCGACGCGACGAGGTCACCCTCGACCACGTGCACGTCCGGTGGGCCGCCGTATCGCGTCGCGTCGCGGGTCAGGACGGCCACCTCGTGTCCCGCCGACAGCAGTGCCGGGACGAGTCGGCTCCCGACGAACCCTGTCGCACCCGTGACGAATACCTTCATACACTCTTCCAGGGGCGGAAACGAATTAACCCTTGCCGCCGGATCAGCCCTCGCCGCCGGGATGGATCGCGTCCCACCCCGGCGTCGCCGGCGCTCCCGCCTCGTCTTCGATCCCGAGCGCCGCGTTCGAGGCGTCGTCGCCGACGGCCGTCGCCCGGGCCGCCCAGGCGTCGAGCACGCCGGAGAGCCACGACGACGATCCCAGGACCGCCTCGCGAACCGCCGCCGCACGGTCGTCGTCGACCGTGAGCGACCCCGGCAACGAGGCCACCGCGTATCCGACGAACTCGGCGCGGTCGGCGGGCCGGAGCGTTCCGGCGACGAGGCGGTCGGCCACGCCATCGAGGCGGGCGGGGTCGGGGTGGGCGAACACCGTCGTCCCGAGCGCCGCCGGCCCCAGCCGGAGGTGTCCGGTCGGCGGATCGCGCCCGTCGACGAGTCGCTCCCCGCCGTAGACGCGCTCGACCCGCTCGCACTCGGTCTCGCGGTCGAGCGCGAGGTTGTGGCCGGGGTAGTCGGCGCACTCGCCGGGGTACAGGTGGTCGCCGTGGATCCGACACTGCAGGCTGTCGGGGTCCAGAAAGACGCACCCCCGGAGCCACCGGCGGTCGAGGCCGAACGGCGCGACCGGTTTGGGCGGCTTGCGGAGGCCGACGACGAACGCCGGCCGGCCGTCGATCGCCGCTACCGCGCGGTCGTCGATCGTCACTGACGCGTCGCCGTCGGCCGGTCGCCAGAGCCGGGGCGTGAGCGCGTCGCCGTGGCCCGCGTCGACGAACCGCCCGATCTCGTCGCGCGTCAACGAGACGAGGTTGTACGTGTCGTCCAGCGGGAGGCGTCCGCTTCGGCGCTCGTGGTCCAGAGGCACGGGTGAAACGGGCCGCCAGTCGATGCAACAGCCCGCACAGCCCTCGCAGTTCACCTCCATGCGTGTGGTACGGTGTTGCACGTCATGAAACTATGTTATCTTTCGAACAAGTTTCGACTCCGGTGAACGTGTCGGACGTGTTCGGTCGGTGGCGGGAGGAGTGATCGGTCGGTGTGAGGAGCAGGAACAGGTCAGTCGACGTGGCGCAGAGAGAACGATAGCACGGTCGCCAGGGCGGTGCGGCCACGAGCCTCCCCAACCGATTCGGACACTCGCTCACGGTGTTCGCTCGTGTCCTCATCCCTCGCGCGGCGGTCCGACCGGCGTCGGACCGGCCGCGCCACCGCACCCCGTGCCATTGTTCCGGCCTGTACGCTGTCGGGGCCATCGGGCCGAGGCCACGGCGTGCGAGGGACCGCGGCCGGGCTCCGTCCGGGCCGTCTCGGCTGGGGAAGAGAAGACGGTTCGTCGCGTCCGTGCCCGCGCGTGAGGGCAGCGCACGGCCGTCTCTCGATGTCTCGCGGGGCCCGATCCGGAAGCCACGCGACCCCCGTCGCGCTTATCCGACGCCCAGCCCTACGTCGGGCGATGGGCGTACAACGCTGCGACGGCTGCGGCTCCAAGGTCAGAATCGGCGGCGGCATCGGCGACTTCTGGACGTTCGCGGGCGAGTCCTCCGGTGGGATCGACCTCGAACTCGCCGACGGCACCGATCACTTCCTCTGCTTCGACTGCGTCGAGCGACTCCCCGAAGAGCGCGACGCCACCGAAGCGGACGTCGCCGCTCTGTCCGAGGACGCCGCCGGCGACGCCAACGAACGCTAGCTTTACCAGCCGCAGTCACGACCCTCCGGTGTGGATCCCGCCCGCATCGTCGACGAGTTCCCCGCGCCCGCCTACCGGGGCGCGCAGGAACGGGCACTGCGTGACATCCGCGACGCCTTCGCCGCCGGTAACGACGTCGTGTTGGTCCGCGCGCCGACCGGGAGCGGGAAGTCCCTCCTGGCGCGCGCCATCTGCGGTGCCGCGGCGACCGTCGAGGAGTCCAGACCCAGGGACGCGACGGACGCGTACTACACCACGCCGCAGGTCTCCCAGCTCGACGACGTCGCCGCCGACTCCCTACTCGACGACTTCCAGGTCATCCGGGGCAAACGGAACTACAACTGCATCCTCGACGGGGAGGAGGATACCCCCGTGAACCAGGCACCCTGTGCCCGCCAGCGGGGGTTCGACTGCCCGGTCAAACACCGCTGTCCGTACTACTCCGCGCGCGCAATCGCCTCGAACAGACGGATCGCGGCGATGACGCTCGCGTACTTCATGCAGACCGCGGGATCGGACGTCTTCCGCAAGCGGGACGTCGTGGTGATCGACGAGGCCCACGGCCTGGCGGAGTGGGCCGAGATGTACGCCACGATCGATCTCACCCCGCGGACGGTCCCCGTCTGGGACGACCTCCGCGTGCCCGCCGTTTCCGACGCCGAGGACCCCCTCGAACGCACGGTGAAGTTTGCCGACGCGCTCGTCGGCACGTGCACGCGGGCGAAGGATGCGCTCCTCGCGAAGTCGGAACTGTCGCCCGACGAGGCGGCCCGCCGCGACCGCCTGCAGGAACTCATCTCCGAGTTGAAGTGGTTCGTCGACGACGCCCGCGACCCGCGGTCGCCGACGACGTGGGTCGTCGACCAGCCCGACGGGGCCGGGTCCTCGATACGGATCAAACCCCTCGACCCCGCGCGCTACCTGAAACACACCGTCTGGGACCGCGGCAACCGGTTCGCTCTGCTGTCGGCGACGATCCTCAACAAGGCGGCGTTCTGCCGCGGCGTGGGACTCGACCCCGACCGGGTCGCGCTCGTCGACGTCCCGCACACCTTCCCCCTGGAACACCGGCCGCTGTACGACGTGACCCAGGGGAAGATGACGTACGACCACCGCGACGAGACGATCCCGAAGATCGCACGCCTGCTCGTCCGTCTTTTAAGTGAGCATCCCGACGAGAAAGGGCTCGTTCACTGTCACTCCTACCACATTCAGGAGCGTCTCCACGACCGCCTCGCGGGGATGGGCGTCGGGGCGCGGGTCCACGCACACGACCGCGACGACCGGGACGCGGCGTTGACCCGATGGAAGGAGCGTTCGGATCCCGACCTGTTCCTCTCGGTGAAGATGGAGGAGGCGCTCGACCTCAAGGGCGAGCTCTGCCGGTGGCAGGTCATCTGTAAGGCGCCGTATCTCAACACCTCGGACTCGCGGGTCGCGCGCCGACTCGAAGACGGCCAGTGGGCGTGGTACCACCGCGCCGCGCTCCGGACGGTGATCCAGGCGTGTGGGCGGGTCGTCCGCGCGCCCGACGACTACGGCGCGACGTATCTGGCGGATTCGAGCCTCCTCGACCTGTTCGACCGCGCGCGGACCGACCTCCCGCCGTGGTTCAGCGAGCAGGTCGACGCGATGTGTGTCCCGGACCTCCCCGCGTTCGACCCGGCCAGCGCGCTCGCCGGCGTCGACGCCGCGCCCACGCCGGGACGCGTCGAGCGCGGGTCACGGGGATCGCGGGGGTCGTCCGCGTCGTCGAACTCGGGTTCCACCTCTCCCGGGTCCGCATCCTCGTCCACGTCGTCGACGTCGTCTTCTGCTCCCTCTTCGTCATCGTCCTCGTCGTCCTCGTCGTCCGACGACGGCCGCCGTCACCCGCTATCGGACGTCTGGGGCGAGTGAGACGCCCGCGAGGACGGAGCAGTCGCGCCGTTCTCCCGCCAGGCGACGCCGTCAGCCGTGGCTCGGCACCGCGTCGACCGGCGAACGAAACGAACTTCCACCGAATCCGACGCTCCGCCGACGTAACTAACATGATCGTTCATTATTGTAACTAATCGTCAGCCTATACGGGACAAAAACTGGTGGAATAAGCACGTTATGGCGAGAGTACCTGCAGCTTTGACACAGTATCTCACGATATACTTAACAACCATGCACCTGTACAGATGATCGTACGACGATGCACACACACGCCCTCACAACGGCGCTGACCCTGTACCGCAGCGGAACCCTCTCGCTGACACAGGCGGCACACCGTGCCGGCTGCTCGGAGTCCGAGATGGTCCGGTCGCTCGGCAGGCACGGCATCGCCGTTCGGGAAGCGTTCGTCTCACACGCGGCCGCGAAGAACCGGTCCGCCAGCGCCGACTGACCGCGTCGCTCGCTCGGTCGACGGCCGACTCCAGCTCGGCGTCGTCCCCGCTAGCCGAACCGCAGCCCCGCTCGTCGGGTTCGCCATCCGACGGACCGTTTCGCCGGCTACGCCGGCCCGTCTTCGTCGTCCTCGTCGGTCGAGCCGGGGAGGATGTGTAATCCAGCGCGACTCTTGAGCACCCGCACCGTCTCGGCCGACGGATCGAAGTAGTCCGGGCGTGGGACCGTCTTCGCCTCGTACGTCTCGGGGTCGAGGAGCTGCACCGCGTGGTCGTCCTCGACGGTGACGACGGTGGTCTCCGCGCCGTCCGACCGCGTGCCGAGCCGACGGGCGTCCGGTGCGATCCCCTCGTCGAACGCCGCCTCGTAGCTCTCGCCCGTCGCGAGCCGGACGCCCTTCAGCCGCCGGCGGGCGCTCCGGACGAGGACCGGTCCGTCGCCGTCCTCGGGGTCGACGACGGTCCCCGGCGGGTACCGCGGGAGTCGCACCGCGAACGTTACTCGGTACACTTCGTTGCCGTCGCCGTCCTCGGTCACGAGCGTCGGGTACTCCTCGACGTTCCCCCCGAGTTCGCGCGTGATCCGTTTGGCGACGCCGCCCCCCATCTGGTTCGTCGAGATCTTGATGTCGACGCCGTCGTCCTCCTCCGAGACGTCGGAGATGAACGCGTTGCGGTCGCCCGTCGCCTCCCGTTCGGCGATGTACGCCTCGGCGATCTCCACCGCGCGCGAGCGCTCCTCTGACGTCGGCGTCCGGTCGTCGGCCCGCACCTGGACGAGCGCGGCGTAGTAGCCGCCCGCGATGCGCCCACAGCGGTTGCACGTCCCCCGGGCGATCAGCACCGGGACGGTGACCGCCTCCTCGACGTGCGTGCCGCGGACGACGCCCGAGAAACTACAGTGCATCCGGATCGTGTTCTCGTCGACCTGCTCGGCCTCGACGCCCCACCGGACGTCCTCGGCGTTGAGGTGGACGCCGAGCGCCGCGGTCACCTCGTCGACGGCGACGTCGGTGTAGTCCTGTGCGCCCACGTCCACCCAGCGGTTCCCGCGCTGGACCGCCCCACAGCTCGAACAGACCTGGACCTCGATGCGCTCGGGCGCGTCGACGAGGTCGAAGTCGGCGAAGTAACAGGCGTTACAGAGCACCGCGTCCCGCTCGCGTGGCTGGCCCGGGAGCGGCTCGGAACGGTCGGGGACCGGGTCGCCACAGCGGGGGCAGAACTCGCGGGACTCCGCGTCGGTCATGTGCTCGTCTACCCCGCGAACGTGGTTAAGCCCCGCGAACCCGCTCGGGCCCGCCTCACGCGTCGGTCTCGTCAGTTCCGTTGGGCCCGTTGGCCTCGTCTGGATCGTCGAGATACGACAGCGCCTCCGCGTCGCGCACCTGTCGGAAGTCGCGGTAGTACTGCCCGACGGCACCGAACAGCTCGGGTGTGTCGACCGCGACGACGGTCGCGCCCTCGTCGCGGACCCGCGCCGCGGAGTCGGGCGACGCGACCGGCACCGCGAGCACCACGGCCTCGGCACCGGCCGCCTGCACCTGCCGGACGCACGCGAGCGCCGTCGCCCCCGTCGCGAGACCGTCGTCGACGACGACGGCCTGCTTGCCCGCCAGCGGCGGGAGCGGGTCGCCGCCCCGGTACTGCCGAACCTTCTGCGAGGCGGCGGCCTGTCTGTTCGCCTGTTCCGTCTTCAGGTACTCGTCGTCGACGCCGAGTCGGGCGACGAGGTCGTCGTTCGTCCAGACGCTCCCGTCGCCGGCGACCGCGCCGACGGCGAGTTCGGGGTTGCCCGGCGCGCCGACTTTCACCGCCACGACCACGTCCAGCGGCGCGCCGAGTCGGTCCGCGACCGCTCGACCCACCGGGAGGCCGCCGCGCGGGATGGCCAACACCACGTCGGCCTCGATGCCCTCGCTCACGAGCCGGTCGGCGAGTCGCTCGCCCGCATCGGTCCTGTCAGCGAACATACGTCTGGTACGTCGACCGAGCCTAAAACCTCTCCCCCGAGGGAGCGGAGCGACCCCACGCCGTCTCGATCTCTCAGATCGTCAGCGCCGAACGCCGCGAGTTCCGGCCAGTCGGCCGGCTCACTCCGCCAACAGCGACGGCTCGGGCACGTCCTCGTCGGCGGCGTCGCGCCACGAGTGCGCGGGCGTCCAGCCGAAGCGGTCGCGGGCGGTCGCGGTCGAGAGCGCCGACTCGTCGCCCTCGACGGCGCAGTCGTCGGGTAGCCCGCCGAAGAACGCCTCGACGGCGTCGACGGTGGGACGGTCGAGGTAGTTGTCCGCGGCCGCGGCGTGGACCGCCTCGTGACCCGTCCCGTCCCACGCGAGCGCGCTCGCCACGAGCGAGGCGACGTCGCGGACGTCGACGTACGACCAGAAGTTGCCCGCGCCGCCTTCCAGGCCCTCGTCGGCCACGTCGCGGCAGGCGTACTCGCCGGGGTACTGGATCCACGACGGGCGGATCGAGGTGACGGGGACGTCGTACCGCCGAGCGACCATCTTCGCGACCGCCTCGCCGGCGACCTTCGAGGTGCCGTAGGGGTCTTCGGGGCGCTGTGGGTGCGATTCAGTGATCGGGAGCGTCTCGGGGAGCGCCTTCTCGCGGGCGAACGCCCAGCCGTAGGTGGACTCCGAGGAGGCCCAGACGGTCCGCGCACCGACGCGCCCGGCCGCCGTGAGGGCGTTGTACGCCGCGAGGACGTTCGTCTCGAACACCCGCCCGCCGGGGTGTCGCGTCGGTGCCGGGATCGCCGCCCAGTGGACGACAGCGTCGGGGTCGATCTCCGAGAGGAGGTCGAACGCGTCCCCCCTGTCCGTGAGGTCCGCCGCGCGGAAGTCGACGTGGGCGCGCTCGGCCACCTCGAAGCCAGGCTGGTCGTAGTCGACGCAGACGACGTCGTAGTCGCCGGCGAGGCGGTCGACGAGCCAGCGGCCCGACCGACCCCGGCCACCGGTGACGAGTACGGTCTCCATACCCACCGGTAGACGGCGGATGTAAAAGAAAACACCCGAACCGTCGCGTCCGCGACGGCACCCCGACCGCGTCAGTACGGGGTGAAACCGTGCACCTCTCGTGCGTGTGCGAGGAGTTCCTCCGTGGTGTCGAAGGACTCACCGCAGCTGCACGTGTGGTACGCCGATTGGGGTGTTTGACCAACGGCCATAATTCTACTCCCGCGTCGATCCATAATAATCTTTCGTAGGTTGTGCGCGAACACGTCGCATATGCTCGCATCGACGACTGTTCGTCACGCTGTTTACTCGGTTCGTAGTCGTTTGTCACAGTGATCGAGGAGGATATGAACACGTCACGGACGATCGTCGGACGGCGGTGCTCCCGATCGGGAACGCCGGTCGTCCGGACCCGGCAGGGTTTATGCCGTCGAGACAGTAAGAGCGAGCATGCAGTGGAAACCAGACTGGGGGCTCCGCGGTCGGATGGCTCTCACCATGTTCCTGCTGTTCGCCCTCTACATCATCTTCGTCGGCGTGTTGAGCCTCTACTTCGGGAGGCTCCTGCCCGTCGTCGCGTTCATGGGGATCTTCCTCCTCGGACAGTTCTTCTTCAGCGATAAGCTCGCGCTGTACAGCATGGGCGCACACGTCGTCGAGGAAGACGAGGCCGACACGGAGATGCGGAAGGTTCACCGCATGGTCTCACGCCTGTCCCAGCAGGCCGACCTGCCCAAGCCGAAGGTAGCGGTCGCCGACACCTCGATTCCGAACGCGTTCGCCGCCGGGCGCTCGCGGAAGAGTTCGACCGTCTGCGTCACGCGCGGCATCCTCCGGAGCCTCGACGACGACGAACTCGAAGGCGTCCTCGCACACGAACTTGCCCACATCAAGAACCGCGACGTGATGGTGATGACCATCGCGTCGTTCCTCTCGACGCTCGCGTTCTTGATCGTGCGCTGGGGCTGGTTCCTCGGCGGGAATCGCGAACGGGGCGGCGCGCCCGTCATCGTCGCCATCCTGGTCTCGCTGGTGGTGTGGATTGTCTCGTTCCTGCTGATCCGCACCCTCTCGCGGTACCGCGAGTTCGCCGCCGACCGCGGCGGAGCGGTCATCACCGGCAAGCCCTCGGCGCTCGCCTCGGCGTTGTTGACCATCGAGGGTCGGATGGACCGCGTCCCCAAGGAGGACCTGCGCGAGCAGTCGGAGATGAACGCCTTCTTCGTCATCCCGATCAAGGGCGACTTCATCGGCCGGGTGTTCTCGACGCACCCCTCCACGGACAGGCGAGTCGAACGGCTCCGCGAACTGGAGCGGGAGATGGAAGCGTAGATGGGCCTGTTCGACTCGCTTCGCTCCGTCCTGGGCGTGAGCGCCGAGGCCGACGCGACCCGCGCAGCCGACCCCGAGGACCTCTTCGGGATGTCGACGGCCTACCTCACGATGGAGGCCGACCTCGGCCTCCCCTCAGCCGGAGAGGCCGCCCTCTGTTTCTCGAACGTCGACTCCACCGACTTCGCGTCGACCGTCGAGGAAGTCGAGACCATCCTCGACGCCGGCCAGGAAGAGACCGGAACGAAACACTGGCGCCACAGCGACGACTACGGCTACCACTGGTTCGTGCTCAGCGATTCGGACCCCGAAGACCTCGTTACCTCCGTGCACTTCGCGGCCGACGAGTTCGTCGAGCGCGGTTACGGCTCGCGACTGCTGGCGGCGCTGTTCGCGTTCGAGGGGGACCAGGGGTACGTCTACTGGGTCTACTCCTTCCGGCGGGGGGCATACTACCCGTTCGCCCCGACGGGGACCAGTTCGCGCGACTCGAAACGGGAGTTCAAACTCCAGTCCGTGCTGGACGGCGAACTCGCGGTCGAAGGCGACGAGGGTTACTGGTACCCGCTCTGGCCCGACCGCGCCGGCCAGCATCCGTGGGAGTGACGGCGGCGGCGGTTCGCCCCCGACTCCGGTGAGTTGCTGAGAAGGCCCCCGGATGCGGTGTTCGCGGGAGAGCGGTGACGGCCGGAAAGGCGGTTATACCACAGCCTCCCCAGCCGATTCCTTCGCGCGCGGGTCGCGCTCACGGGGGAGCGCGACGCCACGCGCCACCGTAGCGGCCACCCGCGACCGCAGCTCGTTCTCGGCCCGATTCCGGACCACCATCTCGCGCGGTATCCGATTTGAACCCGTTGGCGCTGTCGCAATCGTTCCCGCTCCGTCTACCGGTTACACTTTCACTATGCTGTTAACAAGCTTTTATGTACGAACGGGCGGAAGGGACGTGTACATGCCAGACGACGACCTCGAGTCCCTTCCCGGCGTGGGGCCGGCGACGGCAGACAAACTCGTAGAGGCAGGCTTCGAGAGCTACCAGTCCATCGCGGTCGCGAGCCCCGGTGAGCTGTCGAACACCGCGGACATCGGCGAGTCGACCGCGTCGGACATCATCAACGCCGCGCGCAAGGCGGCGGACGTCGGTGGCTTCGAGACCGGCTCTGCGGTGTTGGAACGCCGCAAGCAGATCGGCAAGCTCTCGTGGTACATCGACGAGGTCGACGACCTCCTCGGCGGCGGGCTCGAAACGCAGTCCATCACCGAGGTGTACGGCGAGTTCGGGGCCGGCAAGTCGCAGGTGACCCACCAGATGGCGGTCAACGTCCAGCTGCCGACGGAGGTCGGCGGGCTGCACGGGAGCTGCATCTTCATCGACAGCGAGGACACGTTCCGCCCCGAGCGGATCGACGACATGGTCCGCGGCCTCGACGACGAGATCATCCAGGCGACGCTGGACGACCGCGAGATCGAGGGTTCGCCCGGCGACGAGGCGGCCATGGAGGAGCTCCTCGCCGACGTTCTCGACCGGATCCACGTCGCGAAGGCGTTCAACTCCAACCACCAGATCCTCCTCGCCGAGAAGGCCAAGGAGCTCGCCTCCGACAGCGAGGACGACGAGTGGCCCGTCCGCCTGCTCTGCGTCGACTCGTTGACCGCGCACTTCCGCGCCGAGTACGTGGGGCGGGGCCAACTGGCCGACCGCCAGCAGAAGCTCAACAAACACCTCCACGACCTGATGCGCGTCGGCAACCTCTACAACAGCGTCGTCCTCGTGACGAACCAGGTCGCCTCCAACCCCGACTCGTACTTCGGCGATCCGACCCAGCCGATCGGGGGCAACATCCTCGGGCACACCTCCACGTTCCGGATGTACCTCCGCAAGTCGAAGGGCGACAAGCGGATCGTCCGCCTGGTCGACGCCCCGAACCTCCCCGACGGGGAGGCCGTGATGCGCGTGCAGGACGGCGGGCTCAAGCCCGAGTAACCTCCAGATCCCTTCTCCCGGTCCCGACGGCGGCCCGCTCGCGGACGGCCTCGCTCTCCGTCGGTCGTCGATCGTTCGCGTCGACGACCGACGGTTCTCACACTCTTGGAAACTATGCACAATATTATCTACCAGGAAGCCGTCACTCTATACACTGGTGACACCTTCATGAGCACACTCACACCCGACGTCACGGTCGACTCGCGCGGTGCCGGCTGTCCCGGTCCGCTGATGGACCTCATCGGGAAGGTCAAGAAGTCCGAGCCGGGGACTGTCATCGAACTACAGACCTCGGATACAGGGTCGAAAGACGACGTGCCCGAGTGGCTCGACAAGGCGGGCCACGAACTGCTCGACGTCGTCGAACACGACGACTACTGGAGCATCTACGTCCGAATCGGCTGACAGATCGGGACCGAGACGCCTGCACGACAGCCCGACGCGAACCAACTCACACCACACACCACACACCACACACCATGACACACCGAATCGCCATCGTCGGCGCGGGCACCGGAGGATCGGTGCTCGCGAACCGACTCGCGGACCGGCTCGCCCCCGAGATCGACGCGGGCGACGTCGAGGTAACGCTCGTCACCGAGAGTGAAACGCACGTCTACAAGCCGATCTGGCTCTACGTCGCCTTCGGGAAGCGTGACCCCGCCGACGGTCACAGGCCGGTGGCGGAGCTCGTCGACCGCCGGGTGTCGCTGCGGTTCTCGCGCGTCGAGGCCATCGACACCGACGGCAAGACGCTGTCGCTGAACGGCGGCGACACGCTCGGCTACGACCAGCTCGTCCTGGCGACGGGTGCGCGCATCGTCCCCGACGAGGTACCCGGGCTACGCGAGGCGGCCCACGACTTCTACAGCGAGGAGGGCGCGCTCGCCCTCCGCGACGCGCTCGCCGACTTCACCGAGGGCCACCTCGTGCTCTCGGTCGTGGGGACGCCACACATGTGCCCCGCCGCGCCCCTAGAGTTCGTCTTCATGGCGGACGACTGGTTCCGCGAGCGCGGCATCCGCGACCAGGTCGACATCACCTACACCTACCCGATCCAGCGCGTCCACGGCAAGCCGACGATCGCCGAGTGGGCCGCGCCACGGATGGAAGAGCGGGGGATCAACGCCGAGACGTTCTTCAACGTCGAGTCGGTCGATTCGAAGGGCAAACGGCTGGTGTCGATGGAGGGCGAGACGCTGAACTACGACATGCTGGTCACCATCCCGCCGCACGACGGCGTCCCGATGATCCGCGAGGCGGGCCTCGGCGACGACGGCTGGGTCGAGGTGGACCGCAACACGCTCGAGGCGGTCCACGCCGACGACGTCTTCGCGCTGGGCGACGCCTCCGACGTTCCCGCGCCGAAGGCCGGCAGTGCCGCCCACTACCAGGCGAGCGTCGTCGCCGACCGGCTCACCAGCCTCGTCCACGGCGGCGTGCCGACGGCGACGTACGACGGGAAGACCGTCTGCTTCCTCGAAGCCGGGATGGACGAGGCCACGTTCGTCTCGTTCGACTACGAGAACGAGCCGTACCTGCGGCCGGAGTCGCGGCCGGTCCACTGGGCGAAGCTCGCGTACAACGAGTCGTACTGGCTGACCGCCAGGGGGCTGCTGTGAGGTGGTTCGATGAGTGAATCATCCTCCCTCGACGGGCTCGACGCGTCGGAGTACGACTCGCTCGAAGCGGCCATCGCCGAGAACCCCGACACCGTCGCCGCGTTCGTACGCCGGCTCGACGCGGTGAACGAACTGCTCGACGTCGTCGCACTCGGGACCTCCGCGCTCGAAGACGACATGGTCGCCGAACTGGCGGGGACGGCCGCGACGCTCGCCGAGGCGGGCGACGGACTCGCCACCGACGAGACGGTTCGGCTCGCCTCCCTCGTCGGCGAGAACGGCGACGAACTCGCGTCCGCGTTAGAGACGCTCGTCGCGCTCCAGCGCGCGGGGACGCTCGACGAACTCGTCGGGATCGCCGACGCGCTCTCGCTCGCGACGGCGGCGCTCGAAGACGACATGATCGCCGAACTCGCCCGGACCGGCTCCCGACTCGGCGAGGTCGCCGACGAGGCCGCCGACCCCCAGGCCGTCCAGGGGCTGACGCGGCTGGTGCGGGCGGTCGGCGACGCCGAGACGGCCGAACACGACCGGGTCGGCCCCGTCGGACTCGTGCGGTCGACCCGCGATCCCGAGGTGCAGGCGGGGCTCGGCTATCTGCTCGCACTCGCGCGTGCCGTCGGCCGGCAGGCCTGAGCCGCCGCGCTCCTGCCCGCTCGCGCGAGTTTTATGCGTGGGCCGTGCCGTTTCGCTGTATGCACGCGACCGACGCGGCGTCGCCGACGGACCGCCGTCGAGGCGATTCGTACCGCTCGACTCGAACCCGATCCGTCCGCCGCGCTCCGCGATCAGCGCGATGATGGTCACGTCCCACGCCGTCGTCGGCGTGGCCGTCACGGCACCGTTGCTCGTGGTCGCCCCGGAGTTCGCCGCCGTGGCCGCGCTCGCGGGGTTCGCCGGCGGCGTCGCCCCTGACCTCGACCTCCTCGTCGGGACCCACCGGAAGACGCTGCACTTCCCGCTCCTCGGCTGGGTCGCCGCCGTCCCCGCCGTCGGGGTCGCGGCGCTCGCTCCGACCGCCGTCACGGTCGCGGCCGCGGCCTTTCTGGTCGCCAGCGCGGTCCACGCCGGCATGGACGCGTTCGGCGCGGGCGAGGAGATGCGCCCCTGGGAGCGGACGACGACCGACGCGGTCTACCTCCACCCCGCCAGCCGGTGGCTCCGTGCCCGCTACTGGGTACCGTACGACGGTTCCCCCCGCGACCTCGCGCTGACGGTCGGTGGCGCGCTTCCCGGTCTCCTGTTGTTCTCGGGGAGCATCCGCCTGCTCTGTGCGCTCGCGGTCGCCGTCGCGGTCCCGTACACGCTGCTCAGAAAGCGGCTCCCGCCGTACTTCGAGCGGATCGTCTGAGCCGCTGCGGGCGTCGCCCGACCGCCCGCGCGGACGTTCCGCCTCCGCGACAGCTTTACGCCGAACGAATCCTACGATGCGGTTATGCCCGAGACGACGCGGCTGTCGGGGGATCAGCGGTGACCGCCGAGAGCGGAACCGAGGCCGGTGCCGGGAGCGACCACGTGGGGCGGCAGGTTCGGTTCGTCGCGCCACACCACGCCGAAGTCGCTCGGATGCCGATCGAGACGCCCGGGGCCGGCGAGGTGCAGGTCGAGGCGTCGCTGTCCGCGATCAGCCCGGGGACCGAACTCCTCGTCTACCGGGATCAGGTCCCCGACGACGTCCGGCTCGACGAGACCATCGACTCGCTCGACCGCGCCGCCACCTACCCGCTCTCGTACGGGTACGCCGCCGTCGGCACGGTCACGGCCACCGGCTCCGACGTCGACGACGAGTGGGTCGGCCAGCGCGTCTTCGCCTTCCACCCCCACGCCAGTCACTTCTGCGTCACGCCCGAGGCGCTCGTCCGGCTCCCGCCCGGCGTCGACGACGAGGACGCCGTCCTCCTGGCGATGGCCGAGACCGCCGTGAGCCTCGCCATGGACGGCCGTCCGCGCGTCGGCGAGCGCGTGGCGGTGTTCGGGCAGGGCGTCGTCGGTCTCCTCACGACCGCGATGCTCTCGCGGTTCCCCCTCGACCGACTGGTCACGTTCGACCACTACCCCGCCCGCCGGGAGCGTTCGCGGGCGCGCGGTGCCGACGCGAGCCTCTCGCCCGACGCCGCGGGCGAGGCGTTCGAGGCGGGCGACCGCCGCGCCGACCTCTCCTACGAGGTGTCGGGGAACCCGGCGGCGCTCGACGCGGCGATCGACACGACCGGCGACGACGGCCGCGTCGTCGTCGGCTCGTGGTACGGCTCCAAACCCGCGACGCTCGATCTCGGCGGACGCTTTCACCGGAGCCACATCCGTCTGCAGGCCAGCCAGGTCTCGCGGATCGACCCCGCTCACGCGGACCGATGGGACAAGGAACGACGGATGGGGCTCGTGCTCGACCTGCTGTCGGAGCTCTCTCCCTCGGAACTCGTGACACACCGACTGCCAGTCGAGGAGGCACCCCGGGCGTACGAACTGCTCGATCAGTCGCCCGAAGAGACGCTCCAGGTCGTCTTAGAGTATTAAAAATCCGCTCAGCCCGGCGCGCGGAACGTCTTGAGCCGGAACTGCAGGACGAGCGGGTCGACGATCTCCTCGCGGCCGGTCCACGTCACCGTCACTTCGGTGAGCCGGTATGACGGGCCGACAGGGACTTTCCGAGTCGAGAGCCGGCCCCGCCAGCCGTCACCCTCGACCGACGCCGGCCCGGTTCGCTCGCCGCCGAGGTGTTCGAGATACCCCAGCGCCTGTTCGACAGTGAGTCCGCGGAACCGTCGCGTGACGCGGAGCACGCCGTCTTCGACCGATCGCTCGACCGGCGGGATCGCTTCCAGTGCGGTCTGTCGACGCTGTCTCCACGTTCTTCCTCCCGATCGGGTCTCCGTCTCTCCCCCCATGGTACCGTTTGGTCACGGGCGAGCATAACCGTTGGTTCGGTTCTCACGTCCCGGGTTCCGTGGACGCCGCCGCGAGCGCACCTTTACGGTCCCCGCCACCGACCGCCTGCGCATGTACACCGTCACGGTCGTCCGTCCGCTCATCGCCCAGCACTTCCTCACCGTCCCCGACCCCGGCCCGGAAGGGGAGTTGCACTCACACCACTTCCGGCTGGAGGTCGAACTCGCGGGCGAGGAGCTGAACGAGTACGACTACCTCGTCGACATCGACGAGGTGGAGGCGGCCCTCGACACGATCGAGGCGCGCTACGCCGACGAGACGCTCAACTCCCTCCCGGAGTTCGAGGGGTACAACCCGAGCGTCGAGCGCTTCGCCCGCGTCGTCCACGAGCGGTTCGCCGGGGCGGTCTCGACGGACGGGGTCGACCGGCTCACCGTCACCGTCTGGGAGGACGACGTCGCCAACGCCGCGTACGCCGCCGCCCCCACCTCGTAGATGCGGGTGGCATGCGTCGTGCCGGGCGACTTCGACACCACCTCGGGTGGCTTTCGGTACGACCGCCGGCTCGTCGCCTCGCTCCGCGACGCGGGCGACGAGGTCACCGTCCACTCGGTGCCCTGGCGGCGCTACCCGTTCGGCCTCGCCGACGCCCCCCGGACGCCGCTCGCGCGGTTCGCGTCGGGTACGGACGTGGTCGTCGTCGACGAACTCGCCCACCCGACGTTCGTTGCCCTGGAGGCGGAGACGCCCGTGGTCGCGCTCGTCCATCATCTCCGTTGCGACGAGGGGCGCGCCGACGCGCCGTTGGCCCGGGCGCTCGAACGGCGGTTTCTCTCCCGCGTCGACGCCGCGGTCTGTACGAGTTCGGCGACCGCCCGCTCGGTCCGCGAACTGGTCTCGACTGCCCTCGGGCCGGGCAGCGCCGATGGACCGACCGGCGTGCCGACAGTCGTCGCGCCGCCGACCGACGACCAGTTCGATCCCGACGTCGCCGCCGCTGAGATCGACGACCGCGCCGCAGCCGACCCCTTTCGCGTCGTCTTCGTCGGGTCGGTCCTGCCTCGGAAACGACCGCTCGCGCTCGTCGACGCGCTGTCGGGGCTGGAGGGAGAGTGGACAGCCACGCTCGTCGGACCCCAGCCCGACGCCACGTACGCCGATCGGGTCCGCCGGCGCTGTCGCCGTCGAGGGGTCACAGAGCGCGTGACGCTGACGGGACCCCTCTCGACCGGCGAACTCGCCGGGGTGCTCCGCCGGAGCCACGTCCTCGCGCTCCCCTCCGCTCACGAGGGGTTCGGCATCGCCGCCCTCGAAGGGATGGGCTTCGGGCTCCCCGCGGTGGTGACCCACTCGGGCGGCGCGACCGACCTCGTCACCCACGGCGAGACGGGCGTCCTCGTGCCGCCAGACGGCGTCGGTGCCGTCTACGCGGCGCTGTCGACGCTCGCGTCCGACCGGGACCGTCTCGCGCGGATGGGGCGGGCGGCGCTGGAGCGGCACCAGGCACATCCGCCGTGGCCGGAGACGGTCGCGCGGGTCCGGGCGTTCCTCTCGGGCGTCGTCGACGGCCAGGCCGACCGCCAGTCGGCGGTGGTGGCGGAATGAAAGGCGATTTCCAGCAGTATCTCTCGGCGAAGGAGACGGTCGACGACCGGGCGCTCGATCGGCGGGTGCTCGACCGCGTCCGCGAGGACCTCCGGACGAGCGCGTCGCCGCGCGTCCTCGAAGCCGGCGCAGGCACGGCCGCCTTCTGCCGCCGCCTCCTCGGGTGGGACGACGTTCCCGACTGCACGTACGTCGCCGTCGACACCGACGCCGACCTGCTCGCGACCGGGTGCGAACTGCTCCTCGCGCGGGCCCAGGACGTCGGCTTCGAGGCGCGGGTCGTCGATCCGGCCGCGGCCGATCTGGGGTTCTCGCTCGACAACCCGGAGTTCACCCACGTCGCCACACTCCGTCTGCGTGGCCCGGCCCGCATCGACGTCCATCTCGTCGCCGGCGACGCGCTCGGCGTCGCCGCCCGCGGGACGTGGGAGTTCATCGTCGCGCAGGCGTTCGCGGATCTGCTCACGCCCGGAGGGGTCGAACGGCTCGTCTCGGGCGTCGACCGTGGCGGCGTCTACCTCCCCATCACGTTCGACGGCGGCACGGCGTTCGCCCCGTCGCACCCCGACGACGGGGCCGTCGTCGACGCGTACCACGCGACGATGGTCGACGATTCGGGTGAGCGGCTCGGCGCGACCGCCGGGCGGCGGCTGCTCACCCTCCTCCCCGAACTCGGCGTCGGCCTCGACGCCGTCGGCGGGTCGGACTGGGTCGTCTCGCCGCTCGGCGGCGCGTACCCGGCCGACGAGTCGTACTTCCTGCGGGTCGTCGTCGATACGGTCGCCGACGCGGTCGACGGGCACGTCGCACCCGAGACGATCGACGCGTGGCTCGAAACCAGACGGCGAGAACGGGAGGAAAACCGCCTGCACTTCGTCGCACGGAACCTCGACCTCTACGGGCGGGTCGGCTGACTACTCCTCGGTCGTGGTGTGGTCGACGTCGAGGTCGCCCTCGTGGATGCGGGCCCCGTCCTGGGCGACCTGTCGTGCGAGGACGGCGCACTTGATCCGCATCGGGCTGATGTCGACCCCGAGCATCTCCGTGACGTCGTCGGTGTCGAGCGCGTCCAGCTCCGAGAGCGTCATCCCCTGCAGCCGGGAGGTGAGCATCGACGCCGACGCCTGCGAGATGGCACAGCCGTCGCCGCTGAACGCGGCGTACTCGATGGTCTCGCCGTCGTCTTCGAGTGTCACATCGACGCGGATGGTGTCGCCACAGGAGGGGTTCTCCCCCTCGTGGGTGAACGTGGGGTCCTCGATCTCCCCGTAGTTCCGGGGGTTCTTGTAGTGGTCAAGGATCTGCTGCCGGTACATGTCCGAACCCATACCCATGATCGATTCGAGGTACGCGAGTGCGACGCAAAAGGATTCCGGGCGCTCGGTGGCGTCGCTCGCCCGCACGCGACTCAGACGCGCTCGATCGGGTAGCTGTCGATGCGGAGGAAACTGTTCGACCGCGAGTTTCGGTCCGCGAGTCGTTCGGCACCCTCGCGCGTCTCGGTCACGCCGACGATCCCGTTCGTCTCCCCGCTGAGCGACACGGTCACGATGTACACTTCCTCGAGCATACGAGGGTGAGACGGTGCGCAGTCCCCTGAACGTACCGCCGACGCGACCCGCGTGGGCCCGCGGCCGCACCGACGAGTCGGCTCAGGTCCGCGCCGCTTCGGGTGACCGTCGGTCGGGAACGCGTCCGGTTCTCACGACCTGAGACGCGGCGTCCGTCGCTATCCACCCGGGGATCGTCTCTCGGAGTGGTGAGCCAGATGACGGGATTCGACCGACAGTCCACGGAGCGCGGGACCGGAACGGTGACCGAGTACAGCGACGTCCGCGAGCGGTTCGCCGCCGGCGCGCTCCTGTTCGTCGTCGGCGTGGTCGCGCTCATGGGGATCATCACGGCCGAGGCGTTCTACCCGGGGTACAACGCCGGCGTACAGGAGATCAGCGACCTCGGCGCGACGCGGCCGCCGAACAGCGTCGTCGTCGAACCCGCCGCGACGGTGTTCAACGCCACCATGATCGTGTCCGGGCTGTTGGTCCTCGGGGCGACCCGCTTCGTCCACCGGACGTTCGGCGACCGGCCGCTCACCGTCGTGCTCGGCCTCTTCGGGCTGGGTGTGCTGGGCGTCGGCGTCTTCGACGGGAGCGAGGCACCCATGCACGGGATCAGTGCCCTCCTCACTTTCTTCACCGGTGGGCTGTCGGCGCTCGTCGCCGCCCGGGTGATCACGACGCCGTTCCGGCTCCTCTCGGTGGCGATCGGTGGGTTCGTCCTCGCCCTGCTGGTGAGCGTCATCGGCTTCGGACTGCTCGGTGTGCCGCATCCCCTGTCGTTCCTCGGACTGGGCGGGATCGAACGCTACGTCGCGTACCCGGTGTTGCTGTGGCTCCTCGGCTTCGGCGGCTACCTCATGGCCCCCGCGCCACCGACCGACCGTCCGTCGGCCTGACCGGGGACGAGAGCGGAGATGGAGGCGAGAACGAGAGCGGAGATGGAGGCGAGAACGAGAGCGGAGGCGGGAACGAGAAGAGAGACGGGGGCAGGTGACGGAGACGGCGACCGCGGCTACGGACTCCCGTCGACCACCTGGGCTCCCTGTTCGGGCTCACCTTCGAGCGTCCACTTCTTCTCGACGGCGCTGTTCGCCACCACGACCGTGTCGCCGTCGTCGAGTCGAAAGCGGCTCTTGCGGAGACCGATATCCCGTACCTCGCCCGTGACTCCATCGGCGGTGACGCGGTCCTCGGGGGTGAAGTCGGGGTCGCGGAGCAGGTAGACCCCGGCGACCGTGTCGGCGATCATGCTCGACAGGGCGTAGGAGACGCCCAGGGCGATGAAGCCGGCGGCGGTCCCGAGACTGGCGGCGATGTCCCCCATCCCCAGGATCTTCAACAGCGTGAGCGCGGCGGCGAACCAGAGGAACACCCCGACGACCGTGGTCGCGAGGTTCACGATGAGGTCCTGTTCGGCGGGGTAGACGGCGTCGAGCGCGCCGTGGACCAGACGGAGCGCGAGTCGGATCCCGACGTAGGCGATGCTGAGAAAGACAAGCGCCATGATGAGTTTCGGAAGCGCGTCGACGAGCCCTCGCTGAATCTCGGTGACGGTCCCCTGCACGAGGTCGGTCAGGAAGCCGACGGACGACTGCATGGATCGAGTGCACGAACGGGCGAGTAAAAACTGTTCGGCCTGCGAGTAACTCAGACACTGCGATACGAAACAGCGCGTCGAGCGAGCGCGTCAGGTCGGGACGTCGAACCGCACGTCGTGTCAGTCGCCCGCGGGCGTTCCCGCCGGCGCGTCCCTGTCGGCACCCTCCGGGAGCGCCATCTTGTACAGGCCCCAGAGGAACAGGACCACGAGGCCCGCGATGACGAGGCCGGTCCGGATGGTCGGGTCGACCATCGGGGTCGCGACGATCTCGCCCGCGTCGTTCGTCACGGGAGCCGCGCCGTAGGGCTGTCCCGCGATGATCTCTACGATGCCGAGGACGACGACGCCGACGAGGATCAAAGCGCCGCCGAGTCCTTTTGCGAGTTTGTCGATCGTGTCTTCGGGGTACATTTGCGTTCACCTCCTCAACCGAGCAGGTATCGGAGCTTCGGGTGGCGTTCGACGAATCCGGTCTTCTCGATGATCGCGTCGAGGCCGTAGCACCGCCCCGCCGCGAACACCATCAACGTGACGAACAACAGCAGTCCCATCAGGTCGCTGTTGACGAGCCCGTGGCCGAACCCGGCGTTGCCGACCCAGAACAGGGTCATGAAGACGACTCCGCCGAAGGCCGCCAGTCGCGTCAGGGCGCCGGCCATCAGCGCCAGGCCGATGAGCGTCTCGAACAGCGGGACGCCCGGCTCGATGAGCCACGCGAGGTTGTTTCCCATCCAGACGGGGATGGGCCCGAGCGCCGTGCCGGTCATCCCCTGCATGTAGGCCGTGCCGTAGGTGAACGCCAGGCCGTCCTCGATGAGCTTCGTCACGCCCGCGTGGAGGAACCACCAGCCGGTCAGGACGCGCAGCATCGCGATCCAGTAACCCGCCAGCGGCCCGTCGACGCCGAATGCGAACTCGTTTTTTAGCCGAGTTCCAGGTTGGTACGCCATCGGTCTCACCTCACATCTGCGGATTGCGGGGGGAGGTGGGTATAACTCCGTCCAGCTTCCCAGCGGCTGAAAACCGGTCCACTCGCGGGATTCGAGGGAGTATATAAACCGTCGTGGCTTCCCAGTCGCTGAAAACGGCTCTCGGCGGGCGGGCGTCGGACGCGAAGTCGTCACACGACGCCACTGTGAGGAGAGAGGTGAGAGCGGAGAGACGCCGACGGCAGAACGGCAGTACTCAGGCGAAGAGCTGTCGCGCCTCGTCGACCGCCTCCACCAGGGCGTCGACCTCCTCGCGCGTGTTGTAGACGTAAAAGGAAGCGCGCGCGGAGGCCGCGACACCGAGTTTGTCGTGGAGCGGCTGGGTGCAGTGGTCGCCGGCGCGGATCGCCACGCCGTAGTCGTTCAGGATCGACGAGAGGTCGTGGGCGTGGACGCCGTCGACGTTGAACGCCACGAGGCCGCCGCGGTCGTCGCCCGGCGGGCCGTACACCGTGACGTCGTCGAACGCCGTCAGCCGGTCGTACGCGTACTCGGTGAGGAGGTCCTCGTGGGCCTGGACGTTCTCCATGCCGAGGTCGTCGAGGTAGTCGACGGCGGCGTGCAGGGCGACGCCCTGGGCGATGGGCGGCGTGCCGGCCTCGAACTTCCACGGGAGGTCCTCCCACGTCGACTCCTCGTACGTCACCTTCCGGATCATCTCCCCGCCGTACAGGTACGGCTCCATCGCTTCGAGGACGTGCTCCTTCCCGTAGAGGACGCCGATGCCCGTCGGCCCGCACATCTTGTGCCCCGAGAAGGCGAAGAAGTCGGCGTCGATCGACTGGACGTCAACGGGGCGGGTCGGGACGGACTGTGCGCCGTCGACGAAGACGTACGCGCCGACCTCGTGGGCCATGTCCGCGAGATCGGAGACGGGGTTGATCGTCCCGAGCGTGTTCGAGATGTGCACGACGGAGACCATCGCGGTCGACTCGTCGATGAGCTCGCGGGCGTGGTTCATGTCCAGATACCCCGCGTCGTCGACGCGGATGTACCGGACCTCGGCACCGGTCTTCTTCGCGATCTGCTGCCAGGTGACGAGCGACGCGTGGTGTTCCATCTCGGTGAGGACGACCGAGTCGTCCGGGCCGAGTTCGGAGAGCCCCCACGCGTACGCGACGAGGTTCATCGACTCGGTGGTGTTCTTCGTGAAGACGACCTCCTCTCTCCCCCGAGCGCCGATGAACTCGGCGACGCGGTCGTGGGCGCGCTCGTACGCCACGGAGGCTTCCTGGCTCAGGTGGTGGATGCCGCGGTGGACGTTCGAGTTGTAGCCGCGGTAGTAGTCGCAGATCGCCTCTACGACCGGTTCGGGGGTGTGGCTCGTCGCGGCGTTGTCGAGGTAGACGAGGGGGGTCGTGTCGTCAGGGCCCTCGCCGGGCGTCTCCAGGTCACCACCGACCTGCCGGTCGAGGATGGGAAAGTCCCGACGGACCGTCTCGACGTCGAGGGGGTACGACTCCTGCGTTTCCATTAGGTACACCTAAAGACTCGAACACCAACACACCTTCGGTCCGTGGCGTGTCGGGAAACCACGGGCGGTTACACTCGGTCGAGAACGGGGCCGCGTAGCCTTTCGCGGGACGGGTTCGACGGCGGCGCATACGCCGGTCGGTGAGCCGCGGCCACCCGCGAGCGCGGCGGCCGTTCTCGGGTCCCGCGCGCTCCGACGCGTCCTCGACGAACCGAGACGGCTCCGCTACCGCAGCCACAACAGCTGTGCGTGGAGCGTCCCTTCGACCTCGAGGACGCGCTCCTCGTCGACGAGCCCCGCGTCGATCGCCACCGACACGGCGCGCTCGCCGACGATGTTGGCCGTCGTCGCCCGCGTGAGGCTGTCGACGACCGTCTCGGGGTCCGCCTCCCGCGCCTCGTCGCCGCCGTAAAACTCCTCGGTGACGTCGAGCGAGACGGGCCCCTGCTCGAACGTTTCGCCGAGGCAGTCGGCGTCACAGACCGACACGAGCAGTCCCTCGGGGGTGTCGCGCTCTCGGAGCAGCATCTACCGGTCCTCGACGAGCCGCTCCTCGCGTTTTTCGCGCAGTTCGTCGGCGCGTTCCTGCGCCCGTTCGGCCTCCTCGTCCTCGCCCAGTTCCTCGAGGGCGAGCGCCTTCTCCTCCAGCACTTCGGCGCTTCGCATTCCGAGCCGAATGGCGTTGTCGAAGGCGGTGACGGCGTCCTCGAAGAGGCCGCGTTCGGAGAGGAAAAAGCCCCGGTTGTACCACGCCTGCGGGAAGCGCGGGTCGATCTCGACCGCTCGTTCGGCGTGGTCGAGCGCCTCCTCGGTGTGGCCGAACTCCCAGAGGGCGTACGCGAGGTTGGTCTCCGCCGAGGCGGCGTGTTCGGAGTCGTCGTCGATCCGCAGCGCCTCCTGGTACGCGCCGATCGCCTCGTCGTACTCCTCCAGTTCGGCGTGTGCGACGCCCTTGTTCACCCACGCCTCCTGGGCGTCGAGCGAGTCCTCCTCGGCGAAGCGCGCGGCGCGGGCGAACGTCTCGGTTGCCTCCTCGTATCGGTTGATCCCCATGTACGAGAGGCCGACTTCGAGGAGGTCCCCCGCGTCGACGTCGTCGCGGTCGATGTTCCGACGGTCGAGGATGTCGGCGAGGACCCGGGAGTCGACCGGATCGACCTTCGTCGGGTCGACTTTCAACTCCGGTGGGTCGAGCGTGAACTCGTCGTAATCGGCGTCGACCCCCTGGCCCTCCGAGAAGCGGTGTCGGTTCGGTGGGTCGCCGTCGTCTGTCATGACGCGACGTTGGCGGTCGTGGGGGGTAAGGGTTACGTCACGGTTTTGCTCCTCGGGGGCTCACGTCGTGACATGCGTCTGTTCGTCGCGATCGACCTGCCCGCCGACCTCGCCGCGGACGTCGCCGCCGCCCAGCGGCGGTTCGGGGACGCGCCGGGGCTCCGCCTGACCGATCCGGAGCAGGCCCACGTCACGCTCAAGTTCCTCGGCGCGGTCGACGACGACGCCGTGGACGGGGTCGAACGGGCCGTCGAGCGAGCGGCCGACGACGCCGCCGTCGAACCGTTCGAGGCGACCGTCGGCGGGTTCGGCGTCTTCCCCTCGCTCGACTACATCAGCGTCGTCTGGACCGGCATCCGACAGGGAACCGCGGAGTTGACGCGGCTCCACGAGCACGTCGAGCGCCGGACGACCGACCTCGGCTTCGAGCCCGAGGCCCACACGTTCACGCCGCACGTCACCCTCGCACGGATGGACGACGCCCGCGGGAAGCGGGCGGTCCAGGGGGTCGTCCGCGAGGAGGATCCGACGATCGGCTCGTTTCGGGTGGACGAGGTGCGACTGAAACGCTCGGAACTGACGCCCGACGGGCCCGCGTACTCGACGGTGGCGACCGTTTTGCTCTAGCTCGACCCGCGGTGTCAGTCGTCCGCAGGCGGTCGGGCGTCCTCACGCGCACCCCACCGCCGCAGCTCCGCCCGCACCGTCCGGCCTTTGACCAAGAGGAAGCCGACGAGGATGAGCCCGAAGCCGGCGACGGTCGTCCCCGAGAGCGACTGGTCCAGCGCCAGCCACCCCGCGAAGGCGGCGAACACCGGAATGACGTACTCCAGGAGGCTCATCTCGACGGGCCCGAGCGCGTCGAGGAGGAGGAAGTACAACACGAAGCCCCCGACGCCGGCGACGACGGCGAGGTAGAGCACGGCCCCGACGGTCTCGACGGGCCAGGCGGTCGGGACCGGTTCCCGCAGGACGGCCGACGCGACGTGGAGCAGGGCGCTCCCGACGAGCATCATCCACGCCTGTTCGGCGGGGTGCGACAGCGTCGTCTCGCGGTCGTAGGTGAGCACGGCACCGAGCGCGAACGCCAGCGCCGACGCGAAGACGAGCGCGACGCCGCGGACGTCGGCCAGGAGGTTCGAGACGTCGGGGTTGGCGATGACGGCGACGCCCGCGAAGCCGACGAGGACGCCGACTCCGGCGATCGGCGAGAGGCGCTCGTCCGCCACGGTTACCCGGGTCAGCGCCGGAGTCACGACCGGAATGAGTCCGAGGAGGACGCTCGCGACGGCGCTGGGCACGTACTGCTGGCCGGCGAAGAGGAAGGCGTGGTGGACGCCGACGAGGAGCGCCCCACCGGCGACGAGCGGGTACCAGTCGCGCCGAGCGGGCCGCCAGTTGACGTCGCTGAGCGCGAGGTAGCCGGCCAGGACGAGCGTCGCGACGTCGAACCGGACCGCGGCGAGAAGCGTCGGCGGGACCGTCCGGAGGCCGACTTCGGTCACCATGAACGCCGTCCCCCACACGGCCGCGAGGAGGACGAACAGCCCGGCGTGTCTGCGTCGGCTCACGGCTCCGAATCTGGTCACGTCCGCTGAAAGCGCTGTCCATTCTCCCCACGGCTCGCGTGACTGTCCGTGTCCGTCCCACCGATCGGGTGACGGCCGCACGCCGGCGCGGCGACCGTTCGTCGGGACGGAACCGCGAGACCCCGCCGCCTCTCGCGGCGTTTCGTATAGCCGTATCCGATACACGACCCGTTTCGGGCCGACGTCGTCAGTGACGGCGACGCCGCTTGTGGCTCCCTGGCGGCGCGCGACCGGAGCGTCCGCCCCCGTGCGGTCGACGCTTGCTCGTCTCTCGCGGTGTCGAATCGCCGCTCCCTGGAGACGGCCGAGCCTCACGCCCGCGGCCGGGTTGTCAGCGGCCCGACCGGTCGGGGGCCCCCGACCCTCACTCCGTCTCGACTTCGTCCACGTCGTCCGGAGCAGGGTCGTCGCCCTCGTCGATGAACCCGTGGTACGGGCAGACGTACTCGTCCCGAATGAGCTGTTCGTCGACGATTTCGAGCCCCAGCGCGTCCAGGTCTTTGCTGATCCGGTTCAGATCGTCGTGGTCCGTGCCGATCGCGTTCACGTAAACGTTCCGCTCGCCGGTCATGATCTCGCGGACGGCTGTCACCCCGTGTATCTCCTGTGCCTGACTCGCGAGGCTATCCCGGTCGGGAACCGGTGCCGTACAGATGATCTTCGTGTACAGCGGATAGCCGGCGAGATCGTAGTCGATATCGAGGTGGTAGCCCCGGACGATGCCGCTGTTTTCGAGCTTGTTGAGGCGTGTCCGAACCGTGCTCGCCGAGAGGTCGAGTCTCTCCGCGATGTCGCTGGACGACGTGCGGCGGGCGTCCTGCTGGAGGTAATAGAGAATGCGCTTGTCTATCGAATCCAGGTTCCCGTCCTTCATACGTGCCGCAGTTCGTCGCCGGGGCTGTTATTACTCCCGCTCCGGCCGGGACAGCAGGCGTCGGCCCCCGAGAGGCGGCGACCGGGACGCCCTCGGGCGCGGACAGAGGGAGGCAACCGGGCCACCACACCAGTGCGGTCGTCGGACGCCGTGCCCGGCGACCGTGATTCGAGCCGACCGTCGACCACGACGGCGCGAGGAGCAGCACCAACTGCCCCACTTGAGACACAAAAAGTGTGCATACATATAGTTCATTGACGATCCGTCAATCTGATCGGCCAGTTTATATTGTTCCGTCACATACATCGGGTCGTGTACCTCGATACGGGGTACCACGCTCACCAGAGAATGCCATCGAAACGATCCACGAGAGACGAACGACTCGACCGGACGGAGGCGGCCGATCATTACGTCCTCGGCGGCGGGCGCGTCGGGGTGGCGGCGGCCAGACGCCTCCGGGCGGCCGGCCACGACGTCGGCGTCGTCAACGAGTTACACTGCCCAGCAGAACTCCCCGGTCGGCGAGGTGACCCGACGGACGTCGGGGTCTTGGACGACGCCGGACTGTCGAACGCGGAGACGGTCGTCGTGGCGACGCGCTCCGACGCCCGCAACCTGCTCGTCGCAGGGCTCGTCCGGACTCGCTTCGACGTCCCCCGCGTCGTCGTACTGACGAACGCCCCCGATCGAGTGGCCGCCGTGGCCGAGGCCGGTCACGACCCGGTCTGTGCGACGGCCGCACTGTCGGACGCCCTCGTCGACAGCGTATGAAGGCCGACGCATGAAGGAACTCGAACGGGACCTCGGTCTCCCCTCCGTCCTCGCGATCAGTATCGGTGCGATGATCGGCAGCGGGATCTTCATTTTGCCGGCGCTCGCGCTCGAGATCGCTGGCCCCGCGGTGATACTCGCGTACGCGCTCGCCGGCCTGCTCGTGGTGCCGGCAGCCCTCTCGAAGTCCGAGATGGCGACCGCGATGCCGGAGGCCGGCGGGACTTACATCTACATCGAACGCGGGATGGGTCCCTTGCTCGGGACGGTCGCCGGCGTCGGAACGTGGTTCTCGCTCTCGTTCAAGGGAGCGCTCGCGCTCGTCGGCGGCGTCCCCTACCTGCTCCTGTTGCTCGACCTGCCGCTGAAGCCGGTCGCGCTGGGGCTCGCAGCGGTGTTGATCCTGGTGAACGTACTCGGCGCGAAACAGACGGGGCGACTCCAGGTCGCCATCGTCGTCGTCATGCTCGCAGCGCTCGGCTGGTTCGCCGCCGGGAGCGCCGCGAGCGTCCAGTCGGCCAACTACGTCGACTTCTTCGACGCGGGCGTCGGCGGCCTCCTGGCCGCGACGGGACTGGTGTTCGTCTCTTACGCCGGTGTCACCAAGGTAGCGAGCGTCGCAGAGGAAATCGAGGATCCGGGGCGCAACATCCCGCTCGGCATCCTGGGCTCGCTCGCGTTCACGACCGTCCTGTACGTGGCAATCGTAGCGGTGTTGGTCGGGGTGACGGACCCCGGAAGCGTCGCCGGGACGCTCACGCCCGTGGCGGTCGCCGCGGAGGCGACGCTCGGGCAGGCCGGCGTCGTCGCCGTCATCCTCGCGGCCATCCTCGCGCTCGTCTCGACGGCCAACGCCGGGATCCTCTCCTCGTCGCGCTACCCGTTCGCGATGAGTCGAGACCGACTGGCACCGCCGTCGTTCTCGACCGTCAGCGACCGGTTCGGCACCCCGGTGAACTCCATCACCCTGACCGGCGCGGTGCTGTTGCTCCTCATCGCGTTCGTTCCGATCCTCGACATCGCGAAACTCGCCAGCGCCTTTCAGATCATGGTGTTCGCGCTGATCAACGTGGCCGTCGTGGCCTTCCGCGAGGGGGAAAGCGCGTACGACCCCGAGTTCTCGTCGCCGCTGTATCCGTGGATGCAGCTGTTCGGCGTGGTCACCGGCGTGGGACTGCTCACCCAGATGGGGACCGTCGCACTCGTCGGGGCGGCCGTCATCACGGTCGGGAGCGTCGTCTGGTACTTCCTCTACGTCCGGCCACGGGTCGAGCGGGAGGGGGCAGCGACCGACGCGATCCGGCGACAGGTCGGGAGGGACACCCTCGCGGACGTCGGCTCCGTCTCCGAGGAGTCGACCGACGAGGTCCTCGTCGCGCTGAACAAGGACGTGGGCGTGGACCGCGAGCGGGCGCTCGTCGGGTTCGCCGCCGACCTCGTCCGTCGCGACGGCGGCCGGGTAGTCGTCGTCCGGTTCCAGGAGATCCCGGATCAAGCGCCGCTCACCGAGAGCGCGACCGTCCAGTCGCCGGCCGACCTCTCGTTCGAGACGCGGACCGAGGCGCTCTCCGAGGTGTTCGACGTCGACGTCGAAGCCGACGAGATCGTCAGTCACGACACGAAACACGCGATCGTCAACTTCGCGGCGCACCGCGGCGTCGACACGATCGTCGCCGAACACGAGCCGCTTCGGCTCCGGTCGCGACTGGTCGGTGACCCCGTCGACTGGGTCGTCCGACACGCCCCGTGTGACGTGCTCCTCGTCGACAACCTCGGCTACGATCGCCCGGAACGCGTCGTCCTCTCGGGCGACGGGGGGCCGTACCCGCCCCTCGCGGTGAACGTCGCCGAGACGGTCGCCACGGCCAACGACGGCAGCGTGTCGCTCTGGTACCCCGCCGACGGCAGGGAAAGCGACCAGTACAGGCGCACGATCGCCGACTACCAGTCGGAATTGTCCGAACTCCTCTCCGTGCCGGTCCGCTCCGAGTCCGTCCGGACCGACGGCGGCCAGCCGTTCCGACCGGACCTGCTGGTGCGCCGTGGCTCCGTCGACAGCGTACAGGACGCGCTGTTCGACGACAGCCCGGTGTTCCCGACTCCGGGCTGTACGACGGTGACGGTCTACCCGCACGAGTCTCGGCGGCCGCCGTTCACGCGGCGACTGCTCGAGCGGGTGACGTTCTGAGCGGCGGGACTGAACTCACCGCTCGCCCCACGCCACACACCCACTCGCGTCCCTCGACGGAGACACGAGCGTGCCCACCCGCCGTCCGGTCCGGCACCCGCCGGACGGTCGTCGGCGAGTGTGCCGGGGCCGCCTCGCAGCTCACGCCGGACGTCTGTCGTCGCCCCCTCGTCGTCCCCTTCGGCTCGGATGCTCCCGCCGATGATCGAGACCGACCGCGGATCGACAGTCGTGGCCGCGTCGTGACGAGCGCGACGAGAACCCGGAGCGTCAAGGAGAGACCGCGTTCGGGGTACCGAACGGCCCGTGCGCGAGCCGGGTCCGTCAGCCGAGCTGATCAGTACAGACCCCGGCAGTCGCGTGTTTGTATCGTATGTCGCTACATAAAATCGGGTCGGAGACGCGAACTCGTGGTCTCGTCCTGCCGCGTCGGCCGGGTTGACGGGCGACTTATGATCGGCCGGTGGCATCCCCGAGTATGGACCGGATCTGCGTCTACTGCGGTTCGCGCCCCGGAAACGACCCTGCTTTCCTTGCAGCCGCCGAATCGTTCGGCCGACTGCTCGCCGACCGCGGGGTCGGACTCGTCTACGGTGGCGGCGACGTCGGAATGATGGGAGCCGTTGCCGACAGCGCGCTCACTGCCGGCGGCGAGGTGTTCGGCGTCATCCCCGAGGCGCTCTTCGAGCGCGAGGTCGCCCACGAGGAACTGACCGAACTCGCGGTCGTCGACTCGATGCACACCCGCAAGCGTCGGATGGCCGAGCTCGCCGACGGCTTCGTCGCCCTCCCTGGTGGGTTCGGAACGCTCGAGGAACTCGTCGAGATGTTGACCTGGGCACAGCTGGGATTTCACACCGATCCCTGCGGGCTGTTGAACGTCGCCGGCTACTACGACGGTCTCGTCTCCTTCTTCGACGTGCAGGTCGAGGCCGGCTTCGTCGAACCCGCACACAGAGAGCTCCTCACGGTCACCGACGACCCGGCCGAGCTCCTCGCGCGCTTCGAGGCGTACGACTCCCCCGTGAGCGAACGGGTCGTCGACGAGTCGGAGATCTGATCAGGGGCGGTCGGGTCCCCACCGAGCGGTCAGGACGGGAACACCGCACGTGCTCCTCGCAGAGGCGGAGCGTCGACACTGGGACAGAAAGTGAGTCAGAGGGGAACAGAGGCCCCGGCCCAGATGGCGACGGTCCACACCGGCGTCGCGAGCGGCGCGTTCGCGACGCTCGCCCCTTCATCGCCGACCCGTCGCGGACTCTCCGCGTGGAACCGCCTCGACCGTCATTTCGTATCGCAGGATACGATTTATCGTCGCAGGTCGCCGCGGACGAGCCACACCGTCGAACGCCGCGGTTACGGCGGTTTGGAGGCTCGTATTCCCCGCTGTGACACGATCAGGCCGACAGTCGCGTTTTGACGGTCGCGGGTGGCGACAGGTCGTAACGACCGCAACCGGGCCGTGCTGAAGACGGTCGAACACTCCTTCCCGTGCTCGACGGCGAGCAACGCCTCGTTCGGTGGGAAACAGTCGACAGCGAACCGTCTCGCGGTGGTCCCGTCGGCCCCAGACTGGTGTGAGATCGGGTGTCGGACGAAAGCGCAGGTGGGCCGCGCGCGCCCAGCGTGGAGCGCCGCGGCCAGATGCCGGTTCGAAGACGCCCTCGATCGAGGGTCGCCGACCGTGCGGGCGGTCAGAGCTTCGCGTTCCGGAGGAGCGAGCGGCCGCCGTCGTGACCGTGGAAGGTCCGTCCAGTCGGTCGATTCGGTCTCCTGCCGTGGCCGGTCGTACACCGCATGCGACGATACGAAACGAGTCGGGTCGAGAGCGGTGCGTCGCTCGGGGAGCGCTCGAACCGAAGAGTGGGGCCGGTGGGGCGAGGTGCGAAAGAACAAGATTTTATGCGGCGCTGAAGAAGTACCCGTCACTATGGGTAAGAAGTCGAAGGCCAAGAAGAAGCGGCTGGCCAAACTCGAACGGCAGAACAGCCGGGTTCCCGCGTGGGTCATGATGAAGACGGACATGGAAGTCCAGCGCAACCCCAAGCGACGCAACTGGCGGCGCAGCGACACGGACGAGTGAGTAAGCGATGAGCACCAACGACTTCGAAGAACGTGTCGTCACCGTTCCGTTGCGCGCGGTCAAGGCCGCACCGGATCACGAACAGGCCGGCAAGGCAATGACGCTCATCCGCGAGCATCTCGCGAAGCACTTCAAGGTCGACGAAAGCGACGTCCGACTGGACCCGTCGCTCAACGAGACCGTGTGGGCACGTGGGCAGAAGAGCCCACCGAGCAAGCTCCGCGTTCGCGCCGCGCGGTTCGTCGAAGACGGCGAGCCGATCGTCGAGGCCGAACCGGCGCGATAACGCGTGCTCCGCGCTTCCTTCGCCGGCTCGTCGTACGTCGGTGTCTTCGCACGCGCGAGCGACGACTGTCTTCTCGTCCGACCGGACGCCGACGCGGATCTCGTTGCCACCATGGGCGAAGAGCTGGGCGTCCCGACCCTCGCGACGACCGTCGGGGGCTCCGGCACCGTCGGGGCGCTCGCCGTCGGCAACGAGAACGGGATCCTCGTCACGAGCCGATCGACGGAGCGCGAGCGCGAGGCGATCGCCGACACCGCCAACCGCCCGGTGTACGAACTCCCCGGCCGGATCAACGCCGCCGGCAACGTCGTGCTCACGAACGATTACGGCGCGTACGTCCACCCCGACCTCTCCGGCGAGGCCGTCGCGGTCGTCGAGGAGGCGCTGGCGGTCCCCGTCGAACGCGGCGATCTCGCCGACGTTCGGACCGTGGGGACGGCGGCCGTCGCCAACAACCGCGGCGTGCTCTGTCACCCGAAGTCGAGAGAGCCGGAGCTCGAAGCGCTCGAAGCACACCTCGACGTGCGTGCCGACATCGGCACCGTGAACTACGGCGCACCGCTCGTCGGCTCCGGACTCGTCGCCAACGACGCCGGCTACGTCGTCGGCGAGGACACGACCGGGCCCGAGCTCGGCCGGATCGAGGACGCCCTCGGCTACATCGACTGACCCGCGACCCGTCGCGTTCCCGGACGAGATCCGTCGCGCTCGTCGGTCGGTCTCGGTCCCCCGGCGGGGCCGAGTAGGAAGACTCTTCCCGCTCCTTCTCCCAGGCGTAGACATGAGCCAGTTTACGGTGAGCGGCCGCTTCCAGACGCGGCACGGCTTCCAGGAGTTCACGAAGGCCATCGCGGCTCCGAACGAGTCGGTCGCTCGCGAGCACGTCCTCTCACAGCTCGGCAGCGAGCACAATCTCAAACGCGCACGGATCGAGCTCGGGGAGGTGACCGCCGCATGATGGGTGGCGGCGGCAACCAGCAGCTCCAGCAGCTCTCGCAGGAACTCCAGGCGATCCAGGGCGAGATCGACGAGCTCGAAGCCGAAGTCGAGGCGTACCAGAACGAGCAGGAGGAGATCGACGAGGCCGTCGACGCCATCGAGACGCTCGAGACCGGGTCGACGGTGCAGGTGCCGCTCGGCGGCGGGGCGTACGTTCGCGCCGAGATTCAGGACATCGACGAGATCATCGTCGAGCTCGGCGGCAACTACGCCGCGGAGCAGGAACAGGACGCCGCCGCGGAGGCGCTCGAACACAAGCGGGACGCGATCGACGACCGCATCGCCGGGGTCCGCGAGGAAATCGACGAGCTCGAAGCGGAGAGTTCCGAACTCGAACAGCAGGCCCAGCAGATGCAACAGCAGATGCAGCAGCAACAGATGCAGCAGATGCAGCAGATGCAGGCGCAGTCAGAGGGCGACGACGAGTAACCGCCGATGTTCGACGGCCTGAAGGACAAGCTGAACAGCTTCAGAAAAGACGTCGAAGAGACGGCCGAGGAGAAAGCCGAGGAGAAGGCCGACTCCGAGTCCGAGAGTTCGGCCGATGCCGAGGCGGAAGCCGGAGTCGACACCGCGGCCGACACGCCGACCGGGACGACCGCCGGCGGCGAGACACCGGCGTCACAGCCCGAGACGGAGCCGGGGACCGACGCCGCCGCATCGACCGAGCCGACCGAGTCGGACGGGACGGGCGACGACGCGACCGTCGACGCGGAGGAGACGGAGTCGGGCACCGAACCCGGCGCCGAGAGCGACAGCGGCCGAGAGCCGGTGACGGCGGAGACGGAGGCGGAGTCCGACGACGGGGTCGACTCGTCGGACGTCGGTTCCGGGGCGACCGACGTCCCGGACGACGTCGACCTCTCCGACGAGACCCTCGCCGCCGAGGGTGTCGAGTCGGCCGTCGAGGCGGCCGCCGGGAGCGAGCAGCAGAGCGCCAGCACGTTCCAGCGGGCGAAGGCGTTCGCGACCGGGCGGATCATCATCGAGGAGGAGGACCTCGAAGAGCCGCTCTGGCAGCTCGAGATGGCGCTTTTGGAGTCGGACGTGGAGATGAACGTCGCCGAGGCGATTTTGGAGACGATCCGCGAGAAGATGATCGGGGAGTCGCGAAAACAGGTCGACACCACCGCGGAACTCGTCTCCGAGGCGCTGTCGGACGCGCTGTTAGAGGTCATCTCCGTCGGCCAGTTCGACTTCGACGAGCGCGTTCAGGAAGCCGACAAGCCCGTCACCCTGATCTTCACCGGCGTCAACGGCGTCGGCAAGACGACGTCGATCGCGAAACTCGCGCGCTACTTCGAGGCGCGCGGGCTGTCGACGGTGTTGGCGAACGGCGACACCTACCGGGCGGGCGCGAACGAGCAGATCCAGCGCCACGCCGACAACCTCGGAAAGAAGCTCATCAGCCACGACCAGGGCGGCGACCCCGCCGCCGTGATCTACGACGCCGTCGAGTACGCCGAGGCCCACGGGATCGACGTGGTCCTCGGCGACACGGCCGGGCGGCTCCACACCTCGAACGACCTGATGGCCCAGCTGGAGAAGATCGACCGCGTCGTCGACCCGGACATGACGCTGTTCGTCGACGAGGCCGTCGCCGGCCAGGACGCCGTCCAGCGGGCGAAGAAGTTCGACGAGGCCGCCGAGATCGACGGGGCGATCCTCACGAAGGCCGACGCCGACTCCCAGGGCGGCGCGGCCATCTCCATCGCGTACGTCACCGGCAAGCCGATCCTCTTTCTCGGCGTCGGCCAGGGGTACGACGACCTCACCCGGTTCGACCCCGAGGAACTCGTCGCCAGCCTCCTCGGCGACGAGTAGGCAGGCCGGCTGTTTTTCCCGCTCCGACGCCTCGCTTCGGGCATGAGTACCATCGTCGGGCTTCGCTGTCGGGACGGCGTCGTCCTCGCGGGCGACCGTGTGCTCGTCCGCGGCGGCCGCGTCGAGAGCCGTAACCGCCGGCACGTCTTCGATTTCGGGTTCGACCCCGACGACGCCGGAACGGCCGCCGTCGGCTCCGACGTCGATCGCTTCGCCGACCGCTTGGAGAGCGAACTCCGGTCGTACCGGCTCGAACGCGGCCCGGTCTCCATCGCGGTCCTCGAACGGGTCGGGAGCGAGGTCGCGAGCGAGACCGGGATCGAAGCGATCGTCGCGGCCCGCGAGGACGAGGCGGAGAACGGGGACCGGGCGGCGGTTCGGGCGATCTACGCCGACGGGTCGACGCTCTCGGACCCCCCGATGGCCCTCGGGAGCGGGACGTCGCTCGCGCTGGGACAGCTGGAGGCCGCCGACCTCGACTCGCTGTCGGTGGCGGGGGCCGAGGTGTTCGTCCGCGAACTGTTCGGGAACGTGGCCGAGCGCGACCCCGGCACCGGCGACGAGGTCGACGTCTGGACCGCCGTCGATCCGGGGACGGCGAGCGGGGACGCGGTCGACGGCTGACCGGGCCAGTCAGTCCGTGTCGTCCGTCGGGCGGGTGTACCACCACGCCCAGCCGACGAGCACGACCTGCAACGGGAGCCGTGCCCACGTCGCGGCGTCCGACGGGCGGCTGGCCCACGCCGGGACCCCCTCGAGCACCACGTCGTGTGTCGCCATGTAGACGTTCGCCGGGAAGATCGCGACGAGGAGGAAAACGAGTCCCCACGCGGCGAGGCGGCGCGTTCGAGGGAGCAACACGGCGACGCCGAGGACGATCTCCGCGACGCCCGAGAGGTAGACGAGCGCGAGGGGGCGTGGGAGCACCGGCGGCACGATCTGCGCGTAGACGCCGGGAACGACGAAGTGCATCACGCCCGCGACGACGTAGAGTACACCCATCACGAAGAGAAGCGGCCGCTTGAGTCGGGCGAGCACGCTGTCGGTGTCGCGCATGTCGGTTCAGGCTCGGGCCGGGTTCGAGATGAGTGTTGGCCTCGGGGGGCGTGGATCCACCGGCCGCGGCAACTCGGCCCCGTTCACCTGCTCGTCGTTGCGAACCGAGTCCGCCCCCTTCGACTCGTGTCTTCGACCCGTCCACGACGAACAAAGCCTTTACCCGGTCCGTCACCTACTCGCACGCAATACAATGGTACTCGACAATCTCGGGAGTTCCCTCAGGGGCTCGTTGGACAAGCTCCAGGGGAAGTCCCGTCTCGACGAGGACGACGTCCAAGAGATCGTCAAGGAGATCCAGCGCTCGCTCCTCTCCGCCGACGTCGACGTGAGCCTCGTGATGGAGCTGTCGGACGCCATCAAGTCCCGCGCGCTCGACGAGGAGCCGCCGGCCGGAACGAGCGCCCGAGATCACGTCCTGAAGATCGTCTACGAGGAACTCGTCGACCTCATCGGCGAGTCGACGGAGATCCCGCTCGAACCGCAGACCATCATGCTCGCCGGCCTCCAGGGGTCGGGGAAAACCACCACTGCGGCCAAGATGGCGTGGTGGTTCTCGAAGAAGGGGCTTCGTCCCGCCGTGATCCAGACGGACACGTTCCGCCCCGGCGCGTACGACCAGGCCAAACAGATGTGCGAACGGGCCGAAGTCGACTTCTACGGGGATCCGGGCTGTGACGACCCCGTCCGGATCGCCGAGGAAGGGCTAGAGGCGACCGAGGACGCCGACGTCCACATCGTCGACACCGCCGGGCGGCACGCGCTCGAGGCCGACCTCATCGACGAGATCGAGGAGATCGAGTCCGTCGTCGATCCAGATCTGAACCTCCTCGTCCTCGACGCCGCGATCGGGCAGGGGGCGAAAGAGCAAGCGAAGGAGTTCGACGGCTCGATCGGCATCGGCGGTGTCGTCATCACGAAGCTCGACGGCACGGCCAAAGGCGGCGGCGCGCTCACCGCGGTGAACGAGACCGGTTCCTCGATCTCCTTCCTGGGAACGGGCGAGACCGTCCAGGACATCGAGCGGTTCGAGCCCAACGGCTTCATCTCCCGCCTCCTGGGCATGGGCGACCTCAAACAGCTCTCCGAGCGCGTCGAGCGAGCGATGGCCGAGACGGGGGGTGAGGACGACGACTGGGACCCCGAGGACATCATGAAGGGGTCGTTCACCCTGAAGGACATGCAAAAGCAGATGGAGGCGATGAACAAGATGGGCCCGCTCGACCAGGTGATGGATATGATCCCCGGGCTGGGCGGCGGTCTCAAGGACCAACTGCCCGACGACGCGATGGACGTCACCCAGGATAGAATGCGGAAGTTCGAGGTCATCATGGACTCGATGACCGACGCCGAGATGGAGAACCCCCGTTCCGTCGGCGCACAACAGGTCCGCCGCGTCGCCCGCGGCTCCGGCACCGACGAGGAGACCGTACAGGAATTGCTCCAGCAGCACAAGATGATGGAGCGGACCCTCAAGCAGTTCCAGGGGATGGGCGACGGCGACATGCAGCGGATGATGAAGAAGCTCCAGAAACAGGGCGGCGGTGGCGGGATGGGCGGCATGGGCGGAATGGGTCCGTTCGGCGACTGATCGACCCCGGCCGTCCGACTCGACGGCCGACTCGGCATCGACGATCGATCCGGTACCGGTCCGAGGCGCACGGTTATTATGTTGGCTGAGTAACCCTTCTCATGGATATCTGGCAGTATCGTGCCCGCGTGGAGCGCGTCGTCGACGGCGATACCCTCGACCTCGGAATCGATCTGGGGTTCGGCGTGAGCCTCACGGGTGACGAGGCACGGGTTCGGCTCCGTGGCGTCGACACGGCGGAGACGTTCGGGGTTCCGAAGGACAGCGAGGAGTACGCGGCCGGCCAGCGACAGAAAGCGTTCGTCGAGGAGTGGGTCGACGAGACGGACGAGCGGGAGTGGCCGGTGTTCGTCGAGACGGCGAAGGACGACCAGCGAGGGAAGTACGGCCGGTGGCTCGCTGTCGTCCAGCGGCGGACCGACGGAGCGGTTCTCAACGACGACCTCGTCGCGGCGTTCGGCGACGAGGTCCGCTCGTGAGCCGCGCCGTTCGGGGTGCTTCGTGCGGGTCGGAGCGGTTCGAGTCCCGCCGAGAAAGCTTATACTCGCTGGAGAGTACTCTATCGCATGCGATTCCCCGAGCTCCAGGCGCGGGACCTCGACGGTCGATCGGTGACGTTGCCGACCGACACCGGGGACGACCCGACGCTCCTGCTCGTCCGCTTTACCCCACGGCTCGCCGGCGACGCCGAGACGTGGGTCCCGCTCGCGGCCGACCTCGCCGACGCCGTCCCCAACTTCTGGTGTTACGACCTCCTCGTCCTTCCGGAACTGCCGGAGGCCGTCCAGTCGTTACTGGCCGACGAACTCCGGATCACCGGTGACCGTGGGACCGACGCTGGCGGGGACGACGGCGTCGACAGCCGGTCGCTCACCGCCCACACCGATCTCTCGACGTTCCGGCGGGCGCTGGTGCTCGACGGGCTCGACCGGGTGTACGCCCTGTTGCTCTCCGAGGGCCGGGTTCGGTGGCGGGCGTTCGGGCCGCTCACCACGTCGCTCGAACGGAGCCTCAGAGCGGCCGTCGACCGCCACGCCGGCGGGGAGCGGGCCGACGACCTCGTCGTCTCCTGACCCCGCCGTCGGTCGGCGGGGCGTTGCGCCCTACTTTTAATCCAGGGGGCCGTCCGTCGGCACGATGACCGTCCGTGAGGTCGCCGCGGAGGCGTACCGCGACGCGCTCCCTGCGCTCGTGGCCAGCCTCGCCGGCGGCCTCCTCGCCGGCGTCGTGCTCGGTGGGATGCGCCCGGAACTCCGCGCCGTCCCCGGCCTCCTCGTGTTGATCCCGGCGCTTTTGGCGACCCGCGGCAACGTCTACGGCTCGCTCGGCGCGCGGATCGCGACCGCGCTCCACCAGGGCCTCGTCGAACCGCGGCTCTCGGCGGCCGACCGGCGGCTGGGGGCGGCGGCCGCGGCCGCGATCTCGAACGGCCTCCTCGCATCGACGTTCGCCTCCGTCGTCGTCTTCGCGCTCCTCACGGGAATCGGTGAGCCGGTCGCGCCCCTCCCGACCCTCGTGGGCGTCGCGCTCGTCGCCGGCGTCCTCTCGGGCGTCGTCCTGACCGTCGTGGTGGTGACCGTCGTCTTCGCGGGCTACCGCCGCGGGCGCGACCCCGACACGCTCGTCGGTCCGATCGTCACCACGACCGGCGACGTGTTCGGCGTGCTCTTTCTCCTCCTGGCCGTGCGGCTCGTCCTCGCGCTCGGAGGGGGTGGCTGATGCCCACCGAGTGGACCGTCCGGGCGATCACCCGCGCGATGCTGCCCGTCCTCCTCGTGTTGACCCTGGTCGAGATCGGCTCGGGGCTCGTGCTCGGGAGCTTCGAGTCGTCGCTCCTGCGGTTTCCGACTCTCCTGGTCCTGGTGCCCGTCACTATCGGCACCGCGGGCAACCTCGGGAGCATCCTCGCCGCCCGGCTCTCGACCGCCTTCCACCTCGGGACGCTGTCGTTCGATCCGGGGGACGAAGCGCTGGTGGGCAACGCCGTCGCCACGCTGGCCCTGTCGATCACCGTCTTCCCCGTCATCGGCGCGGGGGCGTGGACGCTCTCGACGCTCCTCGGCACGGCCCGACTGCCGCTGTCGACGGTGCTCGCCGTAAGCGTCACGAGCGGGGTCGCGCTCGCGGTGCTCGCGGTCGTCGTGACGCTCGTGGCGACGTACGCCGCCTACCGCTTCAGCCTCGACCCCGACGACGTCGTCATCCCCGTGGTGACGAACGCCTCGGACGTGCTGGGCGTGCTGGTACTGTTCGGCGCGGTACAGCTGTACGTGGCGTGAAAGCCGAGTCGGGCGCGCTGTGATGGGGTTCAGTAGCGACACCCGGCCTCGAATCATCTCCGATCCGACACTGGACGATGAAGTCCGTCGGAGCCGCGGGAGGAACGAGAACGAGCCCGAGTCGCAGACGAACGCGATTCAGACGGTTCGCCCACGGGACGGATGACTTTTAGTCACCGATCCGCGTGGTACGGACGATGGGTTCTCTCGCGCTTCCGGGGCGAAGCCGGCCGTACGTCGCCGCCCCGTTTCTGGGCATCGTCGCGACGCTTTTCGTGCAGCTCGTCAGCCCGTTCCTGACCCTCGCGGCCGCACAGACGGCCGTCGTGGCGCTCATCGTCGCCGGGGTCTCGGGAGCCGTCTTCGGGACGCGGTACGCCGGCGAAACGGCCGCCGCGGCGTCGCTCACCGCGTCGCTCGCCGCCGGCGGCGCGGTCATCGTGCTCATCGTCGCCGGTTCACTCTGACCGGCGGTCGGGGCGCGGGCCGCCCGCCACGGTGACCGCCGTGCGACCGACGCCCATTTGATCGCTCGGCCCGGAGCATCGACCGTGTTCTCGGTCGCCGTCGGGCTCCAGTCGAACGCGCTCGTCCCGGTGCTTGCGGACGTCGCGCCGCGCGTCGCGCGCATCGCCGTCCTCATCGCGTGCGGGGTATTCCTCGCGAACCTGGCGGTGGGGTTCGGCGTCGTCGAGCGCGTCGCCGGGCTGTCGCGGTTTCTCACCGACCCGGCGAACCTCCCGGACGAGGTCGGGACCGCCATCCTCACCACCGCGGCGTCGACGACGGCGGGCTACGGCATGCTCGCGGAGTTCCGCGAGTCGGGGATGCTGGACGACCGCGCGACGCTCGTCGCCGTCACCATCAACACGTTCTTCGGCTTCGTCCAGCACATCTTCACGTTCTACGTGCCTGTGCTCATCCCGATCCTCGGGTTCGAGGTCGGCGTCCTGTACGTCGGCTCGCGCGCGCTCGTCGCGCTCGGGATCACGCTGACGGGCGTCGCCGCCGGCGCGCTCCTCCTCTCACCCGCGAACGTCGACCGCTCGGCGACCGTCGCGGCCGACGGCGGGGCGCGGGACGACGATCCGGACGGTCCGCGCGAGGTCGTCACGCACGCCTGGCACCGGACGCTCCCGAAGCTCCGGCGCATCGTCCCCCGGCTCGCAGTGGTCTACACGCTCGTCGTCGCCCTCACCCGGACGTACGACCTCACGGCGCTCACCGACGTCGCGGACCCCCTGGCGACCGTCGTGGGGCTCCCGGGGGCGTCGATCCCCGTCATCGCCGTCTTCGCGCTCGACACCACCGCCGGCGCGGCGACCATCGCCCCGCTCGTGGGCGTCGAGTTCACCCCCAGGCAGGCCGTGGCGACGATGCTCCTCGGCGGGATCGTCTCGTTCGCCGTCTCGACGTTCAAGCGGTCGATCCCGTTCCAGTACGGCATCTGGGGGCCCGCCTTCGGGTCGAAGGTCGTCGCCGTCAACACGGCGCTGAAGATCGTCTTCATCGGCGTCGCCGTCGCGGTACTGTTGGCCGTGTGATCCCCCGCCATCGAGAAGACTTTTGCCCGTCACTCGGGAACGAGCGGGCACGTGGACCGTCGCGCCCGCCTCGCCGCTCTCGGCACGAGCGCCCTCGCGGGCTGGGCCAGCTGTTCGTCTTCGCCCGCGGAACCGAACGCGGCGGCCGTGAGCGCCGTCTGGCCCGCTCCCCACGGCACGTCGACGAACGCCGGCCGCGCGCCCGCGTCTCACGGTCCCGGTGACGAACCGACCTCTCGCGAGTGGCGGCTCTGGGAACGGGTCGACGACGCCGACCGGCTGCTCCGGCGGAGTCGGTTCTCCAGCCCCGTCACCGATGCCGAGCGCGTCTTCGTCGCGACCGGACCGGGTTCGATCTCTCCCGTCGACGACGCTCCCCGTGGCGGCTTCCTGTTCGCCGTCGATCCGCGGACGGAGCGCCCGTCGTGGACGGCTCGACCCGTCGAGCGACGAGATCGTCTGGCGGCTCGGTGGCTTCGAGGGACGGCTCTCGGCGGGGTCCGCGGTCGTCGACGGCGCGCTGTTCGTCGGCGGCGTCACCGACGACGGCGTGGGGATCGCGGCGCTCACCCCGACCGCGGACTGATGGCGTGGAGTGGGTGTCAGGAGGAGTCGTCGCCGACCGGCACGTCCGCGCCCGAGCACGCACCGGATCCCGGTCAGATCGGGGCAAGATACTCAATCCCCGGCCACACACAGCACGGCATGACAGACAGGCGACGATACGAGTTCGAAGGGACGACACCGACGATCGCTGACTCGGCGAACGTCGCACAGGACGCCACGCTCGTCGGCGACGTCCGCGTGGGGCCGGATGCGAGCGTCTGGCCCGGCGTGGTGCTCCGGGGCGACATCGGCCCGGTCGTCGTCGGCGGCCAGTCGCACGTCGGCGACAACGCCGTCCTCCACGCGGCCCGCCTCGGCGAGCGCGTGATGGTGGGTCACGGGGCCGTGTTGAACGAGACAACCGTCGGCGACGGCTCGATGGTCGGGTTCAACTCGACGGTCTCCGACACGCACATCGGTCACGGAAGCATCGTCGCCGTCGGGACCGTCGTTCCCGAGGGGCTCGACATCCCCGCGGAATCGTTCGCGCGCGGGGTGCCGGCGAAGGTGACGCCCCTGTCGGAGACCACGTTCGATGCCGAGGAGGCGTTCGAGGCGTACTCGTCGGGCGACTACTCCGATCTCGCGAGCCGGCACACGGATCTGTTCGAGTAACTCGATTCGACTCGACTCGATTCGATTGGGCCGCGGTCGAGCGCCGACGACCGGCCGCTACCCGCCGTCCGGGTCGATCGGCCGTCCGTCTTCGGTCGGCGGCGCGACAGCGTCGACGTACGCCTCGACCGACGGCGACCGCACCGTGACGTGTACCTCGATGTCGCCGAGTTCGGCCGGGTTCCCGACGGAGAAGTTGACGACACCTTTGAACGCGGCCTGTTTCTTCAGCGCGAACGAGAAGCCCTCGTCGTCGGCGCGGCGAAAGAACTCCCGACGGGCGGTGTCGAGGATCTCCTGTTCGTGCAGGCGTTCGGAGAACCGATCCATCGAGTGCACGTCGGCGACGACCTGCCCCGCCTCGCGCTCGACGTCGGCCTCGGGGAAGAGGTTCGTCACCGCGTCGACGACGCGGTCGGCGACTTCGGTGTCGCGGACGGGCGCGACGATCCTGACGTCGACGCTGTACACCTTCGTCACTGGTCGGTCACCTCCCGGCCGTCGGCCGTCGTCTCCGTGGGTGCCGGGATGTCGAGGACCGACCGCACCCGCTCGCGGAACGACGCCAGCGAGTCGGTGTTCTCGATGACGGCGTCCGCGCGGCCCATCGCCTCGTCCATGCCGAAGTCGAGTTCGCGCTGTTCGCGGTCCAAGAGGGCATCGCGGTCCTCGTCGGTCAGGTCGCGCCCTCGCTCGGCGAGGCGCGCAGCACGCACCTCGAACGGGGCCTCGATGCTCACCAGCGTGAAGCCGTCGCCGAACGCCTCCTCGAAGCGGTCGACCTCGACGCCCGACCGGAGGCCGTCGACGACGACCTGGTCGGCCTCGGCGAGGTAGTCCTCGACCATCGGGATCGATCGCGCCGCGATGGCGTCGGGTCCGTTGGCCTCGCGGAGCGCCCGCGCCACCTGTCCGTGCTCTTCGGGCGGGAGGCCCCGCTCTTCAGTCTCCTTGCGGACGACGTCGCCCATCGTCACCACGGGGATGCCGGCCCGCTCCGCGACGGCCGCGGCCTCCCCCTTGCCACTTCCCGGGAGCCCCACCGTGCCGATCACGCGACCCTCGGTCATCCGAACGTGGCTCCCCGTCCGTCGGTGCGTTCACGTTCGCGTTCGCCCCCGTCCGGGGCCGTCCCTGCCCGTACGGGACTGGCCTCGGTTCCCCGCGACCGACCTTTGCTCATGCCCGGTGGTATTCGAGTCGGCGGGATAGATGTTCCGTTCGTCGCGCTCGGCGACGCGCTCTTTGCCGTCGGTGGTCTCTCTCCCTCATGACACAACGCTCCCTCCTCGTCCGCGCGCTGTGGTTCGTCCTCGTCGGCTGGTGGCTCACGCCGCTGGTCGTCAACGTCGCGTGGCTGCTCAACGCCACGATCATCCTCCTGCCGCTCGGGATCAAACTCATCAACCTCGTCCCGACGGTGCTCACGCTCAGGGAACCCCGGTCGGTCGTCGACCCCGATTCGACGGGGAGGGGCCAGTCCTCGCTCCTCGTTCGAGTGGTGTACTTCCTGTTCGTCGGCTGGTGGCTCTCGTGGCTCTGGGCGAACGTCGCGGCCTTTTTCGCCGTGACGATCGTCGGCCTGCCGGTCGCGCTGTGGATGTTCAACCGGCTGCCGTACGTGACGTCGCTGTACCGGTTCGACGGCTAAACAGGAGCGGGCTGTGAGGGTGACGGCTGGTGTGCTGCCGCCGTCTGTCAGGAGACGAATCGGAATCGCCAGGGCGGTGAGGCCCACCGGCCTCCCCAGTCGACTCCCTCGTTTCCTCGCTTCGCTCGGTCACTCGGTCGCCCCTCGCGCGGTGGCGCGACTGCTGTCGCGCCAGCCGCGCCACCGCAACGCCGGTCGAAACCAGTACCCCTTTTGTGCCGTCGTCGTCTTCTCGTGAGTGAGGGCACGTAGCTCAGCCTGGATAGAGCGTCGGACTTCTAATCCGATGGTCGTGGGTTCAAATCCCATCGTGCTCGTACGGACTCGTTTCACTCGGCTTCACTCGCACGATGTACTCCCGTTCCTTCTCTCACGGGAGCCCCATCGTGCTCGCTATCTGCGAACGGCAGTGAGCAGTAGCGACGCGCGTGGGATTTGAATCGGGGTGCGGGAGGTGAGCGACCCCGACGCTCAACGCTGGCGTTCGGTCTCGTCCGGCGCAGTCGCCTCGGGGAGGCGGACGATCAGGAGCGACTCCCCGTCCGCGTCGCTCAGTCGGAGGTCGCCGCCGAGCCGAGTGACGACCCACTCGGCGAGCCACATGTCGAGGCCCGACGCGTGCTCCAGCGGCGTCTCGATCCCCGTTCGGATCGGGTGCCACTCGGTGATCGCGGTCTCGTCGAGTCGGAGGCGGAGTTCCACCTCGGTACCGGCGTGTCGAACCGTCGTCGTCGTCGGGGATCGGCGGTCGCGTGTGGGCGACACCGCCGCGCGGAGGAGTTCCCGGACGGCGACGGTGAGCGTCGCGTCGGCCGTCACCCACGCACAGTCGGGTCCGTCGAGGAGGAGGTCGGTCCCGTGCTCCTCGTCGACGAACTGGCCCCACTGTCGCCGAAGGAGCGCGACGAGATCGATCGGCCGTCGGTCGCTCCCGCTCGATTCGAGCGCGAACTCCGCTTCGGTCGCCCGGTCGCTGAGTTCGTCCAGTTCGGCCGTAGCCCGCTGGATGGCCGTCGCCGAGGCCAGCCCCGTGTCGTCACCGGTGGCGGCGAGTCGCTCGGCCAACACCGCGGCGTGGCCGGCGATGACGTTCAGCTTGTTCCGGAGGTTGTGTCGGAGGACGCGGTGCAACACCTGGAGGACCTGCTGTCGGATGCGCTCTTCCGTGACGTCCTCTTGGATCGCGACGAACCCCTCAATGCGGTCGTTCTCGTGGATGGGCGCGATGGTCTGTCTGGCGTGGTAGAGTTCGCCGTTCGCCCGGCGGTCGACGATGGCCTCGCGCCACACGTCACCCCCGTTGATCGTCGCGTACATCTCGTCGTAGTAGTCGTCGTCCATCCGCTCCGAGTTGAGGAGCCGCGGGTTCTCGCCGACGACCCGCGAACTGTCGTAGCCGGTGATCCGCTCGAAAGCCGGGTTCACGTCGGTGATGAGCCCGTCGGCGTCGGTGACGTAGATCGCCGGGGCGGCGTGTTCGACCGCCCGCGAGAGCCGCCTGATCTCCCGTTCGTGTCGCTCGCGTTCCGTCACGTCGAGGAGCACGCCCACGATGGCGACGCCGTCGCCGATCGCGATCCGACCGCCGCTGGCCTCGACCTCGATCCGCGTGCCGTCGGCGCATATCCCGGTGAAGACGTAGTGGGCGCGCTCGCGACTGTCGGCCTCCCTATCCGCAAGATGCTGATCGACCCGACAGCGATCCTCCGGGGCGACGAACGACATGACCGGACGCCCCTCCATCGCGGTCGGCGTCGTCCCGAACACGTCGGCCATCCGGGAGTTGACGTAGCTGAACACCCGGTCCTCGATGACGTAGATCCCGACGATGTTCTGCTCGACGAGACGCCGGTACCAGTGATCGTGGAGACAGTCCCGTCCGCCGGGCGACCCCTCGCCCTCCCGACCCGACTCGCGAACGCCTCCGCCGGCGGGCTTCCGGGGCGCTCCGGTGGGGCGTTCGTTCGAACCCGGCTCAACCGCGACCTCGTCGATCAGTCCGGCGACGCTCCCCGCGAGCAGTCTGTCGGCGAGGCCGTCCGGGGTCCGCGGTCGAACGTCGGCCACGTCGTACGCACCGGCGGCCTCGTCCACCGCCACGAGGTCGACGTCGGTGAAGAGCACCACCGGCACCGACGGTCGGCGGTCTCTGAGCGCCGAGAGGAACGACTCCCCGTCGCCGTCGGCGCGGCCCCACGCCGTGACGACACACCGGATCGCCGGTTCGCTCGCCGCCGAGACGGCGTCCGAACCGGGTTCGGCGACCGAGACGTCGACGGGAGGGGCCGTCCGTTCGATCGCGCGGCCCGCTCGCCTCGCCCGTGCCGTGTCGTCGTCGACGAGCAGGACGACCGACGCGCCGTCAGCGTCGTTCACGCGTGGTCCCTCCGGGCCGAACGAAGCGCCCTGCCGACGCCCCGCGCCGGGCACCGACGAGGGCCGTGCCGCCGGGAGTCGGAGTCTGCATACACACGCGTACTCCCGGCGGCAGTCATATAGTTGCCCCTACGAAGATCAGTCGGGAGAATCGATCCACCGGACGTGTCACCCGTCGAGGGCGCTCGTTTTCAGTTCTGGATCTCTCGGCGTCTCGGGACCGTCAATAAAGAGGGGAGTGTCGGTTACGCGGCGGTACAGCAGGTCAGGGGGGCGGGTGGGTGTGGATTCCTAAACTGGAATGCACACCTCACGGGTCGCGCGGTGCGCTCCCCGCTCGGTAACGAGGTTCTTACAGAACCTCGCTTACATCGCGCCGCCCATACCGCCCATGCCGCCCATGCCGCCCATGCCGCCCATGCCACCGCCGCCCGGCGGCATCTCGTCGTCGCCGTCGTCGTCGCTGCCGCCGCCCTTGAGGTCGCCCGCGGCAATGACGTCGTCGATGCGGAGGATCATCACGGCCGCCTCGGTGGCGCTTTCGATGGCCTGCGTCTTGACGCGGAGCGGTTCGACGACGCCCTCGGCCTCCATGTCGATGACCTCGCCGCTGTACGCGTCGAGGCCGGCGGCGAACTCGCCACCGTCGTGCTTCGAGCGCAGATCGACGAGAGAGTCGATGGGGTCGAGACCGGCGTTCTCGGCGAGCGTCCGGGGGACGACGTCCAGCGCGTCGGCGAACGCCTCGATCGCGAGCTGCTCGCGACCGCCGACGGAGCCGGCGAAGTCGCGCAGTTCGAGCGACAGTTCCGTCTCGGGGGCCCCGCCGCCGGGCAGGACCTTGCCGTCTTCGAGCGTGGTGCGGACGACGCCCAGCGCGTCCTCGACCGCGCGCTCGACCTCGTCGACGACGTGTTCGGTGCCGCCACGGAGCACGAGTGTGACGCTCTTTGCGTCCTCGACGTCCTCGACGAACAGCCGCTCGTCGCCGCCGATGTCCTTCTGGCCGATCGAGCCGGCGAAGCCGATGTCGTCGGCGTCGAGGTCGTCGACGCTGCCGACGACCTTGCCGCCCGTCGACCGGGCGATGCGCTTGAGGTCGGAGTCCTTCACGCGGCGTGCGGCGATGATGCCCGCCTTCGCGAGGTAGTGCTGGGCCATGTCGTCGATGCCGTCACCGACGAAGACGGCGTCGACGTCGGCGTCGACGAGTTTGTCGACGAGCTCCTTCAGTTCCTTCTCCTCGCGGTCGAGGAACTGCTGGAGCTGGTCGGGGTCCGTGACGTTGACCTCGGCGTCGATCTCCGTCTCGCGCACTTCGAGCGCGCCGTCGATGACGGCGACGTTGGCGTCCTCGACCATGTAGGGCATGTTCTCGTCGACGCGCTCCTTGTCGACGACGACGCCCTCGATGAGCTCGGAGTTGTCGATCGAGCCGCCGACGACCTTCTCGACGCTGACGTTGTCCGTGTCGATGCTGTCCTCGTCGGCCACCGCCAGCACGGCGTCGACGACGAGCTCCGCGAGGAGGTCCTTCGCGCTCTCGGCACCCTTGCCCGTCATCGCCGTCGCGGCGATCTTCACCAGGGTCTCGCGGTCGTCCGCGGAGACGTCGATGGCGTTGTCTTCGAGGACCTCTTTGGCCTTCTCGGCGGCCTGTCGGAAGCCCTGCGCGATGGTGGTGGCGTGGACGTCCTGGTCGATGAGTTCCTCGGCCTGGTCGAGGAGTTCACCCGCGATGACGACCGCGGTCGTCGTGCCGTCGCCGACCTCGTCCTCTTGGGTCTCCGACACCTCGACGATCATGTTCGCCGCGGGGTGGTCGATGTCCATCTCCTTGAGGATGGTGACGCCGTCGTTCGTGACGACGACCCCACCCGAGGAGTCGACCAGCATCTTGTCCATCCCTTTCGGGCCGAGCGTCGTGCGTACGGACTCCGCGACGGCCTTGCCGGCCGTGATGTTCATCGACTGTGCGTCCTTCCCCTGTGTGCGCTGGGAGTCTTCGCCGAGAATGATCATCGGCTGTCCCTGCTGCATGCGCTGAGACATAAGTCACCCATGCGTTGTTTGCGATTCTATAAAAAAGTTCCGCTACGCGCATCGACGAATCGCCACACGAGGACGAGGTGTGACACGAGAATTGCTAACACGATACGGGGGTATTTATATTCGAGCGGCGGCGTGTTCGTCGCCGTCCCACCGCTCGAACCGCCCGCGGACGAGTCCGGGCACGTCCGGCGGACGGCCGGGTGTCAGCGACCCCGACGCGGTGGCGCGCCTCGTCGTGTGTGTGACGACCGTGTTCGGGCGTCGGCGTCGGACTCCCGCCGCAGAACCGCCCGGCGGCGGTTACGACCGAACGTCGAAGCCGCGGGTGAGTTCGTTGTGCTTGCGTTCGAGGAAGGAGTAGACCGCGCCGTGGGGTGCGCCGTCAAGGATCATCTTCGTCGCCCGGCGGACGGCCTCGACCTCCTCGGGTTGACCGATGATGCCGAGTGTCGAACCGTAGATGACGACCTCCGCACCGGTGAGTTCTTCCATGAGTTCGCGGGTGCGACCGTTCTCGCCGATGAGCCGCCCCTTCTGCCGCTGGAGGTCGTTCTTGTTCCGGGTCTGGTCCGCGAGGTCGATGAGTTCGAACATGCGCAGGTCGTCGTCGAGGAGCGACAGCGCCGCCTCGGGCTTGAACCCGCGACCGACGGCACGGACGATATCGGGTGCCACCATCCCCGCGACGGGGTCGCCGACGGTGTCGACGGCGACGCTCCCGCTCTCGGAGTCGATGTCGAGGCGGACCTCCGCGCGACGCTCGATCTCGCGCATGGTCTCACCGCCTTCACCGATGAGAACTCCGATGCGGTCCTGCGGCACCTTCACGTGCTGCATACCTGCGAGTATCCGACGGAGTGGTTTAAGCGTTCCTTCGTGCGACCGGTGCCGCCGGCGACGGTGTCGCGGACGCCGGCGGCGTCGTGAGTTCACTCCGGCGGACCGGTGGACGTGGACTGTTCGATCGTCCGACCTGTCCGGATCGGCCGCGCGGACAGTTGGTCGAGCAGCCACCGGTGGTCGTCGATCATCCCCGTCGAGACGACCCGGCCGTCGGCCACCTCGTGGACGAACGTCCAGTGCGCCTCCACGCGTCGTCCGGTCGGGTCGATGCCGTCGAACGGCTCCTCGTGCGTGCCGGTCATCGCCGCACGGACGACGACGCGGTCACCCTCGGCGACGACATCGCGGACCGTGACCCGGAGGTCGGGAAACGCCGTCCGGTACGACTCGACGAGCGCCAGGTACGCCCCGCGCCCCTCAACGTCGCGGCGCGCCCGCCGGAAGACGTGATCGGGGGCGACGAGCCGGCGTGCCAGGTCGGTCAGTCCCTCGCCCCAGAGCAGTTCCGCGTGGTCGACGCCGATCGAACGCCCCTCGTCGGCGCTTCGCAGGTCGGTCACGACCGGCGTCGCCGGCGTCCGCGGCACCGGGACGTCGTCGGTCCCCTCGACCGTCTCGAGCGCCATCTCGAAGCCGGCGTCGTCGACGTCCATCCAGGCCTCGGCGATAGCGGGCGAACCCCCCTCATCCGTCGTCACGCGGGCGATCTGGACCCCCAGAACCGAGACCACCTCGTCCGTCGGGTCGACGCCGAACAGTCGCCCGACGTGCCGGCCGTGGCCCTTCCATACGAGCGCGACCCGGTCGCGCTCGGCGACGTCCGCGAGGATCTGCACCGAGAGACCGTCGAGCGCCGCGCGGAACCGCGCGACGTACGCCTCGTACGCCCGCGGCCCCTGGCCACCGTCGGGGCCGGCCGCGTGCAACTCGAAGTCGTCGGCGAGGTAGACGCCGGCCACGGGACTGTCGGTGTTCCAGACCGCGTCGACGGTGCCGCGGACGAGTCGACGGTTCCGTTCCACGTCGAGGAACCGGTCGGCGGCGTCCCGTCCCGCCCGTTCCAGTTCGGCGACGAACCCGGGTCGACAGTCGAGCTTCGAGGCCGTGCTCAGCGCCCGCGGCGGGTCCAGACGCGCTTCGTCGAGCCCGACCGTCCGCACCGCCACCCGGCGGTACCGCCTCGACAGGGAGCCGTCCGCGACCCACTCGTTCACCTGCCGGATGAACGAGAGCTCCTGGTTGACCGAGAGGTTGCCGCCGAGTTCGTTCCGCCGGTTGTCGATCGACTCGAGCGTGGTCGGGACATCGTCGCGCCGCTGTGGGTTGATCCGGACGAGCCAGATCTCCTCGGGCTTTCGCTCCGTCGGAACGCCCGCCAGCAGGTCGTGCACGGGCGGGTTCTGCGAGAACAGTCCGTCCCAGTACTGCCTGGGCTCGCCCTCCTGGTCGACCGTTACGGCCCTGAACAGCGTCGGGATCGCCGCCGACGCGAGCACCGCGTCGATCGTCACGTCGCGCTCGGTGAACGTCCGGAACGTCCCCCGGGTGACGTCGACGGCACCGATGTGGAGCGCCGGACCCGTCCACGACTCCCGCTGTGCGTCGACGACCCGTTCGAGCGCCTCCGGCGGCACCGCCCGTTCGAGCGCCTCCCGGAGGTACCGCTCGGTCCACGTCGACACGCCGGAGGCGTACGGGCTGTGTTGGGGGACCGGCGCGCCGTTGTCCTGGGCGCGCGTCAGCCAGACGCCCATCCGGTTCGCCGCGGCGACCGCCGGATCGCTCGCCTCGATGTCCCGCCACACCTGGTCGATGAGCTCCCGTGCCCGTTCACGTCCCGCCGCCTCGCCGGCGGCGCCTGCGAGCCCGTACCACGCGAGAAACGCACAGATGCCGCCGCCGGACGTGCCGGTCAGCGCGACGATCTCGTGGGACGGGTCCGGGTCGGCGAGCAGACGGTCGAGGACGCCCGCGGTAAAGGCCGTGTGGCTCCCGCCGCCCTGACAGGCGATCGCGACGCGTCTGCGTGTGTCCTCGCTCATGTCGATCGTCTAAGACGGTCAGCGAAATAGCCCTAGTTGCGCGTCGGTCCGACAGTCAGCGGTGCTGGACTGTCGGGGTCGTCGCTGACTGCGACCGGTCCAAGACGGAGCCGGCGACAGGTTACGTCTCGGTGCTCGTCACGTAGTCGTAGAGGTCGTCGGGGTCGGTGTCGAGCCCTTGCCGGGTGAAGAAACTCGCCACGTTCCGGCAGTCGCGCCTGAGGAACTCGTCGGCGTTGCGGTGGTGGACCGTCACCGCCTGGCCGAGGTCGATCACCACGAGTTCGCCGTCGTGGACGATGAGGTTGTACTCCGAGAGGTCGCCGTGGACGAGCCCCGCGCCGTGTAGTCGTCGCATGTACTCGCGGACCACCTCGTACGCCGTCTCGGGGTTCTCGACCGTGACCTCCGCGAGCCGCCGGGCCCGCTCTTCGACGAGCCCGACGAGCTCCATCACGAGGACGTTCCGCTCGACGGCGATCGGCTCTGGCACGCGGACGCCCGCCGCGCGTGCGCGTTCGAGGTTCGCGAACTCCTTGCGCGTCCACGCCAGCACGATCTTGCCCTTGTCGTTTCCGATCCCCTCGAAGCGCGGGTCCCCGTCGAGGTACTCGCGCATGTGCTGGAAGTCCGAGGCGTTGATCCGGTAGATCTTCACGGCGATGTCGCCGTCTGCTCCCAGTGCTTCGTAGACGTTCGCTTCCTTTCCTGTAGAGATGGGCCCGCCGAACGCCTCGACGTGTCCGTCCTGGACGAGCTTGTAGATGGCCGCGAAGGTCGCGTCGTCGAACACCGACTGTTCGACCTTGAACTGGTCGGCGTCCTTCAGCCGTTTGCGGAACTCGTCGAACTTCCGATCCCGTTTGCGGGCGATGCGGTCGGCGTCCGTGTCGGAGACGTCGATCTCCTCCCACTCGTCGCCGAATCCCTCTCCCTCGCCCTCCTCGGGTTCGATCAGGCCGAACTCCTCTGTCATCTAGCCTTGGGGTACGTAGTGGTGGGTCAAAAGGGTGGGTATCCGTGTCAGGGAGCGATGAGTCGGTCGGGCTGCCGAACTGGTTCCGTGGCAGCCGGAGAGGGTGGCGAGAGACGATGGGTGCGAGGACGTGACGAACGGGACGACGAGCAGTGCCCGGTTCGCGGTCTGTCACCCGCTCCTTAGCCGATTCGGACATGTACTCGGTGGACCGGAACCGAGACGACCGTGCGGTCACCGGTGCACGGCCTGACGACCCCGGACAGCGAACACGAACGCGACCGCCACCATCGTCACAACCGCGAACACAGACGTGAGCGTCACGACTGGAGGGGCCTCGGAACGAGTCCAGCCGCGGCTCGGCACTCCGTGTGGACGCCGTCGAAAATTCCGTCGTTCAGGCGATGTGGCCTTCTTCGCGCAACTGGTCGGCCTCGCTCTTCTCGTAGCGCCAGGTGATGTCCCCCTTCTCGTCCTGCCAGTCCCACGGCTCGACGAGCACGACGTCGTCCTCGCGGATCCAGATGCGCTTTTGCATCCGTCCCGGGATCCGGGCCGTGCGCTCGACGCCGTCCGCACAGCGGACCGTCACCCGGTTAGCACCGAGCATGTCGGTCACGACGGCGAACACCTCGTCGTCGTCGGGCATGCGGAGATCGCGTCGCGTCTCCTCTCCGTCTTTCGCCATATTCGAGCGTTAGTCAGCATCCGGTTTAAAACCGCCGTTCGTCCGGAAAGAGCCGCCTCCGCTGCGCACACGGCCGCTCGACCGCGCTCGAGGGCTCTTTTTTGCGCGCCACGATCGCCGACCCGTTCGGTACGCCGGGTCCGTGTCGTCGCGGCTCGTCAGAGCAGCTCGCGCCCGGGCGCGATCAGCTCGTCGAGGTACGTCGCCAACGCGCCCTTCGCGTCCGCCGGGTGGAGTTCGCCCGATTCGAGGTCCGCCTCCAGGTCGGCGTAACTCGCGTACTCGAGGTCGCCGCCGTACTTCTCGGGCCGCTCGACGACCACCTCGTCGAATCGGGGGAAGACGTGGTACTGGAAGATCTGCAGGACGGGGTTCTCGCGCTCGTTGCCGTCGGAATCGGGGTCTGGGTCGGCATTCGGCGGGCAGAACGCGCTGTTGACTTTTTCGACCAGTTCCTCGGCGGCGTCCTCCATCGAGATGGTCACTCCTTCCGAGGAGGACATCTTGCCGACGCCCGTCGTGAGGTCGGCGAGGATCGGCGTGTGGAGCGCCGGCCGGGCCTCGTACCCCACGGAGGGGAGCTCCTCGCGGGCGAGCATGTGCACCTTCCGCTGATCGAGGCCGCCGACGGCGAGGTCCAAGTCGAGGTACTCGATGTCGAGCGCCTGCATCAGCGGGTAGACCATCTGCGACACCTTCGCGTGCTCGCCGCGCTGGATCTCGGCCATCGCCCGCTGGGCGCGCGCGACCGTGGTTTCGAGTTCCAGCGCGTGCAGATCGAGGACGTACTCCTCGTCGAGCTGGTACTCCGAGCCGAGGACGAACTCCGTCCGCGACTCGTCGAGGCCGTAGGCGACGAACTGCGCTTTCATCCGCTCGGCGGTCTCGCGGATCTCGTCGAACGTGCCCTTGTCGTTGAGGTACGCGTGGACGTCGGCGAGCAGGATCACGACCTCGAACCCGGCCTCCTGGAGGTCGATCAGCTTGTTCGCCGTGAGCATGTGCCCGATGTGAAGGACGCCGGACGGCTCGTACCCGACGTACGCCCGCCTGCCCTCGGGATCCTCGCTCAGCGCGCGTACCTCCTCCTCGGTGACCACCTCGGACGTGTTCCGGGTGATCCGCTCGTAGGCGTCCATACGCGTGGGGAATCGACGATGCGGCATATGACTTCTGGAAGCCGTTTCGGCCGACGCCGAACCGGCGAGCCCCGGCTCCGACCGACAGCCTGATTCGCACTGGCTCGATACCTCCGGACGAGACGATGGCTTCCCTCCGCTCCCCGGTCGTCCTGTTCGTCGGCTTCCTCGTCTTCGTCACGGTGCCGCTCGTCGCGATGTGGGTGGCGGTCGGCGACCTCGCGCTCCTCGCACGGCTCGCCGGCTTCGTGCTGTACTTCCTCGTCGCGCACGTCGTCCTCCCCGCCTGGGTCTACCTCGACGCCCGGTCGGCCGGCGACGACTACGCGGTCGCCTGGACCGTCGTCAGCTTCCTCGTCCCGCTCGTCGGCGCGCTGGTGTATCTGCTCTTGGTCCGTGGGCGGCGCGACGCGACCTCGAGCGGATGACTCCCGCGCTCGCCGGTGCCACGGCGAGGTCGCTGCGGGCGACGCCCCCGGCGATCACATCACTCCCGGCTGTCGGCGCGTGACTCCGCTCTGTGCTCGGAGATGATCTGGTCGACCATGCTCTCTTTCTGCTGTTTACGCCGTTGTTCCGCCCGCCGTTCCCAGTCCTCGATGGCCGCCTGCACCTCCGACTCGCGGGCGACGGCGAGTTCGTCCACCTCCTGGACGGTGACGCCGTCGACGGGCGCGACGGGGATCCCGTGGTCGAACAGCACCCGGTCGGCCACGTCCGAGAGCCCGCCGCGGCGGAGGACGACGCGCGGGTCGAGTTCGGCGAGTCGCTCGGCCGTCGACCGCCCCGCACCGGAGGCGTCTCTCAGGTAGACCACGTCGCCCGCGGCGATGCCGTACGCCTCGACGGTGCGGTCGATGGCGTCGCGGGTGAACTGTTCGACCACCTTCACCGGGACGAGGTTCTTCTCGGTGTTGACGTCCGCGAAGTTCGAGTGGTCGAGCTTCCACAGCGCCTTCAGCCGTTCGAGCTTGCTGTCGAGTTCCTCGCTCCGCTCGCGCTCCTTCGACAGTTCGCGTTCGAGCCGGCTCTTCTCGCGCTCCAGCCGGGAGACCTCCTGGCGCTCCCGCGCCTTCCGTCGCTCTTCCCGCCGCGCCTCGGACAGTTCCTCGCGGTACTCCTCGATCGTCTCCTCCTTCTCGGCGACCGTCGATTCGAGGTCGTCGACGACCGACGCTAACCGCTGGGCCCGGTCGCGCAGTCGGCGGATCTCTTTTTCCTCCTCCGTGAGTTCGCGCTCCTCGTGTTGGTGCTGTTCTTCCTCCTCACCCTCGTCGTCGGAGAGGTCCCGCAGGACGCTCTCGACCGACTCCTCGTTCGTCAACACCCGCGAGATGACCGTCCCGCGGTCGACGTTCGGCGGCACCTTCCGGGAGATCCGCTCGAACTGCTCCGTGTGGGCGTCGAACGCGAACAGCGCCGCCGCCAGCGCGTCGCGCTCGTGGTCGTTGTCGTACTCGACCGCTCTCGTGCGGTGGAGTTTCTCGTCGACCGGCAGGTCCTTCGCGGGGGTCCACCCCGCGGCGTCGAAGCTCCGCCTGAACTTTTCTACCGTTTCGGGCATCGGCGTCACGTCCGCGGCCACCACGAGGGGCCGGCCGCGTTCGATCAGCCACTCGATGACGCCCGCGGTGTCTTCGGTCCGAGTGGAGAAGACGTCGAAGACGGAGCCGTCAAGCCCCACGACCGCCGCCGCCGTGGTCGTCCCGGGGTCGATGCCGACGATGACGTGGTCGCGGCGTTTGACCAGGGGCTCGAACTCGATGCCGTCGCGACGCTGTCGCTCGATCTCGACCCGCGTGTCGCCCGACCGTCGCGCGGAGACGGGGATCGACTCGGGCGGGGCCTCGACGGTGAAGACGGCGTTGGCGTAGCCGCCGTACTTCTCCGTGACGTCGCGTTCGTACGCCAGTCCGGCCTCCTTCAGCTTGGACTCGACCTGCCTGGCCGTCCGTTTCACCGAGCCGTGGATGCGCCGCGTGTAGCGGTCGGCGCTCCAGCCACCCTTGCCCGTCGACCGACCCCGCGACACCTTCACCGTCGTGGTGTTCTCGAACGCCGATACCTCGTAGCCGACGTTCGCGGCGGCGAGCCTGGCGGCGGCTTCGGCCTCCTTCATCGGCTTCTTGCCGTAGGGGACGCCGTGTCGCGACGCCACCCGCGACAGGGGTTCGGGCCGTTCGTCGCCCGTCACCTGCACCAGCGTGGTCTCGGCGGGGAGCGATCGCAGAAACCCCACCAGTTCGTCCTTGTCGGCCGCGAGCTCGTACATGTTGTCGGTGGCGACGATTGCCGGGTTCTCCCGGTCGATGAGCCGCCGGAGCTTGCGGTGCGACACGACATCGCGGTCGACCCGTTCGCCGTCGAAGGCGACGACAGCGTACGACGGCGCGTCCCCGCGGACGTCGCCGCTCTGGATGTCGACGCCGAACACGAGCGAGTCGAGCGCGCTCGTCCGGTCGTTCACACGCTCGGTAAGAGCGGTGCGGATATATACTCCACGCCGAGAGCGTCCGTCGGACCGTGACCGTCCCCGGACCAAAGTTATTCACGTGTGGAATTCGAAGCTTTGGGCAACCACGGTGACCGTTCGTATGAAAACCTGTTCCCGCGCGCGGTGTGTCTGTCCCGACACCGACCTGATGGACACCCTAGCGAGCAAGTACACGATGCAGTTGCTCTGTATCGTCGACGCCCACGGCACGGCCCGGTTTTCGGAGTTCGAGGCACACCTCCCCGAGGCGAGCACGTCGACGCTGTCGACCCGGCTGGGAGCGCTCGTCGACGCGGGCATGCTCGAACGGACGCAGTACGACGAGGTTCCACCCCGTGTGGAGTACGAACTCACCCGCGACGGCCGCGGCCTCGCACGCCGCGCCCGCTCGTTGCTCTCGTGGGTCGACCGCAACGGCTGAGTGCAGTTCGTCCGCTCAGCGGAGCGTCCCCGACCCGACGGGGACGACGCGGCCGCCGACCTCGACGTCGATCCCGTCGTCCGCGTCGGTGGTGGTGTGCGCGTCGAGAAACAGCAGCGACGGCCGCCCCAGTTCGTACCCCTGTTCGACGCGAGCCGAGACGGTCGCGTCGGCGTGGTGTCGCGCGAGGTAAGCCGCCAGACAACCGTTCGAGCTCCCCGTGGCGGGATCCTCGGGCACCCCGTAGTACGGCGCGAACACCCGAACAGCGAGGTCGTTTCGCGTCTCGCGCGGGTCGAAACAGAACGCGAGGACGTTCTTCGCCTCGCGATCGGCGACGAACGCGTCGTACGCCGCGGGGTCGACCTCGATCCCGGTCAGCGCCTCGCGGTCGCGGACGGGGACGACGACCGTCGGCAGGCCCGTCGAGACGGCCTGCACCGGAAGAGCGCGGTCCAGTGCGTCGACCGGGAGTCCGAGCACCGCGGCCGCGCGCTCGTGACTCCGTCGCTCGCCGAACGTCGGAGTCGGCTGTCGCATCCAGAGCGTCTCCGTCCCGTCGGTCGTCCGGACGTCGACTGGGACCTCGCCGACGGGAAGCTCGAGTACCACCTCGTCGACGGCCCCGTTGAGGTCGTCCCCAGCGCGCTCGCGGACGACCCACGCCGTCCCGAGTGTCGGATGGCCCGCGAACGGGATCTCCTCCCGCGGCGTGAAGATCCGCGTGTGGTACGGCTCCCCGTCCAGGGAGACGAACGTCGTCTCGGAGAAGTCGAACTCGGCGGCGAGCGCTCCCATCCGGTCGTCGGTCAGGGAGTGAGGGGTTTCGACGACGGCGAGCTGATTGCCGGCGTATCGTTCGGTGGCGAACACGTCGACCAGGTGGAATCGGTTGGAGGGCACGACTCCGACGGAGGGTCGACCGGGACAAAAACGTTGCTGAGCCGTGGGCTCACTCCTCGGGGAACGGCACATCGAGTTCGAGGCCGTCGTGGGCGACGACCGACTCGCCGTCGAACGCTGCGGCGGCCTCGCTCGCGATGGCGGAGGCGTCGCCCGCGTAGCGCGAGGAGACGTGCGTCAGCGCGAGCCGTTTTACCCCTGCTCGCCTGGCGAGGTTCCCCGCCTCCCGTGCGGTCGTGTGTCCGGTCGACTGCGCGCGGTCGGCCTCGTCGCTCGCGAACGTCGCCTCGTGGATCAGCAGGTCCGCGTCCCGGGCGATCTCCTCGGTTGCCCACACCGGCCGCGTGTCGCCCGTGTACACCAGACGCCGGCCCGGTCGTGGCTCGCCGACGACCTGCTCGGGGTGGACGACCCGGCCGTCGTCGAGTTCCACCGGTTCGCCGTCGTGCAGTCGGCCGAACTTCGGCCCGACGGGCACGCCGAGTTCCTCGGCGCGGGCGCGGTCGAACCGGCCCCGGCGGTCGTCTTCCACCAGGGCCCACCCCACCGACCGCGTACGGTGTTCGGTCTCGAACGCGCGGACCTCGAACTCGTCGCCGTCAAGCGCGACGCTGCCGGGCGACACCTCGTTGACCCGGATGGGAAAGCCCGGCTGGTGGCCGCCCGCGTGGAGGAGCGACTCGATGTGCCGGCGTGAGCCGGGCGGGGCGTGGATCGCGAGCGGGTCGCTCCGGTCGTTGAAGTCCCACGTCTGGACCAGCCCGGGGATCCCGAGGACGTGGTCGCCGTGGAGGTGCGTGACGAACAGGTGCGAGACCGAGAACCCGGTGCCGAACCGCATCATCTGCCGCTGTGTGCCCTCGCCGCAGTCGAAGAGATACCGCTCGCCCTCGCGGTGACACATCAGCGCGGAGGGCGCGCGCTCGGCCGTCGGCATGGCCGCGCTGGTCCCGAGGAACGTCACGCTCATCGACATGCGTGGTCGTCGTCCGGGTGGCCGTAAACGGTTGTCGAATCGACGACGCCCCGTTTCTCGCTCGGCCTCATCCCGTCGCCCACCGTTCGACGCGTTCGGCCCGCCCACACCGAGCGCCAACGCTTTTCGCGCCGGCCACCACGGTCTCGTATGCGCCGACTCCCCGCCCGCAGCCGCGCGACTGGTGTCGCCTCGTTGCTCGTCCTCGGCGTGGCTCTCACCGCGCTGTTTCTCGGTATGGACTGGTTCTGGGTGGTGTTCGTCGTCGGCTTCGCCGTCGTCGTCCCGCTCGTGAGCGCGCTCGTCGGTGCGGACGAACGCCATGCGGAGCCGTCGGGCGAGTCCCGTTCGGCGTCGACGGCGGCCGATCCCGACGATCCGCTCGCGACGCTCAGGGGACGGTACGCCCGCGGTGAACTCACCGAGGAGCAGTTCGAGCGGAAGCTGGAGGCGCTGCTGGAGACCGAGACGCTGGAGGCCGCCGAGGACCGCGCCCGGCGTCGCGACGCCGACCGCGATCGTGAGTCCGACACGGAGTACGAGATCGAATAACGACGGGCTGGCGACCGACCCATTCTTACTCCCTGGCCGACACACACAGGCTATGGACGCGCCGCTCTGGACGGAGACGCACGCGCCGGCGCTGTCGGACCTCCCACAGCCGGAGGTCCGCGACCGACTCCGGCGGACGGTCGACGAACCGATGAACCTCGTCCTCCAGGGTCCCGTGGGGGTCGGCAAGACCGCCGCCGTCAGGGCCCTCGCGCGGGAAGCCCACGACGACCCCGACGCGGATCTCGTCGAGATCAACGTCGCGGACTTCTTCGGCCGGTCGAAGAAGCAGATCGCCGACGACCCACGATTCGCGCATCTGGTCGACCGGAGCATGTCGAAGCGGGAGATGGTCAAACACGTCTTCAGCGAGGCCGCGAGCTACGCGCCCATCGCAGGCGACTACAAGACGATCCTCTTCGACAACGCCGAGACCGTCCGCAAGGACTTCCAGCAGGCCCTCCGGCGGGTGATGGAACGGCACCACCGGACCACGCAGTTCGTCATCGCCACCCGCCAGCCCTCCCGGTTGATCCCGCCGATCCGGTCGCGGTGTTTCGTCGTGCCGGTCCGGAAGCCGACGACCGACGAACTCCGCGACGTCCTGGTGGAGATCGTCAAGCGCGAGGGCGTCGACTACGACGACGCCGGCGTCGAGTTCGTCGCCGGCTACGCCGACGGGAACGTCCGCCGCGCGATCCTGAGCGCGCAGGCGACGGCGACCGCGGAGGGCGAGGTCACGATGGACGCCGCCCACCGGACGATCAAGGACGTCGGCCACGACGACCAGCTCAAGTCGGTGCTCGCCGACGCGCGCGCCGGCGACTACCGCGACGCCCGGAAGACGCTGGGGACGCTTCTCGACGACGAGGGGTACGAGGGCGGCGACCTCCTGCGGGCCCTGTTGCGGGTGGCCCGCCGGAGCGACCTCGGGAACGACGACCTCGCGCGCCTCCACCGCGTCGCCGGCGCGGTCGACCTCGACATCGCCACCGGCACCGACGACCGACTCCACCTGACGCATCTCCTCACCGCGTGGGGAGAGGAGGCCCACGCGTGAACTTCGCACCCGGCGTCCGCAAGTGGGCGCTTCCCCTCCTGGTCGGGGCGGTCGTCGCCGTCTTCGTCGTCCCGCCGCTCGCGGTCGTCCTCCTGGGGCTGGGACTGTTCGCCCTCTGGAACTTCCGCGACCCCGAGCGGCACCCCCCGATGGAGGGGATCGTCGCCCCCGCAGACGGCGAGGTCTCCGTCGTCCGCGAGGAGGGCGACCAGTTCCGCGTCGGCGTCTACATGAACCCCCTCGACGTCCACGTCGTCCGCGCGCCGAAGAAGGGCTACGTCGACGGCGTCGAACACTCGCCGGGCGCGAACAGGCCGGCGTTCTCGAAGGAGTCGGAGAACAACGAACGGGTCGACGTCGACTTCGGCCTCTTCGAGATCTCGCTCATCGCGGGCTGGTTCGCCCGCCGGATCGTCCCGTACGTCCACGACGGCGACTCGGTCGCCAAGGGCGACCGCCTCGGCCACATCGCCTTCGGCTCCCGCGTGGACGTCCTCCTGCCCCCGTCGATCGACCGCGAGCACCTCCTCGCCAGGGAGGGCGACACCGTCCGTGCCGGCGAGACCGTGATCGCCGAGGTGCCGGACGACGACGACGTCTGACCGGCCGGCCGCGCCGAGCGTGGAACGGCCCCGGACGCGGATCCGCCGCGCTATCACGGCGCGCTCTGGATGAGAGCGAGCAGGCCGAAGACGACGACGCCGAGGATGATGCTCACGACGACGTGGATGAGCGTGAGGTACGCCGTGACCCGGGTCGACGCGCGGTAGAGGTAGCGGAAGACGCCGAAGTCGGCCGCGAGCGCGAGCGGGACCGCGAGCGCGGCGGGCCACTGGAGGGCGACGAAGACGAAGCTGATCGCCGGGACGACCGGTCCGACGGCGAGGGCTTTCTTCACCTCAACGTCGCCGAGGACGTTACGCGCGGCGATGTGCGCCGTCACGGTGAAGAAGAGTGCGAAGAGCGCGAAGGTGCCGGCCACCTGCGCCGCGCTCCCCGACGGCACGTTCTGGAGGACGACCATACCGGAGCGACGGACGTGGAGGCCTTATGTCCGACTATCTTCGGTCGTCGACCGGGGAGACGAGAGGAGAGACCGGAGAGGATGGGCCGCGGAGAGCGCTGAGGGGACGCGGCGGAGCGAGCGCCGAGGTCAGCCGTCGAGGAGCCCGAGTTCGTCGAGCCGCGAGACGATGTTGTCGACCGCCTCCTCGGCGTCGGAGGGGTGTTTCCCGCCGGTGATGACGAGTTTGCCGGAGCCGAACAGCAGCGCGACGACGCTCGGATCGGAGATGCGGTAGACGAGCCCGGGGAACTGTTCGGGTTCGTACTCGATGTTCTCCAACCCGAGGCCGATGGCGATGGCGTTGAGGTTGAGGTTCACGCCGAGGTCGGCGGAGGTGACGATGTTCTGGACGGTGATCTCGGGGTCCTCGTCGACCTTGATCTCGAGTTCGCGGAGCTTCTCGAAGACGATGTGGAGGCTCTCGTGGACGGCGTCGGTGCTCTTGGCCCCGGTGCAGACGATCTTGCCCGAGCGGAAGATGAGCGCGGCGGACTTCGGGTTCTGGGTCCGATAGACGAGGCCGGGAAACTGCTCGGGGTCGTAGTCGGCGCCTTCGAGGTCCATCGCGACGCTCTGGAGGTCGAGTTCCTGCCCGATCCCCGTCGACGCGACCACGTTCTCGATGTTTATCGTTTCCTTGGGGTCCGTCATATATCGAGTTGAGACTCGTATTTAAGATTTATAAAGGTTGGTGCAGGGGTTGACACGACGAAACGAAGGGATCGACACGCTCTTTCGCCGCCGGCGTCGAGTCGCGAGCGTGTACGGGCTGGCACTCGCCGGGAACGACGACGCCTACGCCGCCTGTGAGGCCCGCACGGCCGCGACCGACGTCACCGTGGTCGCGCCGGGGCTGGCGACAGCCCGCGGCATCGACGCCGGACGGCTCGAAGGCCTCGCGTACACCCATCGCGCGGCCGAACTCCTCGGCCGGACCGACGCGACCGTCGAGAACGCCCGCGCGCTCCTCGTCGCGGCGGGGATCGACCGCGCGGGAACCGTCGCGGTCCGGGCACGCGACGTCCGTTCGTCGGCCGGCGTCTCCACCCGGGCGGCCGAGATTGAACTCGGGAGCGTGCTCACGGCGCGTGACTTCGACGTCGACCTCGACGACCCCGACCACGTCCTCTGTGCGTGGTTCTCCGCCGACGTCTGCCTGCTCGGCTGGCTCGCCGCCGAGAGCCGCCGAGGGTTTTCGACCAGGCGACCGACCGACCGTCCCTTCTTCCAGCCGGGGAGCATGGACCCGCTCGACGCCCGCTGGGCGGTCAACGTCGCCGGGGCGGGTACGGACAGGACTATCGTCGATCCGATGTGCGGCACCGGCGGGTTCCTCATCGAGGCGGGGCTCGTGGGGAGCGACGTCGTCGGAATCGACGCGCAGTGGAAGATGACCCGTGGGACGAGAGAGAACCTCCGGGCGTATCTGGACGGTGGCTTCGACGTCCTCCGGGGGGACGCGACCGCCCTCCCGCTCCGCGACGGGGTCGCCGACGGCGTCGTCGTCGACGTCCCCTACGGGCGGCAGTCGAAGATCGAGACGCACTCGCTTTCGGAGCTGGTGTCGGGGGCGCTCGCGGAGGCGGCCCGGATCGCCCCGCGTGCCGTCGTGGTCGCCGACCGGTCGTGGGCGGCCGCGGCCGACGAGGCGGGCTGGACGGTCACGGAACGGTTCGAGCGCCGGGTTCACGGCTCGCTGACCAGACACGTCCACGTGTTGCGTCGGTCGGCCGTCGACGGCGGCGGGTCGTCGGTCGCACCGGGGACTGACCGACGGGCCACGCGACGCGACCCGTCCTGACCACACGAGCGGCGCGTTGATCACCCGCGGGCGGCCGGATCCGAGGCGGTGGGCTGAAGTACGCCTCGGACGCACTGCCGGTACCGTCACGCAATGGTCTCCGTCCTCGGCAGCCTCCGACGACTCGTCTGGAACGACGACGAACGACGCCCGCGAGCCCCCGTGCGACTCGTCGTCGGGATCGTCGTCATCGCGGTCGCCATCGCCGGCACGGGGCTCTTGGTCCAGTTGCTGTTGCTCCCCGCGTTCGTCCCCAACGTCGCCGTCGAGGGCGTCGCGCTCGTCGCCGGTCTGACCGTGGTCACCGGCGGCGTGAGCGTCGTCGCATGCGCGGTGGTCGGTCGGGTCGTCGACCGCCGTCACTTCGCCGACTTCGGCTTCGGCCTCGACCGCGACTGGTGGCTCGACCTCGGCTTCGGGTTCGCGCTCGGTGCCGCCCTCATGACGCTCGTCTTCGGCGTCGAACTCGCCCTCGGCTGGCTCGTCGTCACCGGGACGTTCGCCCCGCAGGGCTCGTTCGTCTCCGCCTTTCTCGCCGTCGTCACTCTCTTCGTCGTCGTCGGCGTCCAGGAAGAACTCCTCGCGCGCGGGTACCTGTTGACGAACCTCTGCGAGGGGCTGGACGGGACGCTGGGAAGCCGCGGCGCGACCGCCGTCGCCGTCGTCGTCTCCTCGGCCGTGTTCGGCGGCCTCCACCTCGGCAACCCGAACGCGACGCTCGTCTCGACGCTCTCTATCTCGCTGGCCGGCGTGATGCTCGCCGCGGGCTACGTCCTCACGGACGAACTGGCGATCCCGATCGGGCTCCACATCTCGTGGAACCTCTTTCAGGGCGGCGTCTACGGCTTCCCCGTCTCGGGACTGGGCATCGACGCCGCGGTGATCGCCGTCTCACAGGGCGGGCCCGAGCGCTGGACCGGCGGTTCGTTCGGTCCCGAGGCCGGCCTGCTGGGGGTCGCCGCGATCCTGCTCGGGACGCTCGCGACCGTCGGCTACGTCCGCGTCCGGTACCGGTTTCTCGCGATCCACCCCTCGCTCACCGTTCCCGACCTGCGGTGGCGTGACTGACTCGTACCGACTCACTCGACGAGCCGTTCGATCTCGGTAACGAGGATGTCGCTCGCGCCGACGTGCTTCAGCTCGGTGACGACCTCGTAGACGTCGCGCTCGTCGACCACGACGTGGACCGCCACGTGCTCGCCGCCGGCGACGTCCATGACCGTGGGACCGCCCATCCCGGGGATTACCTCGCGCACCTCGTCGAGGCGGTCTCTGGGCGCGTTCATCATGAGGTAGCGCTTACCCTCCGCCGAGAGCACGGAGCGAAGCGCCATCACCAGCTGCTGGACCCCCTCGTCGTCGGCGTGGTCGGGGTGGGCGAACAGCCGGGCCGAGGAGGCGAGCACCTCGTCGACGACCGCGAGGCGGTTCACCGCCAGCGTCGTCCCCGTCGAGGTGATGTCGATGATGGCGTCGGCCATCTCGACGTGCGGGGTGAGTTCGGTCGCCCCGGTCACCTCAACCACGTCGGCGTCGATCCCCTCCTCGGCGAAGTACCGGCGGGCGATCGTGGGGAACTCCGTGGCGACCGTCTTCCCGGAGACGTCTTCTGGCGCCGTGATCTCGCCGTCCTCGGGGGCGGCGAGGACGAGCCGGCACGTCCCGAACTCCAGATCGAGCAGTTCCGTGAGTTCGTGGCCCGACTCGCGCACCTGGTCGTAGCCAGTGATCCCCACCGCCGCGGCCCCGTCCCACACGTACTCCGGGATGTCCGCCGCGCGCGCGAAGAGGACGGTCACGTCGGGATCGACCGTCCCGGCGTACAGCTTCCGGTCGGCACCGTTGTCGAGGTGGAGCCCGGCGCGTTCGAGCAGTGTCAGCGTGGGGTCGTGGAGACGTCCCTTGTTGGGAACGGCGATTCGCATACCTCCTTCTCATCGCGTCGGGTGAACTGCCTTTCGACCGAGGGCTCGCACACCTCGGTTGCCGGATCCAGACGGGGAGCGACGGGTGGCGAGAGAGACGGGAGCCGTGTGAAGAGGACCGCAGGCGTGAAACGAGGGTCGAGCGGTCGGTTGGGCGACGCCGCACCGGGTACTGTCCTCGTTCCGTCCGTTCGTTCCGCTCACCGCAGAGAGCCAGACAACGACGTATCGACGATTCGATTACGAGCGGGAAATCGAGAGAATCGACGCCGTTTTCGCCTGCCACCCCACACCGGACCACATGACCACGCTCTGTGTCGCCGGCGGGTTCGTCCTCCGGGACGGCTCCGTCGTCGAACGTGACGTCCTCGTCGACCAGGACGCCGGAGAGATCGTCGACGTCGCCGCAGACCTCACCAGCGAGGCCGACGAGATCCTCGACGCGACCGGGTCGGTCGTGATCCCCGGCCTCGTCAACGCCCACACCCACGCGGCGATGACGCTCCTCCGCGGCTACGCCGACGACAAACCGCTCGACGCGTGGCTCCGCGAGGACATCTGGCCCGCCGAGGCGGCGCTCGAACCCGCCGACGTCCGCGTCGGCACCGACCTCGCGCTGCTGGAGATGATCCGCTCGGGGACGACCGCCTTCGGCGACATGTACTTCCACGTCGACGAGGTGGTCGACGCGGTGGCCGAGGCCGGACTCCGCGCCCGGGTCGGCCACGGCGTCGTCACGGTCGGCAAGGAGACCGAGACGGCCCACGACGACGTCCAGAAGAGCCTCGACGTGGCACTCGAGTACGACGGGGCCGCCGACGGGCGGGTCCGGACGGCCGTGATGCCGCACTCGCTGACGACCGTTTCCGCCCAGGCCTTCGAGGAGTGCGTCGCCCTGGCCACCGAGAACGACGTCCCGCTCCACCTCCACGCGAACGAGACGCGCGACGAGGTTGCGCCGATCGTCGACGAGCGCGGCGAGGAGCCGCTCGCGTACGCCGACGACCTCGGCATCCTCGGACCGGAGACGTTCCTCGCTCACGGCGTCCACGTCTCCGACGACGAGATCGACCTCCTCGCGGAGCGGGGAACGAGCGTCGTCCACTGCCCGGCGTCGAACATGAAGCTCGCGTCGGGGATAGCTCCGGTCCAGTCGTACCTCGACGCGGGTGTCACAGTCGCGCTGGGGACCGACGGAGCCGCCTCGAACAACGACCTCGACCTCTTCGACGAGATGCGCGACGCCGCGATGGTCGGGAAGATCGCCGCCGACCGCGCGGACGCCGTCGCCGCGCCGGACGTGATCGAGATCGCGACACAGGGAGGGGCCGACGCGCTCGGCCTGCCCGGAGGACAGGTCGCGCCGGGGGCGGCCGCGGACCTCGCGGTCGTCTCGCTCGACGCGCCGCACCTCACCCCCGTACACGACGTGGTGAGCCACCTCGTCTACGCCGCCCGCGGCTCGGACGTCCGCCACACCGTCTGCGACGGACGGGTGCTCATGCGCGACCGCGAGGTGCTGACGATGGACGCCGACGGCGTGATGGCCGCCGCCCGAGAGCGGGCCGCGGCGCTCCGCGACCGGGTCGAAGCGGAGTGACACCACCCGGGGTGCCGTGACGCCGCCGATCAAAAAAGTGGGACTCGTCCGTCAGGCGCAGCCGGGGGCGGTCGCCGTTCCGGTGAAGCCGCTTGAGGCCCAGTCGTCGTCCTGCGGGCGCTTGGTCAGCAGGCCCGTGACGACCTCGCCACACGCGACCGAGACGTACTTGCCTTCCGGCGGATCGAAGCTGGCCTGATTCGCCCCGACCGTGTACTCGTCGCCGTCGCTGGGTCCGTTCGTCACGAGCATGACCTTCGCCGCCGTGGCGTTGCGATTGTCGATCCTGAACGTCGGCTCCGGGGCGTCGGCCACGATGGTCCCGTCGACCAGTGCGGGGTCGAACTCGTCGGGTTTCTTTGCGGTTGTCGATCCGCTGACGGCCGCGAGACCGATCGACGCGACCGCCCCGGCTTTCAGCAGGTCGCGTCTCGATACGGTTCGGCCGAATCTATCTGTTTGCATACGTCCACCTTCTCCGAGAAACTCTTCTCGGAGCGAGGGGCCGTTCGAGGCCGAACGAGATATACGGTTCTGGCCGTTCGGCTGAAGTTCACCCGCGCGTGACGGTGGTTTCGTCGGTCGCCGGACGCGTCACCTCGAATCACGGCGTCGCCGTGGCTCCGACGAGCCCTCGCCGCGTCGGTACAGCACGGCTGCGCCCTCCCGCTCGGTCACGAACCGTCGCCCGGCCGCGGCTCGTCGTCCGCCGCGGCGTTCGCCAGCGCGAAGCTCGTGACGGAGACCGCGTCGCCGATGCCGACCGTGCTCGCGGGGACGTCGACGACGCGGTTCGGCACCGCCACGACGCCCGACGTCTCGACGCCGCCGTCGTCGACCGCGACGCCGAGGTGTCGGGCGAGCGTCTCGACGGCGCGGTCGCCCGCCGGCGCTCGTTCGTACGCCGTCGCCTCGCCGAGATCCGCGGGGCCCGTCACCAGTCCGTCCTCGGCTTTCGCGGCGGCGACGCACGCCGCGAAGTCGAACCCGCGCCGGACCGCCGCGGGCGGGAGGTACCGGTCGTCGAAGGTCGCGAGGAAGTACTCCTTCGCGTGGAACGAGACGGCCGGGATGCCGAGCGCCCCGCGGACGCGATCGAGCGTCTCGTACCGACGGACGACCGCCGCCCCCGCCGACGGATCCGGGGCGGAGAGGTCCGCACGGAGCTGGTTCAGTTCGTGGCTGTCGAGGCTCACGACGTCCGCCTCCGGGACGATTCGTTCGCGGACGGCCCGACGGACGTCGGGGTCGTGCGTCACGCCGAGTTCGACCTGCACGCGCGCGCTCTCCCCGACCTGCCGGAGGACCGACGCCGCGCTGTCGAGACACGTCTCGAACGTCTCGCCGTCATCGTAGCGCCGCTTGACGCTGTGAAACCCCGAGAGGACCGCACAGCCGACCCGCTCCCCGAGCGCCCCGGCCAAGGAGTCGACGGGGGTGTGCAGATCGAACTCGTCGGGGCGCGAGGCGGCGATGAACCGGGAAGCGTCGGTCGCCGTCGTGCCGAAGAACGCGTCGCCGGCGTCGAACTCGAAGATCCAGTTGAGCTTCGTCTTCTCGGCCGTGGGAGCCGCGTCGAGCGGTCGGAGCGCGATCCCGTCGGCCGTCGCCACCGGGAACCGGATCCGCTCGGGACGGGAGAACTGCGCGCGCTGGCGGTCCGAGAGGAGATACGTGTAGAGAACGGGCGCGGCACCGAGCACCGAGAGGACGTCGGCCATGATACCGGCCTGGCCGCCGAGCCGCTGTTCGTCCGTCGAGAGCGTCGTTTCGAGCGTCGCGGCGAACGCGTCGGTCAGCGCGCGCTCGTCGCCGCTCCCGCGGCGCATCGTCCCGGCGATGGCCGCCGCGAGTTCGCCGGGTGACTCCAGTCTCTCCTCGGGGGCGTCGGTCGGCGCCTCGAGCGCCGATTCGAGGCTCGAATCGACGCGGCGGATCGCGTCGACGTTCGCGTTGTACGCACAGAGGACCGGATACGCCGCGAGGGCGTCGAGGTCCGCGTCGAGGTCCATGCTCGCCGTCTCACGCGGCTGGACCGTAGTCGTTTTCGTGTCGGTCCGTCCCCCGTTCGAGCCGTCAGCGCTCGTACACGCGAACGTTCCTGAACTCGGAGACGACCCCGCCGCCACCGTCCTCGTCGTTGACGAACACGAGGTCGGAGACGTCGCCTTGGAACGCCTCGCCGACGGGGATCTCGTACCGCACCCAACCGTCACCGTCGGTGTACGTGTCGTACGTCCCGTTGAAGTTGAACGACCCCGTGTTCCCGACGCTCTGACTCCCGTACACCTTGTACAGTGGCTGCGAGCCGGTGTTGTCGGTCCCGAGCCCGATCGCGTGGAGTTCGCCCTCGTCGTCGCTCCGGAACTCGAAGACGAGCACGGTGTCGGCCGTGACCGTGTAGTCGAAGTCGAGTTCCTTCCACGCGTTCCCGTCGAGACGGTAGATCCCGCCGGTGGTCGTCAGGGAGCCGCTGCCGTCCTGCCCGCCGGTGGCGTAGCTGGTGGGCGAGGCGGACGGGTCGGGGACGTTGCCGACGAGCGGGACGTCGTACTCGTCGCGGGCGAGGACGGTCTCACTCGGTCGGTGGACGACACGGACAACGGCGGTCTCGTCGCTCAGCCCGTGGCCGACGGCGTACGTCTCGCCGGCATCGAGCGTGCCGTCGCCGTCGCCGCGCCGGGTGAACGCCTCCAGCGGAACGCGCGTCCCGCCGTCCGCGCCCTGCAGGACGAGGTCGACTTCGGCGGCGGCCAACGCGTCCCCGGACTCGTGCGTCACGGTGACGTTCTCGCCGTCGATATCGGTCGCGAGCGCCGCCGAGACGGGCTCCCGCCGTGTGTCCTCGAGCACGCCGCTCCCCGTGAACGCGACGCCCCCGGCCACGACGAGCACCACCCCGACCAGGAGCACGTTCGCGATCGTCGACTGTGCGCGCGCCATTGGGAACGCTGCCACGTGAAAAAAAATTAATCCGCCGCCTCGATGATCACAGCTGATAGCTGGACGCTTCGGTAGGGTTTTGCCACCCCTCTCACAATCGCTCGGTATGAGTCAGACGTCGATCACCGACCGTCTCGCGGACCCCGAGACGGCGCGCGAGGAGGGCCGCCGCAAGATGGACTGGGCGATGCAGCACATGCCGATCCTCCAGGCGCTCTCGGAGGAGTTCTCGACGGAAACCCCCCTCGAGGGTCACGTCGTGGGGATGGCGATGCACGTCGAAGCGAAGACCGCGAACCTCGTCGAACTCCTCGCCGAAGGGGGAGCCGAGGTCGCCATCACGGGCTGTAACCCGCTCTCGACGCACGACGACGTGAGCGCGGCGCTCGACGCTCACCCCCGAATCACGTCGTACGCCGAACGCGGCGTCGACGACGAGGCGTACTACGCCGACATCGAGGCCGTGATCGAACACGAGCCCACCATCACGGTCGACGACGGAATGGACATGGTCGCGGCGATCCACGAGTCGTACCCCGACCTGATCGACACCATCGTCGGCGGCTGCGAGGAGACCACGACGGGCGTCCACCGCCTGCGGGCGATGGACGCCGACGGCGAACTGAACTACCCGGTGTTCGCCGTCAACGACACGCCGATGAAGACGCTGTTCGACAACGTCCACGGCACGGGCGAGTCGTCGCTGGCGACCATCGCCATGACGACGAACCTCTCGTGGGCGTCGAAGACGGTCGTCGTCGCCGGCTACGGCTACTGCGGGAAGGGCGTCGCGAAGAAGGCCGCGGGACAGAACGCGAACGTCGTCGTCACCGAAGTCGAACCCCGGCGGGCGCTCGAGGCGCACATGGAAGGGTACGACGTAATGCCGATGACGGAGGCCGCCGAGGTCGGCGACGTGTTCATCACGACGACGGGCAACCGCGACGTGATCACCCGCGAGCATTTCGAGCGGATGAACGACGGCGTCCTCCTCGCCAACGCCGGCCACTTCGACGTGGAGGTCAACCTCGACCAGCTCTCGGAGATGGCGGTCGACCAGTACGAGGCGCGCGACGGCGTCGAGGCCTACGAACTCCAGGACGGGAGACGGCTGAACGTCCTCGCGGAGGGGCGGCTCGTGAACCTCGCCGCCCCCATTGCGCTGGGCCACCCGGTCGAGGTGATGGACCAGTCGTTCGGCGTCCAGGCCGTCTGCGTCCGGGAACTCGCCGAGCGGGGAGAGGAGTACGACGCCGGCGTCCACGACGTGCCCGACGACCTCGATCGGGAGGTCGCGGAGATCAAACTCGCCGCGGAGGGCGTGGAGTTCGACTCGCTCTCGGACGCACAGGAAGAGTACATGGGCTCCTGGGACCACGGGACGTAAACCGGTTAGATACGTCGTTCGGTCTCCGACGAAGTGGAACGAACGGAACGGAACCGTACGGAACCGTTGCCGGAGAGCGCGAGGACCGCGCGGTCACTCGAGCGATGTGGCCACGTCCTCCCCAGCCAATTCCTTCACTCGCTCCCGTTGGTCGCTCGCTCAGTCATCCCTCGCGCGCGGTCGCGAACCGGCATCCGCGACGCCACGCGCCACCGCACCGCGATTCGATCCGAACCGAACCGATCCGAAGGCGGGCGGCGCGCGAGGGGCGACCGAGCGAACGAGACGGCTGGGGAGCGACGAGGCGTTTCACCGTGAACCGGTGGCTGCGGGGATCGCGTCAGGAGTGGCCTCGAAGACGGCGAGAACGGACCGAGACCGCCACGGGTCGCCTCATTTAAGTCTGCCCGACGACGAACTCGGACGATGTCCTCGAACCGGAAAGGCGACCGCAGGGAGCGCGAACTCGTCAACGCGCTCGACGAGGCCGGCTTCGCCGTGATGCGCGCCCCCGCTTCCGGCAGCGCGACGACCCGCGAACTCCCCGACGTGCTTGCCGGCAACGGCGAGGTCTTCTACGCCATCGAGGCGAAAGCGAGCGCCGGCGACCCCATCTACCTCACCGGCGAGGAGGTCGAGGCGCTGGTCTACTTCGCACAGAACTTCGGTGCCAAGGCGCGGATCGCCGTCCGGTTCGACCGCGAGGACTGGTACTTCTTCCACCCGGGCGACCTCTACACGACCGACGGCGGCAACTACCGGGTGAAGAAAGAGACGGCCCTCGCCGACGGCGAGGACTTCGACGAGTTCGTCGGTCGCTCACAGAAGACGACGCTCGACGACCTCTGAGCGAGGATCAGAGCGTCGCGAGGAAGCCCTCGACCGCGGCGGCGAGTGCGCGGCCACGCTCCTCGGCCACGTAGTGCCCGCAGTCGGCGAACGTGACCGTTCGGGCGCGGGGGAACGTCCGCCGCCACCGGTCCAGTTCGTCACCGAACGCGGGGTCGTCGGGACCCCAGACCAGGAGCATCGGCGTGTCGGCGAGCGCATCCCGTCGTTCCCACAGGTCGCCGAGCCACGCGCTCGACCCGACGAGTTCGCGGGGGAACACCCACGACGCCTTGCGTTCGTCGGGCGTCGAGAGCGGCGCGACGTAGTGCCGGTGGACCGGGCGAGAGAGCCGCGAGCGGTCGGCGAATGCGAGCGGGACGACCGCGCGGGCGAACGCGTTGAACCGGAGGACGGCTTCGCGGCCGGCCGCCCCCCCGAGGAGTCGGCTGAACCGGCGGATCCGTGCCGAGTCGTTCGGCCACAGCCACGAGTTCGTCACGACGACGACCCGAACCTGGTCGGGGTGGCGCGTCGCCCAGTCGATCCCGATCGGGCCCCCCAGTCGTGGACGAGAAAAACGACGTCGTCGAGTCCGAGTTCGTCGACGAGTCGGTCGAGGACGCGCGCGTGATCGCGCGGCAGATACGAGAATGCGGCCGGTTTCTCCGAGAGCCCGAAGCCGATGAAGTCGGGCGCGACGACCCGCACCTGCTCCGAGAGCGACGCGATCACCTCGCGGTAGAGGAACGACCACGTCGGGTTGCCGTGCAGACAGAGGAGCGTCGGCCCCGTGGGACCCTCGTCGACGTAGTGGACGCGTCCCTCGGGGAGCGCGAGGAACCGCGAGTCGAACGGGAACTGCGTGCGGTCGAGCCACGGCGGGTCGGCGACCGGGGCGGTCGATTGCGCGGCGGTGGGGCTCATCGGGAAGAGAGAGAGGCTCCGAAGCGGATTAAACCGGGATGGCCAGTCGCGCGAGCGACGAAGCCGCGGGCTACCGCTGATGGGCCCGCGAGCGCGGTGGGCCACACCCGGATCGTGGTCGGACTCAGGCGACCGACTCGGATCGGGCGAGGGCGGTGTCCGTGCCCGTACCGGCGCTGTCCTCGCCCGGGAGGTCGGCCATCGGCAGGCGGGGCGCACCCGGAATCGGCCGCAGGCGCGAGGCGGGGAAGCGGTACCGACGCCGCGGCGGACGGTCGTCGAGGTAGACGGCGTCGACGACCGGTTCGTGTCGGCCGTACCGTCGGTTGGTCTCGTAATCGGCGACGAGTCGACCCTCGCGGGTCTCGACCGCGTCCGCGCGGCGGCCGGTGGTGGCGACGACGACGAGCGTGGAACCGGTTTCACGGTCGGTGACCACGTCACCGGGGATGAACGCGTGCCGGTCGCACAGCTGTGGGCCGGCCGCGTCGAGCGGGACAAACGTCTCGCGCCCACAGACGGCACAGACGGCCGGCCGTTCGTGCGGTGCGGGGACGCAGCCCTCGGTGATCTCGATGGCGACGCGACGGAGGTGTTTGCAGCGAACGCCGCGGATGGCGTGGTCCGGGCAGGTACAGGTGCGCCGCTCGACGTCGACGACGTACGTCCCGCCGTCGGTCTCGACGACGTACCGGCGGTCGCGCAGCGGGCGAACGGTCATCGGCTCGGTACGGGCCCGGAGGGCGCGTCCCGTGGCCGCGTCGGGTGGAAGTCGCTGGTGCTGTGACGCGGGTGTGTGTGCAGGGTGCGTCATGATTGGTAGGGGCGGTCGGTCGACCGCGTCTTCGTTCGCTAGAAGGTGCCGAACGGACCTAAAGCTTCGTCTCGGGGTGGCGAAGCGGCGGATCCGGACGGCGATATCGGGCGTTCGCACCCGCTTCGAAGCACTTTTCAGACCGTCGGGGGAAGCGACAGCAGACAATGGCCATCGAAGCGGAGATGCGTCGGAAAATCCTGGTCTCCATCGCCGCCGTCGCCGTCTTCATCGGCGTCATCGTCGGCATCGGCGTGACGTTCGACGACGGCGGCCTCGGGAGCACCGGCGGTCTCGCGCTCGTCGGAAGCATCGTGCTGTTCGTCCTCCTGATGGCCGGTATCGGCGTCTTCCTCTCCCAGTAGGCGTCGACCGTCTCGATCGTCCTACCGCGTCGTCCTCGCGGTTCCGTTTTCCAGCACCGTTCAGGTGACGAAGACCCGTTCGAGTGGTCGGACCGATCGACCGATCACTCGGTCCCGACCGATTCGACCGCGTCGCTGTAGTACGACAGCGGGTGTGTGATGCGTTCGCAGCGCTCGTCGCGGTTCACGCAGTCGCCGTACGCCTGCATCGTCGCACACGACGGCGACGGGTACTGCGTTCCCTCGCGGTCGCGGAGGTACTCCACCTGCGCCGTCGTCGTCTCGACGTCGAGCCCCGCGATCGACGCGATCGTCTCGACGTCGAGGTCGAGCGCAACCAGGAAGGCCGTGAGCGCGAAACGCGACTCCGGCGAGAGCTCTTCGCCGTTTCGAGCACGGTCGAGGAGAGCAGTCACACACGGCGGGAACAGCGACGGCTCGACGACGTCGGGTCCCGACGCGGGGGCGTGTCCCGCAGAGAGGAGCTGCCGGACGGACGCGACCGCCGGTTCGAGCGCCTCGGCCAGCGCGGGGTTGCGCTCGCGGACGTCGAACGGGAGGCCGTCGGCGACCCGCCTGTGGACCGCCTCCTCGACGAGGCGGTCGAGTTCGGACTGGCGGACGCGGACGCGGCCGTCGATCAGTTCGCGGTTGACGAGCCGCCACTCGTCGCCCCAGTCGGGGTCGGCGAGGGAGAGATACGTCACGACCGGGAGCCGGTACCAGTCGTTGCCGCGCCGTCCCGCGCCGCGCTCGGGATCGGCGTCGACCTCGAACTCGTCGAACACCTCCCGCCGTGACACCTGGACGCGCTCGACGCTCCGCAGGCCGTCGTCGTCGGCCTCGTAGTCCGTCTCGAACCGCTCGGCCGCCGTCGACGCCTCCGCCGCCGCGTACTTCTCGACGGCCGCGCCGTCGTCCAGAAGCGACACCAGGATGCGGGCGATCGGGTACGAGAGCAGGTCGTCGTGGGGATCCCACTGCTCGGGGTCTTCGGGTGCGGTCGTCCCGCTCGTGAGCGCGCGCTCGACCCGTTCGCGCGCCCTGTCGACCGCCGGCGCGTCGCGGGCGACGAGCGCCGGGAGCGACAGGTCCGCCTCTCGGACGGCCTCTCTGGCCGCGGTGAAGAACGGATACCGGGCGTGACGGACCTCCGTTGCCATCGGCTACGGGTTGCGTGGCGTGCCGAATAAACACGGCGGTCCGGCGGTCCCTGCGTCGTCTCGGCGGGGTAAACGGACCCCACCGGCGTCCTCCCGGGATGCCGTCACGAACGTTCAAGTACGGTGCCGCGCCCAGCCCGTGGCGTGCTGTGAACGTCGCCGGCGGGTGGGTCGCAGTCGTGCGGTACGCCGCCCGCCGGAACCGAGCCGCCGGGTACCGCCTGTTCGCCATCGGGACGGTCCTCACGTGCCACCGACACTATCGACCAGCTGTCACGGGCTGCCGACACCGTCGACCAGCTGTCACGGGCTGCCGACACCGCCGACCACGGGACATATTACGGCGCGACGCCAACCGGCGTCCGTGCCGCGTTTCAGCTACCCGTGTCCGGGCTGTCGAAGCACGAACAGCCTCCACGGGACCGACTGCCGGTTCGAGGGGAGGTCGTGGGCCGAGGTGGAACGCGCCTACATCGACGTCCTCTCGCGGCTGTCGGCGTCGCCGGTCAGAGAGGACGACCTCCGTGCAGCGATCGACTGGTCGGCGCTTCACGAGGCCGGCCTCCGACAGCTCAAACACGAAGAGCGCGTGACGCAACGCAACGGCGTGCTCCGCCTCCGGACGGCCACCGAGTACCGCGAAGAGGTCTCCGAGCCGACGGTCGAACCCTTGCGGACGATCTACCAGTACGGGTCGGTCCCGGGCTGTCACGACAACGCGGTGTTCGCGATGATCGCCTGGTACGAGATGGTCGGGCTCTCGTGGCCGGAGACGAAAGAGAGCGTCGTGACCTGGCTCCGCGAGAGCGGAACGTGGGACCGCGGCGGCTTCGAGGAGGCCTCGCCCGCGGCCCTCGTCGAGGAGAAACGCCACGTTTATGAGGCCGGCTACGGCTGGAAGGAGAAGGCGCAGTCGGCGAAACGCGTCATCGACCGCCACCGGGGCTGACTACTGATCACGGACCGACAGGCCGAAGCGGCCACCGCTGCTCCGAACCGATATGGCATCCCCCGAGTCGGCGACGGCGAGGCTCACGACGCCGCGCCGCGCGCTCGCCACCGTCGTCTTCGTCGTCTTCTTAGACCTCGTGGGGTTCGGCGTCGTCATTCCGATCCTCCCGTTTTACGTCCGGAGCTTCGGCGTCAGCGACGTGTTCATCGGGTTGCTCGCGGCGTCGTACTCGCTCATGCAGTTCGTCTTCGCCCCGCTTCTCGGCCGACTCTCCGACTCTCGGGGACGCCGTCCCGTCCTGATGCTGTCGCTCGCGGGGAGCGTCGTCGCCTGGACCGTCTTCGGGCTCGCCGGCGAGGTGCTCGCCGGCTTCGGACTCGTCGCGGGCGTCGCGACGCTGTTCGCCTCGCGGATGCTCGCCGGAGCGATGGGCGGCAACATCGCGACGGCACAAGCGTACGTCGCGGACGTGACGCCGGTCGACAGACGTGCCGCCTCGCTGGGGCTCATCGGTGCCGCCTTCAGCCTCGGCTTCATCTTCGGCCCCGCGATCGGGGGGCTCCTCGCGAGCGACGCCGTCGTTTCCGGTGTGCGCGGCCTGGTTCCCGCGGCGATCCCGGCCACCCGGTTCTCGTTGCCGTCGTTCGGTGCCGCGGTGCTCAGCCTTCTCGCCCTCCTCTCGGCGGCGTTCTTTCTCCCCGAGCCGGCGCGCACCCGCGGGACCGCACAGCGCGTGACGCTCGTCGGCGGGTTCGTCGAGGCGCTCGCCGATCTCCGGCTCCGCGGCTTCGTCGTGGCCTTCTTTTTGCTCTCGCTCGCGTTCTCCGGCGTGCAGGTGATGTTCATCCCCTTCGCGGCCGACGTCTACGGCTACGATGCGACCCAGACGGCCTTCTTCCTCACGTACATCGGGTTCCTCGGGGCGATCAATCAGGGCGTCCTCGTCGGTCGGCTCTCGACGCGCTACGCCGAGTCCCGACTCGCCGTCGTCGGTGCGCTCGCGCTCCTCGTCGCACTGGCACTGTTGCCGTTCTCGCCCGACGTGGGGCGACTGCTCCCGCCGCTCGGGGGACCCACGTGGTTCACGCGGGAACTGCTCGTCCTCCTCGTCGACGGCGCGCTCCTCTCGTTCGGCAACAGTCTGCTGAACGTCTCGCTCTCGACGCTGGTCTCAACGGCGGCGAGCGCCGACCGGCAGGGCAACGCGTTCGGCGTCACACAGGGTGCCGGGAGCCTGGGCCGTACGGTCGGCCCGCCCGCGATGGCCGCGCTCTACGTCGTCGGGTTCTGGTGGCCGTTCGTGATCGGCGCGGTCATCCTCGTCCCCATCGTCCTCATCCTCGCGCGAGCGGCCGCCGACACGACACCCGCGGTGTCCGTCTGAGACGACCGCGCGCCTCGCTCGCCTGCGGCGGCCGGGCCGGGAGACAGTAATTTGAAACGGACTGTCACTTCAACGTGTATTTTTGCGTATGGAGGACGACCGCCGGCGTATGTTTCCGGGCGCGTCGCCGCTGGTCTTCGGCTCCCTGCTGGCCGCGGCACGTCGCTCGCGCTCGCTACGTAGGCCTGGTACGGGCGAGATGAACCCGGAGCGGTAGCGTTCGCGGTGTTGATGATCGGGGCGACCGTTTGGTCGCTCTCGTACGCGGTCGCGGTCGGGGTATTCGATCCGGGGTGGCGGCTCGCGTTCGAGGTGCCGATCGAAGTCGGGAAGGCGCTCATCGCCCCGGCGTGGCTGGCGTTCGCGCTCGGCTACACCGGCCGGTCGGGGTATCTCTCCCGCCGAAACGTCGCCGTCATCATGCTGTTCCCGACCGCCACGCTTCTCGTGGTCGCGCTACCGACGCTTCGGCCGCTCATGTGGACAACCTACCGGGTCGTTCCGACGCTCGGTGCGGCCACCGTGATGTACGACCCCGGACCCTAGCACTTCGTACACGCCGCCTACGGCTACGTGCTCGTCGGTGCCGGGATGGCACTGTTGATCGGGACGCTCGTCTCCCAGGGGTCGCTGTACCGCGATCAGACGGTCGCGCTCGTCGTGGGTTCGACGGTGCCGACCGTCGCCCACGTCAAGCGAACGTTCGCCCTCGGCCCGCTAGCCCCCGTCGACTTCACCCCGATGGCGCTCGCAGTGACGGGGCTGACGTTCGGCTACGCCCTGTTCCGATTCGACCTGTTCGACCTCGTCCCGGCGACGAGCTACCGGGGGGCGACGGACGGCCATCAAGGACCTCGGCGTCGGCGTCGCCATCGTCACCACCGACGACCGTCGGCGGATGCTGGAGGTCGTCTCGTCCGGCGCCGACGACCCGCGCGGCCGCGCCGTCGGGCGGACCGTCGCGTTCCACGACGTGACCGACCGCGAGGCCCGCCGGCAGCGCCTCGAAGTGCTCAACCGCGTCCTCCGGCACAACCTCCGCAACGAGATGACGGTCGTCATGGGTTATGCCGACGTGCTCGCGGAGTCGTTGCCGGACGAGGAGGCCCGGCTGGCACGGAAGATCGAATCGCGCTCCGAGGCGCTCGCCGACCTCGGCGAGAAGGCGCGCGCGCTCGAATCAATGATGCAGTCGGCGTCCGACGCGGCGACGACGGTCTCGCTCGGCGACGTCGTCGACGAGATAGTCGCAGACGTCGTGTCCCCTGACGTCGACAGCGAGGTCGAAGTCGAGATCGACATCCCCCCGCACCTGACGCTCGAAACGAACGTGCGGGTGCTCAAAACGGTGCTCGGGACGGTCGTCGAGAACGCCGTCGAGCACAACGACGATCCCTCGCCGTGGGTCCGCGTGTCGGCGCGTGCCGCGACCGCCGACGGCGGCGACGTGGCGAGTGAGGGGGTCGTCGTCGAGGTGCGCGACGACGGCCCCGGGATCCCGGACCACGAACTCGCCGTCGTCGACGACGGGGAGGAGACGCCGCTGAGCCACGGCAGCGGGCTCGGCCTGTGGATCGTTCAGTGGGGGAGCCGGTGGCTCGGTGCGGATGTCAGCTTCGAGACGGAAAGAGACAGTGGGACGACCGTTCGGTTCCGATTCTGAGGCCGTGCGCGCTCAGCCGTCGGCCGGGAGGAGGTCGGCGACGCTGTCGACGGGGACGGTCTGCCCATCGGTGCGCCACGTCGCCAGTGCGTCGTCGGCCGCCTCCGCCGACAGCTCTCCTCGTTCGACCGCGTGTGCCACGATCCCGAGCGATCCGGTGACGGGGACGCCGTAGCTGGCGGCGACCGCGCGGACGTCGCGGTCGTCGGTCGCAAGCGGCGTGTCGGCGGCCCACGCCTGATACAGGACCGAGGCGTCGCTCGTCGCGAGCCGGTCGAGCAGTTCGGGCTTTCGCTGGCGGACGAGCGACCCCGCGACGGCGATCCCGGGCTCGCCCCCGACGTCAAGCGGATCCCGCAACCGCGCGAGCGCCCGCGTGAGCGAGTCGTCGCCGGCGGCGACGCCCGCGTCGAGTTCACCCCTGACCGCGTACGAGGTCCGCGGGTTGGCGATCGTCGCCGGGACGATCCCGACGAGGTCGACGCTCGCGAGGCTGGCGAGCACGGTCGTATCGAGGTAGAGTCGGTCGTACGTCGCCGCCGACCCGTTCGTCGGCTCGGGCTCGGGGCTCATCCGACTGCCCGAACGACGTCGAGTTCGCCGACCGCGGTTTCGTGGTCGTCGCTTCCCACACGGAGTTCGACACTCGACGCGCGGAGCGTCGACCGCAGCTCGAACCGCGACAGCCCCGCGCGCTCGGCCGCCTGCCCCATCGTCAGCTCGCCGAGCGCGTACTGACCGACGGCCGCGGCGAGTCGCTCGTCCGTCTCCGTCGACACCGAGTCTGACATTCTCCGGGGGGTACTCACCCCCCGGGCATGAAAGTACGGTTCGGATCGGAGGCGTCCGCCCGACGGGGGCGCTGGCGACGGCGACGCTCGGGAGAAGACCAGTTCGGCCCGGTTCGGTTCAGTCGCTCTGGATGCGCGGGGCGAGCATGTAGGTGATCTGGCCCTGCCCCTCGGCGATCCCGTAGTGGAGTTTGACCGGGAACTCCTCACCGAGTTCGACCGTCACCTCGGCGTCCTTCGGGATGGCCTTGTTCATGTCCTTGAGGTAGTCCAGCGAGAACAGCGAACTGGCGGGGCCCGGGGAGAGGGAGATGAGGTCGGCCTTCGTGAGCGTGAGGTCGACGTCGTCGGTGTCGCCTTCGGCCTCGATGTGGAACGTCTCGTCGTCCTCGTCGACCCGGAGGGAGATGTGGTCCGACACCATGTCCGCGGCCTTGATCCCGCGGTCGAGCTGTGCGCCTTCGAGGACGATGCCGGCGGGCAGGTCGAGGTCGGGGATGTCCGGCTCCTTCCGGATGGAGTCGGGATCGATGAGCGCCAGGGTGTACGAGAGCTGCGAGTCGGCGGTGTCGATCTGGATGTGGAGCTTCCGCGTCTCCTCGTTGAGTTCGAGATGAACGAGGTCGTCGGCGTTCGCCATCTTCGCGATCTCTTCGAGCCGTTTGAGGTTGACGCCGATGACGCCGCCGTCGGCCTCGTACGACTCGAACGCGGCGGCCTCCAGGTGGAGATCGACCATCCCGACGTTAGCCGGATCGACCGCGCGGATAGCGAGCCCGTCGTCGTTCAAGCGGATCTTGCACTCCTCGACGAGAACGCTCACGGCGTCGAGCGCGTCCCGGAGCGTCGCGGCGCTCACGATGGCGTTGAACATATACGCTGAGGTACGACAGCGGTCTTAAAAATACTCCTGATTCCGTGTTTCCGGAGCGCCAGGGTTGGCCGTCCGTCGGCGGGACGTCCGTCAAAGTTGCACGCGTGCAAAGAGGTATTGCGCTGGAGACACGGATTGGCAGTGACGTATGATGTCAGAGGTGATTCCCGAACGGGTCACTGCCGATGTCGACGGCGATTTCGTGGTCTTTCGGATCGGGATGCGGGCCAACGCGCTCTGGAAGGTCCACAGGTGGCTTCCGGTGTTCCTCGCGATGCCCCGCATGCTGTCCGAGTTGGAAGCCGACCCCGAAAGCGGCTTGCTCGGGTATCAGACGGACTTCGGCGTTCGTCACGTGACGATGACGCAGTACTGGCGGTCGTTCGAGGACCTGCGCGAGTACGCCCGCGATCCGGACGGCGAACATCTCCCGGCGTGGCAGCGGTACAACCAGGAGTTCGGGAGCACCGACGACGTCGGCATCTGGCACGAGACGTTTCTCGTCCGCGAGGACGAGTACGAGGCGGTCTACAACAACATGCCGCCGTACGGCCTCGGGGACGTCGCGGAGTTGATTCCGGCGTCCGGTCGCGAGGAGACGGCCGCGGGACGACTCGGGCGGAGCAGCGGGGAGGATGCGGCCGTCACCGAGTCGGGGACGGTCGTGACCGACGAGTGACGGCTCAGCGAGCGCGACGCCACCGCCGGAGCCGTGCGCCCCGCCACATGAGGAGGCCGGACACGACCAGGAGGGGAAACACCAGTACCTGGACGACGAGGACCGCCTCGGGCACCGTCCGCAGCGGGGAGTAGACGAAGGCCCCGATCGCGACTGCGAGGGCGAGATGGGCGAACCGCTGCGTCCCCCGTCGCCACAGGGGGCTCGAGTTCACGCGGCGTCACCTCCCGACGCGACTGGACAGCCGGTAGCCGAGCGGCGAGGGCCGTGACGGGCAGGGCCTCGCGGCGAACCTGCCGTTCGGCCGGCACTCAGCCCCGGTTCAGCAGGTACTGACCGACGATGCGGGCGGTTGCGCGGCGGATCGTCTCGCTCGCCGTCGACGTGTCGACAGCGAGTTCGTCGGCCAGTTCGGCGAGCGTACACTCCCGCGGGACCTCGAAGTAGCCGTGTCGCTGAGCCGCGGCCACGCCCTCGCGTTGGCGCTCGGTGAGCAGCCGGTCGGTGTCGTCGGTGTCGTCGGTGTGGACGAGCGTCAGGAGTTCGTACTGGCGGCCGCTGTCGTCGAGGGCCGTCCCGAACGCGTCGAACTGTTCCCGGGTGGCCGTCAGACCGAACTCCATCGTTCCGTTCCGGACGACGACGGGAAACTCCGGCGGGAGCGTCGACTCCCAGAGGAACTCGTACAGCCCCTGCTCGGCGGCTTCGTAGTGAGCGATGAGTCGCCGGTCGTCGACGTAGACCGTCTCGTGGTTCGAGACGTCCGGGTGACGCCGAACCGCGGCGGCGACCCGCTCGGGGTCGTCGGCTCTGATCTCTCCCAGTTCCAGCGCGCGGTCGCCCCGGGGAACCCCGGTCAACAGCCGCAGCGTCGCCTCCGGAAAGGACGTCGAGACCGCAGTGACCCAGACGTCGTCGTCGATCTCCATGCGGAAGCGGGCGCGGATCACGGCCGGGGGTCCCGTGACGAAGGGTGGTGTCGCTGCATCGCCATCGTACCCCAGCGTTAGAGCCGAGCGGCCAAAAGCATCGAGCCAGTCGAACGGTGTCATGCGGGGTGGCGTGTGGCCATGCTGGGCGGGGGTCCGGGTTCACGAGTCGCTCCGGTACCACAGGGCGACCCCGTACGCCGATCCGACGACGACCGAGCCGATGAGCGCGAGGACGATCGCAAAGGCGAGATAGCCGACGAGCGGGTTCTCGTACGGGACCATCACGTCCCGTGGCGGTTCGACGGCCCACGGGCTGATGTGGAAGTACGCGAGCATCGCGGCGCTGAACGCGAAGAAACCAGCCCAGTACCGGGCGTCGACGCGCTTCGTCAGCGACAGGAGGAGGCTGAGCGCGAGCAGCGGATAGATCGCGAGGCTGTACGTAAACGGGTTGACCTCGGGGGTGATCGGCCACCCGACGTGGTTGCCGCGGATGATGTGATCGACGTGGTGGGCCGCACCGAGAACAGTCGGAACGGCGACGAACAGGTAGAACGCGGGTGTCAGGTTCGTATCGGTCGTCGACAATTCGACCGGCAGGTGGTCTCCGAGTTCCATACGTGGCGGTCGGTGGCCGTGTCCGTCAGCGTTTGCCCAACATGTTGGGTTTACGCGTCGCCGTCCGCGCGTCGGAAGCGAGGACGACGGTGTGAGACGGTGCCAGGGCGACGCACGTGACGGGTCGACCGGCGCTATCCGATGTGCCTTTCCGGGTCGACGGCGTCCGATGGGATATGAACGCAGATTCGTCCGCAGTTTCCCCGCGGGAGACGTCGAAAAGTCGAGGGAGTCCGTATGACGAGTAAAGACAAGTACTACAACAAGGCGAAACAGGAGGGCTACCGCGCCCGGTCGGCGTACAAGCTCAAACAGCTCGACGCCGACGCGGGGCTGTTCGGCCCCGGCAACACGGTCGTCGACCTCGGGGCCGCCCCGGGTGGGTGGCTGCAGGTCGCCGCCGAGGCCGTCGGCCCCCAGGGCCGGGTCGTCGGCGTCGACCTCCAGCGGATCGAGCCGCTGGACGTCGACCACGACCACGTCGTCGAGACGATCCGCGGCGACATGACCGACGAAGAGACGCGCACGCGGATCACCGAACTCGTCGGCGAGGAGGGCGCCGACGCCGTCGTCTCGGACATGGCACCGAACATGACCGGCGAGTACTCGCTGGACCACGCCCGCTCGGTCTACCTCGCACGACAGGCGTTCGAGACCGCCCTGGAACTGCTCGCGACCGGCGGCGACCTCGCGGTGAAGGTGTTCGACGGCCCCGACGTGGCCGCGCTCAGAGACGAGATGGACGCCGAGTTCCAGTACGTCCGCTCGATCCGTCCCGACGCCTCCCGGGACGCCTCCTCCGAGCAGTACCTCGTCGGCAAGCACCGCATCACCGCACCCGTCCGCGCCGGCGACGAACTCGAGGTCGACATCGAGGACGTCGGGAGCGAGGGCGACGGCGTCGCCAAGGTTGAGGGCTTTACCCTGTTCGTCGACGGGGCGACGGCGGGCGAGACGCTTCGAGTGCGCGTGACGGACGTGAAACCACGGTTCGGCTTCGCCGAACGGATCGACTGATCGGAACGCCGTCCACGCTCCCGACGCTCCCGGGACTGCCAGGAGTTACAGAGACGCATCCGGAGTCGGTATCGAGAACCGGCTACCCGTCGACGTCCACGTCGACCGTCCCGGTGCCGTGTTCGACGACGAGATCGAGCGACAGCCGCGTCCCGCAGGCGGCCGTCCACGCCCCCCGACACCGTTCGGTCGCGAGGATGTCGACGAAGGAGGTGTAGCTCCCGCAGTTCGGACACCGTACCCCGCCTTCCATCGCGTCGCGTTCGGAGAGACGGATCCGATGGCGGTCGGTCATACGTGGCCTACGGTAGCACTGTTCATAAACTAGGACGACTGTGTGGCGACACGACGGCCGAGACCCGATTCGATCACCTGACGGGGCCACAGGGCGACGCGACGGGAGTCACTCGACCGCCCAGGGGTTAGTCGACCCCGCCACCCTGTCGTCGTCCACGAACCGCACCACCGCGTAGACGAACGGGGTGTCGATGAGCGCGATGAGCAGTTTTAGGAGGTACTGCCCGACGATCAGCGCGAGGACGACCGCCACGTCGAGTGGTTGGCCCGTGCCGAGGAGCGTCGGCGCGACGAGGAAGGCGACGGAGACGAAGATGACCGTGTCGAGCGCCTGGGAGGTCGCCGTCGAGCCGATGTTGCGGAGCCACAGATATCGCCCGTTCGTACGCTCGCGGAGCGCGTGGAAGACGAGGACGTCCCAGTTCTGGCTGACGACGTACGCCAGGAGGCTCCCGACGACGATGTTCGTGCTCGACCCGAGCACCGTGGCGAACTGGTCGGGGTCGACGCTGGTCGGGGCCGCGGGCGCGAGGATGGTGCTCCACACCAACGCGAGGAGGACGAAGTTCATCGCGAGGCCGACGTTGACGAGCACCTGCGTCTCGCGTCGCCCGTACAGTTCCGCGTAACAGTCCGAGGCGAAGAACGTGAGCGCGTACGCCAGCGCCGCCCCGGGGAGGAACACGGTCGCACCGACGACCGGAAGCCCGGTCGGGAGCGGGATCGCGAGCACCTTCGACGCCGTCAGCTGGGCGGTGACGAGCGCGGTGACGAACAGCGCGACCAGCGCGATCCGACCGATCTCGCGCCTACTCATCGTCGAGTCGGCCGTGGCGTCTGTCGATCTCGTCGAGGGTGTCGAGCGTCTTCCTGATCGACGCGCGGATCGCGTCCGAGCGGTTGACGAACTTCTTGTCGTCGCCGACGTGTTCGTCGAGGTCCGCGAGGAGTTCGTCGGGGATCTCCACGCTTATCTTGGTCATACTCGGGGGTTCTCACGCGAATACTTACGCCTTTTCAGACCGGGGAACGGGTCGGGCGGCGTGTCGGGGTCGTAACAGCGGGTCGCGCGCTCTGGCGATCACGACGGCTCACACGTCCGCCGTCCGTGGCTTGGCGAGGTTGCGCCGGCCGCCCAGCGTGATGACGAACAGGATCCCGAGGCCGGCGCCGTAGGCGGCCATCAGCGGGACCGTGACGAGGAACATCGTGATGACGTCCGCGGGGGTAAACAGCGCGGCGATCGTGAGGATCCCGACCGTGACCTCCCGCCAGCGGTCGCGCATCGTCCGGTAGCTCACGCCGGCGGTGTTCAGAAGCACCATCAGGACGGGGACGTCGGCGAGGAGGCCGATTCCAGCCGTCGTGAAGAAGATGAGCCAGAAGAAGTTGGTGATGCGGTAGGCGATGATCATGTTCGACTGGACCGCGTCGGCGACGAGGAAGGAGATGATCGTGGGGGCGACGTAGCCGTAGCCGAGGGCGAACCCGCCGAGGAGCCCGGCGGTGAGCGCGCCGGCCCAGCCGAACACCGCCCGGCGGCGGTGACGGACGATGTTGCGCTCGCGCAGTGCGGGCCACGCGTAGTACGCGATCACCGGGAGCGTCACGAGCGCGGCGATCAGGGTCGAGAACTTCACCTCGAAGATCAGCGCCTCCATCGGGTGGAGCGCGACGACGGTGACGTTCTCGTCGGGCGTCACCTGCGCGGGGAGTTGCGAGAGGAACTGGTCGAAGACGTCGCCCATGCCGCCCGTGTAGAGCCAGCCGAACACCGCCGCGAGCGTGATCCCGAAAACGGCGGCGATGCGGAACGACTTGGAGGTGATGGAGTCGAAGACGAACACGATCTCGTCGTAGTAGCCGCCGACGTCGTCCTCGTCTTTCTCGCCCTCCGTGAGTTCCGAGAGGAACGTGCCGGTCGCCCGCTCGGTCCGGTCCGTGACGTCCTCGACCGGGTCCTGGGGGCCCTCGGCTTCCGCGGCCTCACCGCCCTCCCGGTCGGCCTCGGCGGCGTCGAACCGATCGAGGATGGCGCGGGCTTTCTGCTTGTCACCCTCCTGCATCGCCTCGCTCGACAGGCGGAGCGCCTCGTTCTCCTCCATCGCGGCGAACGCTTCCGGTGGGGCCGCCCGTACGCCCGTCGCGTCGAGTGCGCCGACGTCGATGTCCGCCGGGTCGCCGATCGTGCCGGGGGTGGCGCTCCCCGCGAGCGCGATGATGTCGACGTAGACGAAGTACATCGCGGCGAGCACGCCACCGAGCACCCCCGCGACGGCGGCGTAGCCGTACAGGAGCGTCGGTCCCGGGGCGACGGCCCGGTAGTCGGAGCCGAGGGCGACGAGGAGGTCGTTCGCCACCGCGACGCCCCCGTACGAGAAGAAGGCGTAGAGTGCGAGTCCGCCGACGACGGCCGCCCCGGCAAGGAGGTTCCAGCGGGTCGTGAGCGTCCGGCGGAGGTCGAGTCGGTCCGACCCGCGGCGGGCGGTCACGACGACTCGTGCGAGGTACAGCGAGAACCCGTACAACACGATGACGGGCATCGCCCACAGCACCTGCGTGAATGGGTCCGGCGGAGTGAACAGCGCGCCGGCGAGGAAGATGCCGGCGATGGCGTGCCGCCATTTGTCCCGGAACGTCTCGTAGGGGACGATCTCGGCGTACGACAGCCCGGTCATCACCAGCGGGAGCTGGGTGGCGAAACCGAACGAGACGGTGAGGAGGAAGATGAACTGCGCCCACTTGACGATTGAGTACGTCGGGGCGAACCCCGCCGCGATGGCGTTGTTCGCGAGGAAGGCGAACGTGAAGGGGAAGAAGACGAGGTAGCCGTACGCGACCCCGAGGGCGAACAGCACGACCATCCCGAGGAGGAGGACGACGAGTTTCCACACCGGGACCGGCGACTGCGGCCAGAGGTCGCGGGCCCGCAGCGCGTCACGAGAGAAGTAGAGGAACGGGGGCACGGCGAAGATGATCCCGACGACGAGGCCGATCTTCGCCTGGAGGAGGATGACGTCGAACGGCGTCTGGGCGATGATCTCGACGCTCTCGGCCGTGAGCGAGTTCATCTTCGCCTCGGTGATGCCCTTGAAGAAGTCCCAGACGTACAGCCGGAGCGCGTAGAACGTCCCCAGGAAGCCGACGAGGAAGACGATGAACACCTTCTGCATGTCCTTCTGCGCCGCTCGCAGCATCGCACCCGCCGTCTCCCGGCCCTGTGCGATGGTCCGGCGGGTGTCCTCGTCGAGCGCGCTAGACATACGTGATGGGAGTCGGTTAGTCGTTATCAACCTTTTTCATCGTGACTCGTTCTCGGTGAGCCGATGGAAAAAGGCCTATAATGGCCGGGTGGCCTATTCCGAACGAATGGCTGACGATCCGGAGCCGCGCGGGTCTCGATCCGGTGACAACACGGACGTCGCAGCGGACGCCGAGTCCGAGGCGACAGCCGACTCGTCGCCGGACGTTACACGCGGTGACGACCCCGACTCCGACGCCGTAGTCGAAACCGGCGGTGTCGAATCGGGGGACGAGAGCGAAGCCGATGAGCCGGCGAGCGAGAGCGCCGACGGGGACACCGGAACCGACCCCGACGCAACGGGAGCCGACCGGTTCGAGGCCGCGGTCGGCGATCGAGTCGAAGACGGAACACCGGCGGACGGGAGCGGCGACGTCGACATCGACGGCACGGAGGCCGCCACCTCGGAGTTCGAGTTCGGATCGTCAGTGAGCGATGGAACCGCGGCCGACGCCGACACGGACGACGGGGCCGAGACGACTGTCGAGAGCGAGCCGGCCGAGCCAGCCGAGCAGGATCCCGATCCGTCCGGAGGGTTCGTCGACACCGACGCCGCTCGCGTCGACGGCACTGTCGGCCAGGGCGACGAAGCGGCGAACAGCGACACGGCGGCCACCACGACGTCGTCCGACTCCGGGGCGGCCGTCATGGAGTCGCCGGACGTCGACGGGAGTCCGACCGTGAGCGGCGACTTCGCTGACTCGGTGTCAGCCTCTGGGCAGTCGTTCGACGACGACGGCGTCTTCGACGGTCCGGACTCCGACGTTGAGATGCCGCTGGCGGACCACATCGAGGAGATGGTTCGCCGGTTGGGGATCGTCTTCATCCTCGCCGGCGTCGTCGCCGTCGTCGTCTTCCCCATCGCCGACGACCTCGTCAACTTCCTGTGGAACTCGCACATCCCCGGGGCGACGACGATCGAGTCCCGGAGGCCGCGGCTGTACGGCCCGCTCGAACTCATCCTCACCGAGTTCAAAGTCGCCGGCCTCGCCGGGTTCGTCGTCGGCCTCCCCGTCTTCGTCTACCAGACGTATCGGTTCATGCGTCCCGGACTCTACCCCAAAGAGCGGAAGTACTACCTCGCCGCCGTTCCGACGAGTCTGATCCTCGCGTTCGTCGGCGTCGCGTTCGCCCACTTCGTCGTCCTCCCCGCCATCTTCGCGTACTTCACCTCCTACACCATCGGCACCGCCGTCATCGCGTTCGGACTCAAGGAGACGTTCGGCCTCATCCTCGTCCTGATGGGTTACATGGCGCTCGTCTTCCAGATCCCGCTTTTCATCATGCTCGCGATCATGATGAACCTCGTCACGCGACGGTGGCTCACCGAGAAGCGCCTGCTGTTCTGGGGTGGCTTCCTCGGTGTCTCCTTCCTCGTCTCGCCGGATCCGACGGGGATGGCACCGATCATCATCGCCGCGACCATGATCGTGCTGTTCGAGGGGACGCTCCTGTTGTTGCGGTGGGTCAACCGGTGACGCTACGGCACCGTTCGGGCGACACCGCGACCGGCCGGAACGGGCGAGGCTTTATATTCGATCCCGCGGCCACCCCGTCGCGTGAACTGACCGTCACCGTGGAGCGTCAGCGGTCGTGCGACACACCGCTCTGCGGCACGACCCGTGTCGCCTGTTCGCCCCGACGCCGATCGGTAGGCCGGTCAGTGAGTAGACTCGGTTCGTCGTTCGTCGACCCCCTCGTCCACGTCGCCGACCATCGACTCGACGCGACCCTTCAGCGCCGCGTTCATCGCCTCGAAGCCGCGACCGGTCGCATCCCCCACGAGCCGCCAGGCGAGCGGCGTGAGAACTCCTGACACCGACTCCGCGTGGGTCAGAGAGGTTCTGGTCCCGCCGTCGAGCGGGTCGAGCACGAACCGGTGTTCGCCGTCGAAGAGGCCGGTCGTCCAGAGATGACCGAGCCAGCGGAGTTCCCGGTTCGGCTCTGCCCGCGTCACCGTCGGGCGGAAGCGGGTCGCGCGGGACCCCGGCGGGAACAGTTCCACGTGGAGCCGCGCGTCCTCGTTCGCACGCCCGCCGACTCGCATGAACGGGTTCCACTCGTGGTAGCGGTCGAAGTCGGTGAGGACGGTCCAGACTCGTTCGGGTGGCGCGTCGATCTCGACGTGCGTCGTGAGTTCCATACCGGAACGAACGCCGTCTCAGGACGTGAACGTGCCGTCTGGTCGGCGAGTCGATGCGCGCGACCACGGCAATGCTCATTCATCCACGCGATGTAGACCGTCCATGGCGACGGTACTTCTCGCTCGACACGGAGAGACGACGTGGAACCGGAGCGGGCGCGTTCAGGGGTGGGCGCCAACGCCGCTCACGGACCGAGGACACGACCAGGCGGCGGCGCTCGGTGCCGCGCTCGCGTCGACGGCCGACGTCGGCCGACTCGTTTCGTCGGACCTCAGGCGGGCCGTAGAGACCGCGCGGCACGTCGCACGGGCGACCGGCGTCGACCTGGAGACGGACGAGGGGTGGCGCGAACGCGACTTCGGATGCATGCAGGGGCTCTCCGTGACCGACCTGTTCGGCGACCACCCCGAGTACGCGCTCGGGCAGTCGGGTGTCGCGGCGGCGACCGCCCGGCCTGACAGCGGCGAGACGGTGATCGAGTCACGCGACCGCGTCCTCGCCGCGTGGGAACGGCTCCACGCCGACCTGACGCCGGACGAGACGGTCGTCGTCGTCGCACACGGCGGGCCGATCCGGCTGCTCGTCGGCTCGATACGAGGGTACGACGTCGTCGACTCGATCCTCGAGATCGATCAGGACAACTGCGCGATCAACGAGATCGTCGCGTCCGAGCCACGCGTCGTGCGCCAGAACGACACCAGCCACCTCCCCGAGTCGCTCACGGTCGACTCGGAGACGGTCGCGTAGTCGAGTCGGTTCGACCGACGGCTAAAGAGTCACTCGTCGAGCGGATAGCCCCGTTCGAAGACGTCCTCGACGAGCGGTTCGTCGGGGTCGTCGGCCTCGTCGCCGCCGGGGCTCACGCTCCCCGTCCGGTAGCCGGCGAGGTCGAGCGTCACGTGATCGAACCCGATCTCCGAGAGGTGTTCGTGTGCCGCACGGGCGAACTCGGGGTCGAGCGCTCGCTCCAGCTCGTCGACCCCGACCTCGACCCGGGCGAGGCCGTCGTGGTCGCGGACGCGGAACTGGGAAAAGCCCCACTCGCGCAGGAGCGACTCCGCGCGCTCGACGCGGGTGAGTCGCTCCTCCGTGACCTCGATCCCCGTGGGAATCCGCGAGGAGAGACAGGCCATCGCGGGCTTGTCGGCCACCGAGAGCCCGTACGACTCGGCGAGGTCGCGCACCTCTGCTTTGGTGATGTCGTGGGTGAGAAGCGGGGAGAACACCTCCAGTTCCTCGACCGCCCGGAGTCCGGGCCGGTGTCCCTCACCGGGGTCGGAGGCGTTCGTCCCGTCGCAGACCGTCTCGATGCCGAGGTCGCGGGCGACGTCGTACATCCGCCCGAGCCGCATCGTCCGGCAGTGGTAACAGCGGTCGCCGTCGTTCTGCACGAAGTCGGGGTTGTCGAGTTCGGAGAACTCGACGACCTCGTGGCGGATGCCGATCTCGCTTGCGACTCGGCGCGCCTCGTCCAGTTCCGCGTCCGGGAGCGTCTCGCTCTTGGCGGTGCACGCGACGGCGTCGTCGCCGAGGGCGTCGTGCGCGAGCGCGGCGACGACACTGGAGTCGACACCGCCCGAGAAGGCGACCAGGACGCCCGACCGCTCCGCGAGCGCGTCCCGGACCCCGTCGGCCTTCGCTGTCGTCGTGGCCGTCGTCATGCCACCCCGTACCTGGTCGAGGGGCAAAAGCGGCGCGACTCGGCAGTCCGTCGCCTCCGTAGCGCGGCGGAGCGGACGGCACCGAACCGACCCGCAAGGTTTTGTCGGCCGGCGCGATAGCCACACCCGAATGGACCTGACGGCTATCTCGGGGATCGGCGAGAAGACGGCGGCGGCGCTGACGGAACTCGACGACCCCGAGGGGGCGCTCCGCGCCGGCGATGTCGCCACGCTCGCCGAGGCCCCCGGCATCTCCGAGGGTCGCGCCGCCAGCATCGCGCGGGCGGCCATCCGTCACGACCACGGCGACGACGGCGGCTTTCTGGCGACCGACCGCGCGACCGAGGTGTATCGGGGCGTCCTCGGTCTCCTCAAGGAGCGGACGGTCACGGCGTACGCCGGCAAGCGCGTCGAGACGTTCTTCCCCACTGCGTCGGCCTCCCGGATCGACGAGGTCCGAGCGTTCGTCGACCGCGCGGTCGAACAATCCGCAGACGAGACGGTCCGCGCCGCGCTCGGCGGAGTTCGACCCCTCCGGTCACCGCCGGCCGTCCGGGTCCGCGAGCGCTGTCTCGCGACCGTCGACGCGGAGCGGTACACCGAGGCGAAAGAGGCCTTCCCCGAACTCTCCGTCGAGGTCGTTGACGACGCGCGCGGCCTCGCCGAACTCGCCCGGTCGTACTCGACCGTCGTCGCTCTGGACGAGACGTTTGCAGGCGTCGACGTCACGGGCGACGTGCGCGTCCGCCCGGACGCGATCGAGCAGGCCGACGAGATCGTCCCCGAACGCGTGCTCGCCTTCTTCGCGGCCAACCGCGGTCCGATCCTCGCGGCGGCCGACGTCCACGAGGTCGCGGGCGTCGACCCGCCGTGTGACCTCGGCCGCCTCCGTGAGGCGCTTTCACGGCTAGACGACGACGGTACCCCCGTCGGCGACGCCGACCTCGACCGCCTCGTCCGCGCTGTCGACGACCTCGACGCCGCGGTGTCGACGGCCGAGTCCGTCGCCAACGACCGCCTCCGGGAGGCGATCCGCGAGCGCGACGTCACCATCGAGGGGACGGACTTCCTCTCGCTGGTCGAACAGGGTGCCCGCATCGACTCGCTCCTGTCGAGGGAGTTGGCCGACGAGTACGACGACGCCGTCGACGCCGCCCGCGACCACCTCGTCGACGCACTCGACCTCGACGCGGGAGAGACCGAACTCGGGCGGCGCGTCTTCGGCGGCGACCCGACCTTCCCGGTCGGCCGTCGGGACGAGGCGGTCTCCCGACTCAGGACCGAACTGACCGCCGCCCGTGACCAGCGGGCCGAACGGCTGAAGCGCGACCTCGCCGCGGAGCTGTCCGACCTCCGCGCGCCGGTCGAGACCCTGGTGAGAGACGCGCTCGAACTCGACGTCGAACTCGCGGTCGCTCGGTTCGCCGACGACTTCGACTGCGTCGTTCCCGAGTTCGGGGGCGAGGGGTTCGAGATCGAGGGCGGCCGTTCTCTCCTCCTGGACGTGCCCTTCGAGTCGGTCGACCCCGTCGACTACGCCGTCGAGGGCGTGACGCTCCTGTCGGGGGTGAACTCCGGTGGGAAGACATCGACGCTGGATCTGGTCGCACTCGTCGTCGTCCTCGCCCACATGGGGTTTCCCGTCCCCGCCGAGCGGGTCCGACTGGACCGCGTCTCCGAGCTCCACTACTACGCCAAGTCCCAAGGGACGCTCGACGCGGGCGCGTTCGAGTCGACGCTCCGCGACTTCGCGGGTGTCGTCGACGGCGCGTCCGATCGCCTCGTCCTGGTCGACGAACTCGAATCAATCACCGAGCCGGGTGCCTCCGCGAAGATCATCGCCGGCATCCTCGAAGCCCTCGACGCGCAGGACGCGACGGGGGTGTTCGTCTCGCACCTCGCCGGCGAGATCCGCGACGCCGCGGGCTTTGCGGTGGCGGTCGACGGGATCGAGGCGGTCGGCCTCGAAGACGGCGAACTGGTGGTGAACCGCTCGCCGGTGAAAGACCGTCTCGCCCGGTCGACGCCCGAGTTGATCGTCGAGAAACTCGCCGGCGAGGACGACACCGGCTTCTACGCGCGACTGCTGGAGAAGTTCTGACGGAGCGTTTCTGGGCTCGAATTCGGATGTCCGGCCTCAGTTGCCGGTCGCGCGGCCACGCGCGGCCACGCGGAGCGAGTAGGCGATGAGCACGAGCCCCGCGAGCTGGAGCAGGCGGACGAGGAGCCGGAAGACGTCCTGGAACGACAGCGGGGCGACGTGGAACGCGATCATCCCCTGGCCGACGATCGCCAGCAGATAGGTGACGCCGAACAGGAGGACCATCCCGACGGAGAGATATCGCATCGCCGGCTCGTCGTTGCGGCGGAGGCCGCGGTACGCCTGGTAGCCGATGTAGAGGCCGACGGCCGCCGATCCGGTCGCCGCCGCACCCGCGAGCAGACCCACGAACGACCCGTTCCCGAGCATCTCAGAACTTCCCCCAGAGGCGCGTCAGTTCGTCTGCGACGTCGGTCTCTCCCCGCTCGACCGTCCAGTCGAGGTCGCCGTTGCGGACCGAGAGCTCGAACCGTTCGAGCGCCGCCACGTACACCGTGTCGTGGTGGCCGTCGCTCCGCGGCCGCGTCTGCTCGGAGAGCAGGTCGGCGGCGACGAGGCGCTCCACCCGGCGGTAGATCGCGGAGTCGGACACGCCACACCGCTCCGCGAGCTCGGCCGCCGACAGCGGTTCGGCGCTCGTCTCGGTCAGTATCGACCGGACGTGCTCGTCGTCGAGTAGGCCGACGACGGTCGAGAGATCCGGCTGCTCCGCCACGGGTTCGTCACTCATGACACGGCGAAATAAATCGCCCGCCGACGGCTCCCACACCTCCCGGTCCGTCGGCCGCCGGCGCACGCCGTGAACCCCGCCGACCGCGACGGTCACCGTCCCGCCCCCAGCTCGACGCTGAACAGGGTCCGCCCCACGGTGTCGGGCGCGAACCTGAGCTCCAGCCGCGTCGCCGGACGGGAGTCGCCGTTCGCGTACGGGTCGTCGACCTCGGGGTCGACGTCCGCCGGCCGAATCACGGTGACCTCGGGGACGTCGCTGACGTCGACCGTCACCGCGTCGCCTGGGGTGACCCGGTCGAGGTCCGTCGAGAGTAGTCGCCGGACCGGGTCCGACCACCGGCCGTCGGCGCGGGCCACGTCGAACGAGAGGGCGAGGTCGGTGGCGGCGACCGACTCGCCTGCCTCGTGGCGGATGCGCACCGTCTCCGAACCACGACGGGAGCCCCACGTGACGTGGGGCGGATACGAGGGGTCGACCGCCGAGGGCTGGACCCCCTCGCCCGGCGGGATCCGGCCCTCGACGGTGACCAGGCGCCCGTCGATCCGGAAGTCGGTGTCCTCGACCTCCCGGGTGAGGACAGTGCCCGTCTTGCTCCGTCGTCGGAGTTCGTCCTCGGGCGGTGTCTCCCCCTCGGGGTAGCAGAACGTCCGCACGTGGTAGGCGGTGTCGCCGTCGAAGCGAAAGCCCTCGGCGCTCGTCCACGTCCGCACGTCGTTCGGAGGGATGTGCTCGACCATCCGGCTCTCGCCGATCGCGTCGGTCACTCGCTCGAACGCCTCGCGTTCCTCGTGGTACCGCGGGAGGTTCCCCTCGTGGGCGTCGACGAGCGCGGCGACGGTCGGGTGGTCGTGGACGCGGTTGCTCGCCCAGACGACCGCCCCGTCGACCAGCACCGCTCGCCGCGGGGCGTCGGCCCGGGCGAACACGTCGTACCCGGCGTAACTCCCGTCGCGTCGGTAGCCGGTCTCGTCGAGGGTTGCCCTGACGGCCGCCGGATCGAACCCGCCGTCGAGGACGGTTCCGAACGGCGTCCGCAGGAGGCGGTCGTAATCCGCGTAGCCGACGCCGAGGTAGTCGAGATCGGCGACGAGCCGTTTCCGCGGGGTGGTGAACCGCACCGGGGCCGGATAGTCGAGTTCGGTCGGCTGGCGGAGGAGGAACCGGTACTCGGGTGCGTCGAAGCCGTCGATCGAGCCCGGAGCGGGAAGCCAGCGCCGGTAGGTCGGATCGGCCGCGGGCGGGACGTTCACGCGGCCGAAGTGCTGTCTGGCACCGAGCGGCGGCAACGCGGAGGTACAACCGGCCGTGAGCGTGGCCAGGCCGGCCGTCAGCATCCCGGTCCCGGTGCGGAGGAAGGCCCGGCGTGTTCGGTCGCGTGTCGAGGGAGTGTCGTCGGGAACCATCGCTACGATCATCTACGATCCCGTCCGGTATCAGTGGGGGCGACGACTCACGCGCCGGCGCAACCCGACGAAAGCTTCTTGTACATCTACCCTCCCCCGGCGCGGCACCACGGACCCCGTCCGCCGGGCGACGACGACGACCACGACGGCGACTACGGCACCCTGTGGCAAACGATTAAGTACTCACCGAAGCGTGGTGAAAGTGATGAGGGACGACCCCGAGGAGGGGATGCTGTCGTGGGACGAGACGGTGTTCCGCGACGAGCACGTCTTCGAGATCGACTACGTCCCGGAGACGTTCGATCACCGCGAGACGCAACTGGAGAGCCTGAAGTACGCGCTCCGTCCCGCGGTCCGAGGGTCGCGCCCGCTGAACACGATCGTCCGTGGCCCCCCCGGAACGGGGAAGACGACCGCGGTCCAGAAGCTGTTCGGCGAACTCCGCGGGCAGTCCAGCGTGCGCGTCGTGCACGTGAACTGTCAGATGAACTCCACGAGATACGCCGTCTTCTCCAGAGTGTTCGAGGACATCTTCGAGTACGAGCCGCCCTCCTCCGGAATCTCGTTCAAGAAGCTCTTCTCGCAGATCACCGACCGCCTGGTCGAAGCGGACGAGGTGCTCGTGGTCGCGCTCGACGACGTGAACTACCTCTTCTACGAGAACGAGGCGTCGGACGTGCTCTACTCCCTGTTGCGGGCGCACGAGACCCACGCCGGCGCGCGGATCGGCGTGATCGTCATCTCGTCGGACCTCTCGCTGGACGTGATCGAGGAGCTCGACGGCCGCGTCCAGTCGGTGTTCCGCCCCGAGGAGGTGTTCTTCCCCCGGTACGACCAGTCGGAGATCGCCGACATCCTCGGCGAACGGGCGAAACGCGGGTTCCACGACGGCGTCCTCGACGCACCGGGGCTGGACCGCGTGGCCGAGCTGACGGCCGAAAGCGGCGATCTCAGGGTCGGAATCGACCTGCTCCGCCGCGCTGGCCTCCACGCCGAGATGCGCGCCTCCCGGACCATCGACGCCGGGGACGTCGAAGCCGCGTACGACAAGTCGAAGTACGTCCACCTCTCGCGGTCGCTCCGCGGGCTCTCGGAGTCCGAGCGGGCGCTCGTGCGCGTCATCGCCGACCACTCGGGCGAGCAGGCCGGCCCGGTGTACGACGCCTTTCACGAAGAGACCGACCTCGGCTACACGCGCTACTCCGAGATCGTCAACAAACTCGACCAGCTGGGGCTCATCGACGCCGAGTACGCCGACGTCGACGGCCGGGGGCGGTCGCGGTCGCTCACGCTGGAGTACGACGCCGACGCGGTCAGAGAGCGGCTGTGACGACAGCATTGCGGACGGTGGCGCGGCGGTCGCGGCTCCGTTCGCGGCCCCGCCGATGGACGAGGAACGCGGGGCGAGCAGCGCGGGCCGCTCCGCGTCCCGCTGGCCGGGCGGGCGGCTCGTACGTCGCCCGCAGACGAACCGAGACCCGAGTACCGCAGTCGGCTGGGGAGGCCCGTGGATTCACTGCCCTGGCGGCTGCGGCTGCTTCTATCGTGTCAGTCGCCGCTCTCGCGTCGTGCCGGGTAACATCTCCTCTCTGGTGCCCGTTCAGAACGCCTCGACGTGGGGCCTGAGGTCGAGTTCGAGCGTCCACGCGCTCTCGTCCTGTTCGACGAGGTGCCAGTACGAGTCGGCGATGGCGTCGGGGTCGAGATACTCCTCGGGGTTCGAGACGTCGCGACCCGGCGGGCGGATCCCGCCGTCGATGACGACGTGTGCGACGTGGACGCCGGCGGGGCCGAACTCCCGGGCCATCGACTCGGCTAGCCCGCGCACCGCGAACTTCGCGCTCGAGAAGGCGGCGGCCCCACCCCGCCCACGGACCGACGACGTCGCGCCGGTGAAGATGATCGTGCCTCCCGTCGCTGCCTCCTCGTCGTCCCCGACCATGTCGTCGAGCGCCGCCTGCGAGCACTGCAGGCCCGCGCGTGCGCCGACCTGCCAGGCGTGTTCGAACTCCGCGAGCGAGACGTCACGAACGCCCTTCCACGAGCCGCCGCTGGCGTGGTTGACGAGGACGTCGACGGGACCGAACTCGCGTCGGACCGTCGCGAAGGCGTCGTCGACAGCGTCGGGGTCGGTGAGATCCGTCGGCACCGCCAGCGCCGCCTCGCCGAGGTCGGCCGCGAGCCCCTCGACGTACGACGCGGTGCGGGCCAGGAGTGCGACGCGACAGCCCTCGGCGACGAAGCGGCGTGCGATCGACTCACCCAGGCCCGGACCGACGCCGGCGACGACGGCAGTGCGTGTCATGGTCGGTCCTCGGGCGCGAGTGGCAAAACCGTTCGCCAGCCCCCACTCGTGCGCTCACGGGAGCAGCCGGCGCGCGACCCGGGCGAGCGCGAGGTCGACGCCGGCGAGGGTCGCCCCCACGACCGCGCCGACGATCGGGGCGACGACCGCGCCGACGACGGCCAGAAGGCCGGCGAACGTCGGGTTCGTGGCGACCAGGACCGCGAGAACGAGACAGCCGAACAGAGGAAGGCCGGTCACCGTCCCCCACTTCGCAGCCGTCAGGAGCGTCGCGACCACGTCGTCGGCGTCGGACGCCGCGAGGTACCGCCGGTTCGACCACCACGTCGACCCCCAGAGGACGACGAAGAGCGCGACCCCGACGAGGGTGTCGAGATTCGCGAGGATGTCGCCGAGGACGACCGGGGCGACGGCGTGAACGAGCGTCAGCGGAACGACGAGGAGGAGTGTGGCGTGGAACGACGCGAGCGCCCACGCGAGCAGCGGGTCGTCACCGTATCCGTCGGGCGAATCCGGCCGGTCGGTCGTCCGTGTCCGCGTCGGCGCAGGCGCGGGCGCCTCAGCCATGGGCGAGTACCGCCGCCAGGGAGAGCAGTACGACGAGGCCGGCCGCGGTCGCGCCGTACGAGACACGGAGCAGCCGTCCGGCAGTCGGGTGGGGGCGGGTCCGAAGGCGAGCCAGGAGGGTCGCCCGGAGAGCGGAGCCGACGAGCACGACGGCGATCAGCCCGAGTTTCAGGTCGAGCACCGTCCGCCACCGACCGCCGGGGAGGGTCGGGGCGAACGCGCCGACGTTGCCGACGCCGGTCGCCACGAGCGTGCCGACGGCGGCCCAGAAGAGCCACTCGTAGCCGCGGGCGGCGAAGAGGGCGACGTCGAGATCGAGCCGGCCGGCGCGGAGGAGCGCCCACGTCAGGACGCTCCCGCCGACGGCGACCGTCGCGGCGAGGACGTGGAGCCAGCGGACGAGGAGCGTCGGAGAGGCGAGCAGGGGCGTCGACGAGACCGATGGGTGAGGAGCCGTTCCGAGCGCGAACGCGGCGGCAGGCGGTGGGGAGGGGAGCGGAGGGACCATGGACGGCGGTAGTCGGCCGAACGTCATGAGTGTCGGGGACGACCTCGCCGGCGGACGACGCTTTTTTTACGCGTTCGGCGCGGGCGATCGAGTATGAAGACGACCGGCGGAGACGAGGAGGCGAAGCGACGCGCGGGCGAGTCCGCCGCCGCGCTCGTCGAACCGGGGACCGTCGTCGGCCTCGGAACGGGCAGTACAGCGGCGCACGCGATCCGCCGCCTCGGCGAGGCGGTCGCAGAAGGGCTCGACGTCGTCGGCGTCCCGACGTCGTTCCAGTCGCGAGAACTCGCCCGTGAGGTCGGCGTCCCGCTCCGGGCGCTGGACGAGGTCGACGGGATCGACCTCGCGATCGACGGCGCGGATCAGGTGTCGGGGTTCGACCTCGTGAAAGGCGGCGGGGCGGCCCACGCCCGCGAGAAGGTGGTCGACGCGATGGCCGAGCGGTTCGTCGCCGTCGCCGATCCCTCGAAGCGGGTCGACGTCCTCTCACACCCGGTGCCGGTCGAGGTGTTGCCGGACACACACACCGTCGTCGCGCGCACGGTCCGCGACGCGGGCGGCGACCCCACGCTGCGCCGCGCCGAAGGGAAGGACGGGCCGGTGGTCACGGACAACGGCAACCTCGTCCTCGACTGCGACTTCGGGGAGATTCCGGATCCGGGTGCACTCTCGGGGACGCTCGCGACGGTGCCGGGCGTCGTCGAACACGGCCTGTTCGTCGGACTGGCCGACGAGGTACACGTTGGCACCGACACGGGCGTGACGGTGTACGACTGATCGGGGTGGCCGCGGCTCGACGGCGTAATAAATCGAGAACGGTGATCGTCCGGGGAGTTACAGGTCGCGAGGCTGGACCGTCTTGCGGTCGTTCTCTTCGGCCCGGCGAGCGGCGTCGTCGAGCAGTTCTTTCACTTCGGCGTCCAGCGCGTCGTAGAAGTCCGAGGCTACGTTCTTGTCGCTGAGCGCTTCCTTGACAGCGGCCTTGACAATGAGGTCTGCCATACGGATTACCGTACTAGCCCCTTATTAATAAGATTTCCCCAAACGACGGTCTCTGCCGGTGTGTCCGTCGAATATGGCTGTTCCAGGGGCCGTATTTATATATGATGCCGGAGAACGCCATCTTCAGTCCCGATTCGGCACCGATATCGAGGGCGAGTCGACAGCTCTCCGTCAGACGCGTGACAGGGATGTGTTACAACGAGGGCACCGACGCCCCCGGACGCGACCGGGCGCGACCGGGCGGTCACCCGCGAGCGACCGTCGAACGACAGCTATGTGCCGTCCGAGCGTCGAGAGCGGCGTATGCGAGACATCCTCGACGCGGTCGCGGCGGGCGACCTCTCGCCGGCGGCGGCCGAGGCGCGACTGCGCGGTTACGCGACCACGGAGGCGGGGCGGTTCGACGCCGCCCGCGAGACGCGACGCGGCGTGCCCGAGGCGATCCTCGCCGACGGGAAATCGGCCGATGAGACCGCGGATCTGGCCGCGACGAGCGTCGAGACGACGGGGCGGGCCGTCGTCACGCGCGCCGACAGCGAGACGGCGACGACCGTCGCGGCGGGGCTGCCGAGCGCGGTCGACGTCGACCACGACGCCCGCGCCCGGACGGTCGTCGCCCACGCTCCCGACTTCGAGCCGCCGACGCTCGACGCGACCGTCGCGGTCGCCACGGGGGGGACCTCCGACGCGCCGGTCGCCGGCGAGGCGAGCGTCATCGCCCGCGAGATGGGCGCGACCGTCGAGTGGATCGAGGACGTCGGCGTCGCCCACCTGGGACGGGTCGTCGACGTCCTCGACGTGCTCCGGGCCGCCGACGTGGTCGTCGTCGCCGCCGGCCGCGAGGGGGCGCTCCCGACCGTGGTGGCGGGACTCGTCGACACGCCCGTGATCGGGGTCCCCGTCTCGACGGGCTACGGCTTCGGCGGCGACGGCGAGGCGGCCCTCGCCGGCATGCTCCAGTCCTGTACCGTCCTCTCGACCGTGAACGTCGACGCCGGGTTCGTCGCGGGCGCACAGGCCGGCCTCGTCGCCCGCGCGGTCGACGACGGACGGTCGTGAGCGCCGGACCGGCGTTCGGTCGGTCGTCGTTTCTCGGCCGAGATCGATTCTGATCGAACGTCGTGTGAGAATCGCGTTCGGTGAACGTTTGTTAGCCTCCCGCGCGTGCGCGCGAAGGCCTAAGAGTGTAGAGTTCTAACGAGGAGCACCGGCACAGGTGGTTGCCGGGCGCGATCAATGCCAAGTTGCGACCACTGCGGGTCGCACGTCTCCGAGCGCTTCGCGCGCGTGTTCGCCGACGAAGTCGGGCGAGTCCTCGCCTGTCCAAACTGTTCGGCGAACGCGGGTATCGCGGAAGTCGCGCGGAACCGGACCCGCAATGCATGACCGCTGAGTCGCGGACGACCACCACGCGAAGCCAACCTGTCTGAAGCGGAGGGTTAACGCCCTCGCGCGCTGTCGTCCGACCGTGCACTACGCGTACCTCCTGGCCTGTGCGGACGGAACGTACTACGCCGGCTACACGACCGAGCCGCGACGCCGGGAAGCAGAACACGACGCGGGCGAGGGAGCGAAGTACACCCGCGGACGGACGCCCGTGGAACTGGTCCACGTCGAGCGGTTCGAGTCGCGGTCGGCCGCGATGTCCCGCGAGTACGAACTCAAGGAGCTCTCACACGGAGAGAAGGCCCGCCTCGCGGCCGAGACGGACGTCGAACGCGTGCTTGACCGGAGTGCGGACGCGGAGTAGCCACACGGGAGGCCGACCGAGCCAGCGACGCGGTGTGTGGAGTGCCGTCGGGACGATGGAACGACTCATGCGACGGCGGCACGAAGAGAGGGTAATGCTCGGGTTGCGATTCTACGCCTGTGACCGGTGTGGGACCGTCCACGCCGACCTCACGGTCCCGGAACAGTGTCACCGGTGTCACGACGGTCCGTTGCGTGAGATCACGCGGAAGCTGCAGGCCGACAGCTACTTCGCGCCGCCGACCGGAGACGACCCCTGATCGGGTGGGATACGACCAGCCGACCCGCTCGCGTGGCCCCGTCGACCACACGATCTATCGACTGGCATACTTTTTAGCGCAGTCCCACACATGGAGCGGTATGGACGCGATCTCCTTCGGTACGGACGGCTGGCGCGCCACGCTCGACACCTTCACCGACGACCGCGTACGGATCGTCGGGCAGGCCGTCGCTGACTACCTCTCCGAGGAGGGGTTCGACGACCCGGTCGTCGTCGGGTACGACGCCCGCGAGTCGTCGCCGGGCTTCGCCGAGTCGCTCGCGGAGGTCCTCTCGGGGAACGGCTTCGACGTCGTCCTCCCCGAACGGGACTGTCCGACACCCGTCGCGGCGTACAACATCGTCGACCGCGGCTGTTCGGGCGCGCTCATGCTGACCGCGTCGCACAACCCGCCGGAGTACAACGGCGTGAAGTTCATTCCGTCCGACGGCGCGCCCGCCCTCCCCGAGGTCACGGAGCGGATCGAGGCGAACCTCCGCGAACCGGAGTTCCTCCCCGAGGACGAGCGCGGCGCGGTCCGCCGTGAGGACCTGGTCGCCGTCCACGCCGAGCACGCCCGCTCGCTCGTCGACGCCGACCTCTCGGGCGTGACCGTCGTCTACGACGCCATCCACGGCTCCGGCCGCGGCGTCACCGACGCCCTCCTCGAATCGGCCGGCGCGGAGGTGATTCGACTCAGATGCGAGGACGACCCCACGTTCGGCGGCGCGCACCCCGAACCGAGCGCCGAGAACCTCGCCGACCTCGAAGCGGCGGTCGCAGAACACGACGCCGACCTCGGCGTGGCGAACGACGGCGACGCCGACCGGGTCGCGTTCGTCACGCCCGAGCGCGGCAAACTCGACGAGAACCTCTTTTTCGCCGCGCTGTACGACTACCTGCTCCAGTCGGACGCCGGGCCCGCCGTCAGGACCGTCTCGACGACGTTCCTCATCGACCGCATCGCCGAGGCCCACGGGGAAGAAGTGTTCGAGACGCCGGTCGGTTTCAAGTGGGTCGCCCAGGGGATGAAAGAACACGACGCGCTCGTGGGTGGGGAGGAGTCAGGGGGGTTCTCCATCCGCGGGCACATCCGCGAGAAGGACGGCGTCCTGATGGGGCTCTTGGGAGCGGCGATCGCCAGCGAGGAGCCGTTCGACGCCCGCGTCGACCGCCTTCTCGAGGCGCACGGCGACATCGTCGCGGACAAGATTTCGGTCGAGTGTCCGGACTCCGAGAAGGGGCGCGTCCTCTCGGATCTCGAAGAGGAACTGCCCGAGACCGTCGCCGGACGCGAGATCGCGAAGGTCGTCACGCTCGACGGCTTCAAGCTCCTCCTAGAGGACGGGTCGTGGCTCCTCGTCCGCCCGTCGGGTACAGAGCCCGTCCTGCGAGTGTACGCCGAGGCCAGCAGTAAAGAGGGGATCGAGGCGCTCCTGGACGCGGGCCGGGACCTGGTCGAACCGCTCGTCTGAGGCGGTACGGGATCACCGGACGCCGCCGTCCGCCCCGGGTCGTGCCGATGGCGGAGCGGGCACGGGACGGGGTCGCGGTCGACCCCGCGGTCGGGTGCCGCGGGCGTGGACTGCGATCCGGCTCGGTACTCCGAGCGAGACTGTCTCATTGATTTATTACTCACCTTGCCCTACAGATAGAGAGTCAGCTACATCATGGGCGTGACGTTAGATCGGATCCGTGTCCTCCACGTCGACGACGACCCCGAGCTCGCAGACCTGGCCGCGATCTACCTCGAACGCGAAAACGACTGTTTTGACGTCGAGACGACGACAGACCCGCTGGCGGACGTCGACCGGCTCGTCGATTGCGTCGACTGTCTCGTAAGCGACTACGACATGCCCGGGCGGAACGGGATCGAGTTGCTCGAAGCCGTCCGCGAGCGACATCCGGAGCTCCCGTTCGTCCTCTACACCGGGAAAGGGTCGGAGGAGATCGCGGGCGACGCCATCACCGCCGGCGTCACCGAGTACCTCCAGAAGGAACGCGGGACCGGACAGTACGCCGTGCTCGCGAACCGCATCAAGAACGCGGTCAAGCAGTACCGCTCCCAGCGTGAACTCGAAGAGAGCCAGAAACGGCTGTCGCTGTTCATCGAGCAGTCGCCGCTCGGCGTGTTGGAGTACGACGACGAGTTCGAGATCGTCGGACTGAACGACGCCGGCGAGGAGATCCTGGGGTACACCGAAGCGGAGTTGCGGGGAGAGACGTGGGAGGAGATCGTCTCCGACACCAGTTACGAGAACGTCGACGAGGTCACGTCCGCCCTGGCGGCGGCCGAGGGCGGCTACCACAGCATCGACGAGAACGTGCGGAAGGACGGGTCGCACATCGTCTGCGAGTGGCACAACCGGATCGTGACCGACGACGACGGGGAGGTCGTCGCCGTCTTCTCGCAGTTCCAGGACGTCACCGAGCGCGAGCGGCGAAAGGAGCGTCTCGAACGGACCACGGCCCGCCTCGAGGCGCTGTTCGAGAACTCGCCCGACATGATCAACGTTCACGACGCCGAGGGACGGATCATCGACCCGAACTCGCGGCTCGCGACGGCCACCGGCTACAGCCAGGCGGAGCTCGCGGAGATGAGCGTGTGGGAGCTGGACCGGTCGATGGACCCGGCGGAGGCAAAGCGGCTGTGGAACGAGATGGACGTCGGCGACAGACACCGGCTGGGGGGCGTCTACCACCGCCGTGACGGCTCGACGTTCCCGGTCGAGATCCACGTCAGGCGGCTCAACCTCGACGGCGAGGATCGGTTCGTCGTGATCAGCCGGGACGTCTCCGAGCGCGTGGTGCGGGAGACCGAACTCGAGCGGACGAACACGCTGTTGTCGACGCTGTTCGAGACGCTCCCCGTCGGCATCCTCGCCGAAGACGAGTCCCGGAGCGTCCTGGCGGTCAACGGCCGGCTGTTCGAGCTGTTCGATCTCCCCGGGACGCCCGAGGAGGTCGTCGGCGCGGACTGCGAACGGATGGCAGAGGAGGTCAGCGGGACGTTCGTCGACCCCGAGGGGTTCGTCCGACGGACCAACGAGGTGGTGGCGACCGACGAGACGGTGCACGACGAAGAGTGGGCGCTTCGGGACGGGGGAACCCTCGCGCGGAGCCACGAGTCGATCAGTCTGCCCGGCGGAGAGGGCCACCTCTGGATGTACGAAGAGGTAGACGAGTAACGCGGTCGCGGGGCGGGCTCACGGATATCGTCTCCGCCGGCCCCGGCTTCGGCCTCGGCTCCGCCGTCGGTAGCCGCACGCGGCAGGTCAGCGGAGCCGTTCGCCCCAGAGCCGTCCGTCGCGTGCTTCGATCTCGAAGCCGAGCGACTCGTAGAACGGCCGGACCTCGGCGCGGAACGCGGCGGTGAGTCGCCCGGTGTCGGCCAGCGCACGCTCGACGAGCACCCGTCCGACGCCCGACCCGCGCCGGTCCGGATGGACCGCGAGCGCCTCGACGTGGTCGCCGTCGCGGACGAGCGCCCCCACCACCCGCCCGTCGATCTCCGCGACGAGCACCGCCCCCGCCTCCGTCCGGGTGCGGACCTGCGTCGCCCCGACCTCGAGCATGGCCCCTTCGAGCACCCGGAGGACGGCGAGCAGGTCGCTCTCGCGGCCGGGGCGGACCGTCACCGTGTCGGGATCGGTCACGCTGGCCTCCGCCCCGCGGCGACGAACAGCGTCCCGTCGGTGTAGTTCGTCACGGTCACGTCCTCGAACCGGCGTTCGATCGCCGCCGGAACGTCCGCGTCGGGGACCCAGTCCGTCGTCGCCCTGAATAGCGGCACGAGGGCGAGATTCAGGAGACGAAGCGGCCAGTGCTGGAACGGCCGGGCGTCGAGCACGGCGAGTCGGCCGCCCGGGCGGAGCGCGTCGTGGGCCGCGTCGACCGCGGCCACGGGATCGGCCGTCGCGGTGAGCGACATCGCGGCGTACACCGCGTCGAACCCCTCGTCGACGGTCGGAAGCCGGGTCACGTCCCCGCGGACGACGTGGACGTTCTCCCACCCCGTCTCCCGGACGCGACCGGTCGCCCGCCGCGTCATGCCCGTGCTGGCGTCGACACCGACCACGAGGCCATCGGGGCCGACGCGCTCGCGGAGCGGACCGAGGCCGTTGCCCGTTCCCGACCCGAGTTCGAGGACCCGATCGTCGGGCGACAGCGAGAGCGCGTCGGCGGCCTGCCGGCGGAGTCGCGCCTCCCTGCCGAGGAAGACGGCGTCGTAGAACGCACGCAGCAGCCGGGGATGGCGACTCCACCAGTCGTAGACGCCACCGCCCCCGTCGCCGTTCGCGTCGTCGGTCACGCCTGCGCGTTCGACCGGGCGACGGATATACCCGTTGTGCGCGGCGGCGCGGCGTCGTCGCGGGTTACGGCTTTAAGACCGCACGGAACCGCGCCTCGTTGTTCATCATGCGCTCGTAGGCGACGGCGACGTCGTCGAGCGGGAACGTCTCGACCTCGGGGGTGACGTCGCGGAGGGCGCTGAACTCCAGGGTGTCCTGGGAGTCGCGGGCGTGGCCCGACGGCCACCCCGTGACGGCCCCGCGCGTCCCGATGAGGTGCTGGACGTCGACGCCGACTTCCTCGCCCGGGACGCCGACGACCACGGCTTCGCCGTCGACGCCGAGGCCGCCAACGACCGACTCGATGGCGGCCGCCGACGGCGCGGTACAGAGGACGACGCGCGCGCCGCCGAGCGACTGGAGCGCCTCGGCGGGGTCCTCATCGGAGGCGTCGACGAAGTGGTCCGCCCCGAGGTCGGCCGCGAGGTCGCGTTTGTCGGAACTGCGGGACAGGGCGACCGTCTCGAACCCCGCCTCGTGGGCGTACTGGACGCCGAGGTGGCCGAGGCCGCCGATACCCTGGACGGCGACGAGGTCGCCGGGGCGAGCCCCGCTGTTCCGCAGGGCGTTGAACGTCGTGACGCCCGCACAGAGCAGGGGCGCGGCGTCGACGGGCGCGAGCGACTCGGGCATCGCCGCCAGTGCCTCGGCGGGAACCGTGGCGTACTCCGCGTAGCCGCCGTCGAAGGAGATACCCGTCACCGCGGCCTCCTCACACTGGAGGAAGTCCCCGCGACGACAGGGGTCGCAGGTGAAACAGTGCCCGCCGTGCCACCCCGCGCCGACGCGGTCACCCTCGGCCCACGCGGTGACGTCCGCGCCGACGGCGTCGACGGTGCCGGCGATCTCGTGACCCGGGACCCGTGGGTACTCGACGCCGGGGTAGCCGCCCGTCTTGACGAACGCGTCGCTGTGACAGATGCCGCAGGCGTCGACCGCGACGCGGACCTCGTTGGGGCCCGGGTCGGGGATCTCCCGCTCGACGACCTCGAACTCGCCACCCGGTTCGGGTACGACGGCCGCCCGCATGGTGTCGGACATACGTATCGTCTCTCGGACGCCGGAGACAAAACGGGTTCGTTCGACGAGAAACGGTGTCGTCCCGAGCGCGACCGAGCCATCCGTTCGCATGCGCCGATACCTACATCCCGGTCGACTCGAACATCGGGACGAACACGATGCGTCGTCGCTCGGTCCTCCGTGCGCTGGTCGGCACCACCGGCACGAGTGCGCTCGCCGGGTGTAACGCGCTGTCCGGCGGGGACGCCGACTCGACGGCGTCCCCGTCGGGAAGGGGCGGGTCCGCCAGGGGGACAGGGTCGAGCGGGACAGACAGAGCGGAAGCGAGCGGGTCGCCACGGACGTCGTCCCCGGGGCCGTACCGGGCCTCGGACGGACCTCCCCTCGACCGACCGCGCGGCCTGCACGTCCGCAACCTCGGTTCCACGGATCAGTTCTTGACCGCCGTCGTGACCGCCGGAGCGGGCGGCGACGGAACGGAGATACTCGTCGACAGCGTCGCCGTGCCGTCGGGCGAGACGGTGTCGTTCCGCGGCCTGATCGCCACCGAGGGGCGGTACGGCGTGCTCGTCGAGCCGGCCGACGGCGCGCGACGGCGCTACGACTGGGAGCTCGGGCGGGCGTTCGGCGACCTCTGGGTCGATCTGACGCCCGACGTCTCGTTCAGCCGCCCGGTGCTCTGTGGTCCCGACTGTCCGTTCGCGACGGCCGGCGGCGAGCGGACCGTCGCGTACGAGATTCCCCCGGATCTCGCGGTAAGCGACGCGCTGGGTGCGACCCCCGCCCTCGCGGTCGACAACGACACCGGGGGGCGGAGTCGGGCGAGGCTCCACGTCTGGAACCAGGGACGACTCCGGTTCGCGTCGGGGTACCACCTGCCGGCCGACGTCCGGCTGGTCGTCCCCGTGTTCCCCGCCAGCCGCCGGTACAACGTCGTGCTCCGGACGGCAGAGGGCGAGGCCATCTACGACTGGCAGCCGAGCGTCCGGAACACGCTGTACGCCTCGCTGACCGACGGGCCGTCGTTCCGGTGTGGCTACGCCGACCACGACGTCCACGTGCGCAACGAGACCGACGCGCCGCGGACGGTCACCGTCCGGGTGTCGACCGGCGCGGAGACGCTGTTCGAGGGGACGTTCGACGTCGACGCGAACGCGGTCGAGACGGTCCCGGCGGCCGTCGACCCCGCCGGCCCGTTCCGGTTCGTGGTCGAGACGGACGGGACGACGGAGCGGTACAACTGGGTCTGGTGTGCGCCGAACGGTCCCATCACGGTCGCCGTGAGCGACGACGGCGTCTCCGTCTCCGTCCAGCCGACACGCGGGTCGGCGTAGCGGGAGGGGCCGCTCAGGCGAGTTGGGCGGTAACGTCGGTCGACGAGACCATCCCGACGTAGTCGTCGCCCTCGACGACCGGGAGGTGTTTGATGCCGAGGCTGGTCATCATCGCGGCGACTTCCTCGATGAGCAGGTCCGGCGGGACGGACTCGACCGAGGCGGTCATCACCTCGTCGACGCGCGTGTCGGCGGGCGCTCGGCCGTCTGCGACGGCGTCTAAGACGTCGGTGCTGGTGACGATCGACGGCGGACTCGTCGTGACGACGAGCGCGCTGATGTCGTGGTCGCGCATCGTCCGGGCGGCGTCGGCGACCGTCGCCGACGGCGAGATGGTCTCCAGCGGGGTCGACATGACATCGGCGACGGGCGTGCGGCTGTCGCGGTTCATACCGGCCCGACGTGGCCCGCCGGTATTGTCCTTTTCGTCTGTTTCTTTTCTCATCTCCCGGGCAGTCGTGTCGGGTACGCGGCGACCTGATCGGCGTCAGCGTGGTCCGCGTCGGGGAAGCCGGAGGCGCCAAGACCACACGGACGGGCTGGGCGAGTCACGGAACGGAAGCGGTCACTGAGGGATCGTGAGGAGACGACGGTCACTGAGGGAACCACGGAGCGGGGGCGGTCGCCGGGGCGGTGTGACCACACCGCCGGAGCGACGCAGTCGCTCCGAGCCGTCCGTTCTCGGTGTGCGCGGCTCCGCTCACCCGCCCTTGACCAGCCGGAGCACCCGAACGTCCTCGCGGTCGGGGTCGACGGGTTGGTCCTCGGGGACGGGGCGTCCGTCGACGAGGACCGTCACCTCGTGGACGCTGTAGCCGACCGCGCGGACGAGGTCGGCGTACGTCGCCTCCGAGGCGAGTTCGACCCGTCGGGAGTCCTCGCCGACGACGTCGACGGTGACGTACATACCCGTCCGTGGGTGTGCGGCCGCAAAGCGGCTTCGACCGCCGGCCGTCTCGGGGAGTTTATGAGGCGACGCGCCCCTCGCTCACTCATGAGCGAGAGCGCCCAGGGGTCCGGGTCGTCGACGGGCCGCGAGATCTGGATCGAGAAGTACCGACCCCAGACACTCGGCGACATCTACGGGCAGGAGGACACGATCCGACGCCTGCAGTCCTACGTCGACCGCGACGACCTCCCGCATCTCCTCTTCGCGGGGCCGGCCGGGGTGGGCAAGACGACCTCGGCGACCGCCATCGCCCGCGAACTGTACGGCGACGACTGGCGCGGCAACTTCCTCGAACTCAACGCCTCGGACGAGCGCGGGATCGACGTCGTCCGCGACCGGATCAAGAACTTCGCGCGCTCGCAGATGACCCGGAAGTACGACTACCGGCTCATCTTCCTCGACGAGGCCGACTCGCTCACCAGCGATGCCCAGTCCGCGCTCCGCCGCACGATGGAGCAGTTCTCCGACAACACTCGGTTCGTCCTCTCGTGTAACTACTCCTCGAAGATCATCGACCCGATCCAGTCTCGGTGTGCCGTCTTCCGGTTCGCCCCCCTTTCGGATCACGCTGTCCGCCAGCAGATCGAAGACATCGCCGCGGCGGAGGGGATCGAGACGACCGACGACGGGGTCGACGCGCTCGTCTACTACGCTGACGGCGACATGCGCCGCGCGATCAACTCGCTGCAGGCCGCGGCCACGACGGGCGAGGTGGTCGACGAGGAGAACGTCTACACCGTCACCTCGACGGCGCGCCCCGAGGAGATCCGCGAGATGGTCGAGGCCGCGGTCGACGGCGACTTCCCCGCCGCGCGGGCGAGGCTCGCCACGCTCCTCGACGACGTCGGCATGGCCGGCGGCGACGTGATCGACCAGCTCCACCGGTCGGTGTGGGAGTTCGACCTCGGGGAGAGAGAGGCCGCCCGGCTGATGGACCGGATCGGCGAGGCCGACTACCGCATCGCCGAAGGGGCGAACGAACAGGTCCAGCTAGAGGCGCTGCTCGCGTCGCTCGCGCTCAACGACTGATCGAGCCGCGCGACGGCGAAGCGGGGTGACCCGTCGTGAACGGTCGCCCGGCGAGCGCCACGGGTCCGTGTCGATCCGTCACCGTCCACGTCACATCCAAACGGCCTCGCGGTCAGTCGTCGACGACCGTCGAGCTCCCGCTCTCTTGAATCTCCGACACGGCGTCGTCGTCCGCGGCGACGACGACCACCTCTTGCGCCTCGATGCGTTCGATCCACTCGGCGAACTCGTCGGACTCTAGGATCTCGTGCTCGGTGTTCAGCCCAAGGTAGACCGTGTAACACATCAACAGCAGGACGATCGCGAAGGGGAGCCCCGTGGTGATCGACGCGGTCTGGAGCGCGCTCAGTCCACCACCGAGCAACAGTACGGCCGCGACGGCACCCTCGGTCACGGCCCAGAAGACCCGCTGGACGACCGGGACGTCGTGTTTCCCGCCGGAGGTCAGGTGGTCGACCACGAGCGACCCGGAGTCCGAGGACGTGACGAAGAACGTGATCACCAGCGTGACGCCGAGCACCGACAGCAACACCGTCAGCGGGAAAAAGGAGAACAGTTCGAACATCGCCGTCGCCACGTCCGCGTCGACCGCTGCGACCAGCGTCCCGGCCGTCTCCAGTTCGACGAAGAGCGCCGATCCCCCGAAGGTGGACATCCAGAAGAACGAGAAGAGTGAGGGCAGGAGGAGGACGCCGAGCACGAACTCGCGGACGGTCCGACCCTTCGAGATGCGGGCGATGAACATGCCGACGAACGGCGACCACGAGATCCACCACCCCCAGTAGAAGATCGTCCAGCCGCTCTGCCACCCGGCGTCGCCGGGGGTCTCCGTCCAGAACGCCAGTTCGGGGAGCACGCCGATGTAGGTGCCGAGACTCGACACGAAGGTCCCGAGGAGATACAGCGTGGGGCCGACGGCCAGCATCAGGCCCAGCACGCCGAGCATGAGATAGAGGTTGAGTTCGCTGAGACGGCGGACGCCGCCGTCGAGTCCGGCGGCGACCGACAGCGTCGCGATGGCCGTGATGAGTCCGATCAGTGCGACCTGCACCCAGACGGCCTGCGGGATCGTGACCGGAAGGAACTGACTCGACAGGACGGTGAAGCCGGCGTTGACCTGCTGGACGCCGATGCCCAGCGAGGTCGAGAGGCCGAACAGCGTGGCCATGACCGAGAGGACGTCGATGACGTGGCCCGGCCACCCGTAGATCCGTTCGCCGAGCAGCGGCCAGAAGATCGACCGGAAGGTCAGCGGCAGCCCGCGGTTGAACGAGAAGAAAGCCAACCCGAGGCCGACGAGTGCGTAGATCGCCCAGGGGTGGATCCCCCAGTGGAAGAAGGTGGTCGCCATCGCGGCACTGCTGGCCGCGGCCGTGCCGCTCTCGACGCCGCCGAAAAACGGCGGCACGGAGCCGAAGTGTAAGACCGGCTCCGCCACGCTGAAGAACATGAGCCCGATCCCCATGCCGGCGCTGAACAGCATGGCCATCCACGAGAAGTCGCTGAACTCCTCCTCGGCGTGGACGCCGCCGATGCGGATGTTCCCGTACTTGCTGAACGCGAAGTAGAGGATGACGACGATGAAGACGTTCACCGAGAGGACGTAGAACCAGCCCGCGGTCGTGGAGATGGTCGTCTGTATCGCCCCGAAGGCGGCCTCGGCCTGCGGCCTGAAAAACAGAGTGAGGGCGATGAAGACGGCGATCATCAAGCAGGCGATCGGGAACACCCGCGGGTGGACGTCGAACCCCCACTTGCGGATGTTAGTGTCGCCGGGTTTACGTTCGGTGTCCGGGTGGAACAGTTCGACCTGAAGTCCCTCCGAGGTCTCGCCGACGACGTCGTCGTCAGCGTCAACGGCCACTGGCCTCACCCCCGACGAGGCGACCGCGCCGACGCCCCCGATCCGCCGTCGACGGTCGAGGCGTCGCTCCGCCGCTCGTCCGGCGCGGCCGTTCCGGCGCGGTGGGTGGGACGACCGCCGTTTCCGGCACTTCTAGACGTTCAATTGACATGTACAGTGTTATCATCCACCACATATAATAGTTCCCTTCGTCGAGTCCGTCAGGCGTGTCGGTGTAGTGAAACCTCGACAAAGCCGCTGTGTCCACCGATGGAGTATTTAGTACTAATCTAACGTCTAAAAGTATTGAAGTAGACTATAACAAGTATTAAACTCGACAACGAGTGTTACGAGTAATGTCTCGAACGCACATCTGCGTGAGACATACTGCCCCCCGAGCGATCGACTCCCGTCGGAGCTCACGTGCAGAGGACCGAAAGGGACGCCAGTCGGTCGGAAGGGTCGTCGTTGCGGATCCGGAAGCGGTGCCGAGAGGTCGCGTCGTCCCCGAAGCGGACGCGGGTGGCTCCGCGTCGCGGCGTGGGGTCGGACCGTCGAAGGGAAGCCGGACGGGGCGAGGACGGCTCCGACGCCGTCGCCGCTCACTCCGAGGGCCGCCACAGGCCGCCCAGCTCCGCGCGCTGGAAGTCGATGAACCCGCCGTCCTCAAAGACGGTCACACGGCCGGTCTCCTCGCTGAGTGTGACCGCCGCGAGCACCTCCTCGCGGACGGACGACTCGACCGCGCTGAGGTGTTTCGTGCCCATCCAGTCGGCGTATTCGACCTCGTCGTCGTCGATCGTGCCGGCGTTGGGGCTCTTGATCCGGACCATCTGTTCTTGGATCGTCCCGTCCGCGCTGAGGACGACAGCCCCGTCACGCGCGAACGCGACCGATTCGGCCGCGTCGACCAAGGCGTCGAGGTCGTCGGTGACGACCCGGCAAGTCTCGACGGGCCAGACGTTCTCGCCGAGCGGGTCGGCGTAGTCGCCGGTGTGGGTGCCCGAGACGAGGACGAAGTAGAGGCTCGGGCCACGGACGTACGGCTCGTTCCACCGGTCGAAACCGAGGCTGATGCTCTCGACGATGTAGGTGACCAGCTCGATGAGTTCCGGAACCGTGGCGTAGTCCACGTGGAGCGGCTTGGAGACCATTGCCTCGAACGGGGGAGCCGAGCGGTAATGAGACGCCCGCCCCAGACGGGGTAACGAGCGTGGCGCTCGCCCGTCGGCAGTCGCTCACACTCACTCGCGTGCGACGCCCGTGATCGCGAACCGCGCGCCTCCGTCTGCGCCCGTCGTCACGTCGAGTTCCCAGCCGTGCTCGGCGACCACCGCCGAGACGATCGCCAGTCCGAAACCGGTTCCGGCGTCGCTCGTGGAGTAGCCCGGCTCGAACACCTGCTCGCGCTCGGCGTCGGGGATGCCGGGGCCGTCGTCCTCGACGTAGAAGCCGTCGTCGAGGTCACCGACGGTCACCGTGACACCGACGGAGCCGTGCTCGACGGCGTCGTCGGCTTCCGACCGACTGCTCGTGGACCCGTGTTCCACGCCGTCCTCGCGAGCCTGCGAGCGAGGGCTCGTCGAGCCGTGCCCGACGATGTCACCGGACTGCTGTGCAGTCGGGTTGCCTGTGGAACCGTGTTCCACAGCGTTCCGAAAGAGGTTCTCCAGCAGTTGCTGGAGCCGGCTCTCGCTGGCCCGGAGGCGTCGGTCGGCGTCGCAGACGAGGGTGCCGGCAGGCGTCTCGACGTGTCGCCAGGACGCCTCGACCACCGCCGCCAGATCGACCACCGTGGCGTCGCCTGCCGTCTCCCCCTCGCGCGCCAGCGTGAGGAGGTCGTCGATCAGCGCGCCCATCCGGCCGTGGGCGGTCGCCACGGCGTCGAGGTGGTCGCTCTCGCAGTCCTCGTACACCAGCGCAAGCCGGCCCTGGGCCACGTTCAGAGGGTTGCGGAGGTCGTGGCTCACGATCGAGGCGAACTCCTCGAGGCGTTCGTTCTGGCGTTCGAGCAGTCGCTCCCGCTCGCGGAGCCGCTGTTCCCGCTCGGCGCGGTCCAGCGCCGCGGTGAGCGAGTTCGTCAGGATCTCGGCGAGGCTCTTTTCCGTCTCGTCGTAGGCGTTCGGTTCGGCCGCCGAGACGACGAACACCCCGTGCTCTCCCACGGGGTGGATGAGCGCGGTTCCGGCCGGCGTCGGCTCCGTCAACGGCTCGTACGCGCTCGTGTCGTCGATGAGGAGCGGCTCCCCCCGCTCGAACGCGTCCCAGACGAGCGCGGCACAGCTGCCCGGTTCCGCGTCACGAGGATACGACGGAACCGTCTCGAAGACGTCGTCCACGGCGTCGGCCATGACCACCGGTTCGAGCGCGTCGCCGGTGTCGGCCAGCGCGTGGAACCCACTCAGGGGGGCACCGATGACGTCGTTCGCGACGTCGGTCGCGACCTGGGCGGTCTCGGGAACCGTCTCGGTGTACGTCAGCCGTCGCGCCCGCTGGCGGAGCTGATGGAGCTTCCGTTCGTGCGCCCGATCCTCAGTGATGTTCTGCGCGACGGCCATCCCGGAGACGACCGCTCCGTCGGCGTTTCGGAGCGGGATCGTCTGAACGTGGTACTGTCGTCCCTGCCAGTCGTCCTCGAACGAGCGGTGTTCGCCGTCCAGTGCGGCGCGGTAGTGTGCCTCGAGCGTCTCGGCGTTGGCCGGCGGGAACAGCTCCGACGGAGTCCGCCCCTCCATCGCCTCCGGGCTCAGTCCGACGCCGTCGAGTTCGTCGCCGCCGACGGCGGTAAAGCGGAGATCGCTGTCGAAGAGGAAGACCCCCCCGTTCGGGAAGTTCTCGACGAGCGTCCGGTAGCGTTCGCGGCTCCGCTGGAGCTCGCGCTCGGCTCGTCGACGATCCGTGATGTCGCGAGCGATCCCCTGGACCATCACCACCTCGCCGTCGCGTCGGACGGGGCTGGCGCTCACCTCGACGTCGAACGGCTCCCCGTCGTCGTCGAGGACCGTGAGCGCCAGCCCGCGGACCACCTCGCCGCGCAGGATGCGCGCGAACCCGTCGATCGCGTCCTCGTAGCTCGGCTCGGCGACCAGCTGGTGAAAGCCCTCCCCGACGAGTTCGTCCACCGGCCGGCCGAGCAGCGTCCCGGCCGCGGGCGAGAGGTAGGTGAACGTCCCGTCTGTGTCGGCTCTGAAGAGCCCGTCGGGGCTGAGTTCGGCGATCTCACGGAACCGCGCTTCGCTCTTTCGGAGCCGGTCTTCCGTGCGTTGTCGGTCGATCGCGGCTCCGAGGACGTTGGCAACGTTCCTGACGAACGTGACGTCGTTCTCCGTGAACTGGTGTCTGTCCGTCGCGTGCGCCTCCAGTACCCCCCACGGCTCCGCTCCCGCGCCGACGACGACGCTGATCCCGCTCTCGATACCGTGGTCGACGAGGAAGTCGGGCGCGTCGAACCGCTCTTCGGCCCCGAGGTCGGTGACGACGACCGGTGCGGCACCCGCAAGCGCGTGGCTCGCTGGGGAGTCGATCCCGGGTTCGACCGTCGCCGTTCCGAGCAGGTCGTCGTCCCACCCGGCCCCGGCGACGAGCACGAGGTCCGTCTCCGATCCGCCTTCGAGCACCGTCGCGTACGCCGTTCCGAGCCGGTCGGCGACGAGACGGGCAGCCTCGTCGAACAGCGAGGACAGGCCGTCGGCTTCGAGTGCTTGCCGACCGAGGGTCGCGACCGCTTCGTGCTGTCTGGTCCGGCGTTCGAGGTCGGCCTCGGTCCGGTGTTTCTCCGTGACGTTCACGATCCGGTTCGCGAGGACGGTGTACTGGTCGGTGCCGGGTTCCTTCTGGAGGTAGTCCGTCACGCCTGCCGACACCGCGTCGCTCGCGACCTCCTCGGACCCCTTCCCGGTGAAGAGAATGAAGGGGAGGTCGGGGAACTCCGCGCGGACGGCGGCGAGGAACTCGATCCCGTTCCGCCCGGGCATGTCGTAGTCGGAGACGACGCAGTCGACGTCGGTCGACGCAAGCCGGTCGAGCCCGTCGCTCGCGCGGTGTTCCGTGACGACGGAGATGCGCGAATCGTTCCGTTCGAGGAACTCGGCCGTCAGTTCGGCGAAGCCGGGGTCGTCGTCGACGTGGAGCGTGCGGATCGTATGTCCGGACGCCGCGGTGGGCGGCGACTCCGGGCTCATCGCTCGTCCGCGCGGATCGGTGCGGTTTCCGAACGGGAGTCGACGGACGGATCGACCGGGGCGACCGCCCGCCGGAGGGTGACGACTGCCGCGGCCCCGCGAGCCCGCGATCGGCTGGATCGAGTACGTGTCATCGGTGGTGCGTTGGGTCCGTCCCGACGGAGGCGGTACACCGGAGCGACGGTGTCGACGCACCCGGGAGGGGCATCATCGGCTTCCGGAGCGTCGGGGCAGCAACGCACGACTGCGCCCCCGTGTCGGTGACCCAAACTCTCTGTCGAGCCATAACGTGGCTCGGCTGTAAATACCTGCCGTCGATCAGAACCGGATCTCGAAGCGTGCGCCGCCGTCGACCCCGTCGGTGACCGACAGCGACCAGCCGTGCGCCTCGACGATGCGGTTGACGATCGAGAGGCCGTAGCCGATGCCGGCGTCGCTCGTCGTCTCGCCGGGGACGAGGATCGACTCTCGCCGCTCGGCCGGGATGCCCGCACCGTCGTCCTCGACGGCGAAGCCCTCGATCCCGCCGTCCGGTTCGCCGAGCGGCTCGACGCGGACGGTCAGCCCCGCTCCGACGTCGTCGTCAGTCTCGGTTCGATCGCCCGTCGGGCCGTGCTCAGCCGCGTCGTCGGCCTCGGGCCGACTGCTCGTCGGGCCGTGCTCGACGATGTCACCGGACTGCTGTGCAGTCGGGTTGCCTGTGGAACCGTGTTCCACAGCGTTCCGAAAGAGGTTCTCGAACAGTTCGATCAGCCGCCCCTCGTCGCCGTCGGCCGGGAGCGACTCGGGGAGTTCGAGGGTCGCACGGCCAGTGTCGACGCCGGCCCACGCCTGCGTCGCGACGGTCGCGACGTCGAGGGACCGCATCTCGCCGACGACCTGTCCCTTGCGCGCCAGCGACAGGAGGTCCTCGATCAGCCGACCCATGCGGTCGTGCGCCTCCGCGACGCGGTCGAACGCCTCGAGGTCGCCGCTCTCGGCGGCGAGGTCGAGGTAGCCCGTCGCGATCGACAGCGGGTTGCGGAGGTCGTGGCTGACGATGTTGGCGAACTCCTCTAAGCGTTCGTTCTGTCGGCGGAGTTCCCGCTCGCGCTCCTGACGCTCGGTGATGTCGGTGTAGATAGCGTAGCCAGCGACGTTCTCCCGCCCGAGTTCCAGTGGGATTACCTGCAGGATGAACGTCCGGACCCCGTCGGTCGTCCACCGGCGGCACTCAGTGCGGATGCTCTCGCCGCTTTTGAGTCGGGCGTTCAGCCGCGTCGCGGCGCGCGCTTCCTCCCCCGCCGGCGGGACGATGTAGTCGTCGAGGTTCCGTCCGACGAGTTCCTCGCTCGTGAAGCCGAAGACGCGCTCGAACGCCGGGTTCACCGCCCGGACGTACGGCTCGTCGTCGACCAGTTCGTAGGAGACGGCGGCGTCGGGGACGTTCTCGAACAGCGCGCCGAGGCGGTCGCGCTCGCCGCGGAGCTCCGCCTCGGCGCGGAGGCGCTCGCGGGTCGCGGTCACGTGCGAGACGAGCAGTTCGGCGAGTTCGAGGTCGGCTGCGCCGAACGCGTCGGGGTCGCACGACACCGCCTGGAAGACGGCGTCGTCGCCGAGGGGAACACTGATCCCCCCGCCCGACGCCGCCTGGTGGGGCACCGCGGTCTCGGAGGTGTCGAAGTCGCGGACGAGCCGCGCGGTGCCGGTTCGGTACGTCTCGCCCGCGACGCCGTGGTCCAGCGGGATGGCGTCGATCGGGTCGTGGTCGGCGTGGGTGGCCTGTGCGACCGGGACGAGCCGATCGCCGTCGGCGACGAAGACGTACGCGGTGTCGAAGCCGAGCACCGAGCGGGCGGTCTCGACGGTCTCGGCGTACAGTTCCGGGACGTCGTGACAGCCGACCAACCGGACGGTGTGGCCGTGGAGCCGGGCGATCCGTTCGCGCTGGTCGACGAGGTCCGCCTCCGCACGGAGCCGGGAGAACGTCTCCGTGACGTGACCCGCCAGCAGTTCGGCGAGTTCGAGGTCGCCCTCGTCGAAGGCGTGCTCCTCGCAGGAGACCGCCTGAAACACCCCGGCGTCGCCGAGCGGGACGCTGATCCCCGAGCGGTACTCGTCGCGCACCGGCTCGCTCTCCGAGTCGGCGACGCGGTCGACGAGCTGTGGCTCCCCGGTCCGGATGGTCTTCCCGACGAGCCCCTCTGAGACGTGCATCCGGCGGGCCGCGTCGGGCGGCGCGCCTGACGACACGGCGTAGGGGACGACGACGTCGCCCTCGCGCACGCCGACGTAGCAGATGTCGAACGAGAGGATCCGCTCGGCGAGTTCGACGGCCACCTCGGCGGCGGCCTGGATCGTCCCGACCACGGCCAGCGCGGCCGTCCCCTCGTGGAGGTTCTCGATGAGTTCGCGTCGCTCCCGGATGGCGGCGGCCGAGCGGATCCGCGCCAGCGTCCCCTCGGCGTACCGGACGAGGAGCTCGGCGAGGTCGCGGTCGCGGTCGTCGAAGGCCCCCGGCTCGTCCGCGATGACGACGAAGACGCCCACCCCGCCGAGCGGGACGGCGATGCCCGAGCGGTGAGTCGGCCGAATCGGGTCGGCCCGCGGCTCCGCCTGCGTGTCGCGGACGAGGTGCGTCGTTGCAGTCCGATACGTCTCGCCGACAAGCCCGTGATCGATCGGGAGAGGGTCGTCGGCCACGTCGCCGACGCCCGCCCGCTTCGTCAGCAGGCCGTCCTCGGCGACGGCGATGTAACAGCTGTCGAAGTCGAGCAGGCGGCTCGCGATGTCGACGGTCCGCTCGAACAGCTCCGCGGCGGTCGCCGCCTCGATGAGACTCACCGTTCCCTGGTGGAGCGTCGCCAGCCGGTCGTCGTCGTGGTCTGCGTTTCCGTCGTCTGCGTTTCCGTCGTCCGCGTTCCCGTCGCCGCCCCCTGCGGTCCCGCGTTCCCGGTCCGTTCGAGCCCCCGTCCACCCGTCGCAGCCGGTGACCCAGCGGATCTGCTCACAGAGCGCGTCCACGTCGCCGCGCCGTGCGTAGCCCTCGAACCGGCGTCGATCGGAAACGACGCCCGGACCGGGCGCGTAGAGGATCGTCGGGACCCCGTCCGTGCCGTCGCAGTCGGCCGTCGCGTCCGCTGGCCAGTCACTCGGCCCCGCGGCGTCGACGACGAGGCAGTCGACGGTCACGTCGGCGTCGGCATCGGCGTTGTTGTGGTCGGGGGCGGAGTCGGGGTCAGCGTCGCGTGCCGTCGCGTTCGTCACGACGACGCCGCGGGCGATGAGCGTCGCGGCGGTGCCCGCCGGGTCGGCTCCGACGAGGCGGACGCTGGGTGGCGCTGTGTGAGTCGTCGACTGCTCTGTCTCGTTCGACACTGGTGCTCCGTTGGGCGGTAGTCGGTCGGACGCGTCGTGTTCGCCTCCAGTTCGTGACACGGCACTAAAGCCGTATCGCCGGCGTGCCCCCGCATGCGCGCCTTCCCGGAACTGTTTTAGCCGGTCCTTGGCCAAGGGAAGGACAATGAGCGAACTCGAAGAGGAGTACCGCCTCGACTACTTCGAGGAGGAAGGCTTCTACCGGCGGCAGTGTCCGGTGACGGGCGTCTACTTCTGGACGCGCGACCCCGACCGCGAGACGTGCGGGGAGCCGCCCGCCGACGACTACTCGTTCATCGACAACCCCGGGTTCGACCGCGAGTACACGCTGGAGGAGATGCGCGAGGTGTTCCTCTCGTTCTTCGAAGAACGGGGTCACGAACGCATCGATCCCTATCCCGTCGCCGCCAATCGCTGGCGTGACGACGTGCTGTTGACGCAGGCGTCGATCTACGACTTCCAGCCGCTCGTCACCTCGGGGCAGACGCCGCCGCCCGCGAACCCGCTCTGTATCTCTCAGCCCTGCATCCGGATGCAGGACATCGACAACGTGGGCAGGACGGGGCGGCACACGATGGCGTTCGAGATGATGGCCCACCACGCGTTCAACACGCGCGAGGAGGCCGAAGCCGACTACGCCTACGAGGGCGAGGTGTACTGGAAGAACGAGACGGTGCAGTACTGCGACGAGTTCTTCGAGTCGCTGGGGGCGAACCTCGACGAGATCACCTACATCGAGGACCCGTGGGTCGGCGGCGGCAACGCCGGCCCCGCGATCGAGGTGCTGTACAGGGGGGCGGAGCTCGCCACGCTCGTCTTCATGTCGATGGAACAGGACCCCGACGGGGAGTACGAGATGAAAGACGGCAACCGGTACTCGAAGATGGACACGTACATCGTCGACACCGGCTACGGCCTCGAGCGCTGGACGTGGGTCTCACAGGGGACGCCCACGGTGTACGAGGCGGTCTACCCCGAGATGATCGACTTTCTCAAGGGGAACGCCGGGCTTTCACTCACCGACGAGGAGCGCGAGCTCGTCCACCGCGCCGCGAAGCTTTCGGGCTATCTGGACATCGACGAGATCGACGACCTCCGGGGGGCTCGCGCGGAGGTCGCCGACGAACTCGGCGTCGACGCGGACGACCTCACCGCCCTGTTGCGTCCGCTCGAAGACATCTACGCGGTCGCCGACCACTGCCGGGCGCTGGCGTACATGTTCGGCGACGGGATCGTCCCCTCGAACGTCGGGACGGGCTACCTCGCGCGGATGGTCCTCCGGCGGACGAAACGGCTCGTCGACGCCATCGGCGTGGACGCCCCGCTCGACGAACTGGTCGACATGCAGGCCGAACGCCTCGGCTACACGAACCGCGACACGATCCGCGACATCGTCCGCACCGAGGAGCGCAAGTACCGCGAGACGCTCGAACGCGGCTCGCGACGGGTCCAACAGTTGGCAGACGAGTACGCCGAGCGCGGCGAGCCGATCCCCACCGGGGAGCTCATCGAGCTGTACGACTCCCACGGCATTCAGCCGGACATGGTCCGGGAGATCGCCGCCGAACGCGACGCGAGTGTCGAAGTGCCCGACGACTTCTACTCGCTCGTCGCCGCGCGCCACGAGGACACCGACGACGCGGAGGCGGTCACTGAGACGGACGAGCGGCTCTCGAACCTCCCCGCGACGGAGAAACTCTATTACGAGGACCAGGAACGGACGGAGTTCGAGGCGGTCGTCCTCGACGTGTTCGAGCGCGAGTCGGGCTACGACGTCGTCCTCGACCAGACGATGTTCTACCCCGAGGGCGGGGGCCAGCCGGCGGACCACGGCACGCTCTCAACTGAAGATGTCACCGTCGAGGTCGAGGACGTCCAGGTCCGCGACGGCGTCGTCCTCCACCGGACCGACGACGACCCGGGCAAGGGCGAGTTCGTCCGCGGCCAACTCGACGTCGACCGCCGCCGCCGGCTGATGCGCCACCACACGGCGACGCACGTCATCGGCTTCGCCGCCCGGCAGGTGCTGGGCGAGCACGTCCGCCAGGCCGGCGCACAGAAGGGGACCCGCCGCGCCCGCCTCGACGTCCGCCACTACGAGCGGATCACGCGCGAGAAGGTCAAGGAGATCGAACGCGTGGCGAACGAGCTGGTCACGCGGAACGTGACGGTGAAACAGGAGTGGCCCGACAGACACGAGGCCGAAGAGAAACACGGCTTCGACCTCTATCAGGGCGGGATCCCACCCGGGAAGAACATCCGGCTCATCCACGTCGCCGACGACGTCCAGGCCTGCGGTGGCACCCACGTGAGCCGGACGGGCGACATCGGCGCGATCAAGATCCTCTCGACCGAGCCCGTCCAAGACGGCGTCGAGCGCATCGTCTTCGCCGCGGGCGACGCCGCCATCGAAGCCACCCAGCGCACCGAGGACGCGCTTTACGAGGCGGCCGACGTGCTCGACGTCTCCCCGCAGGACGTTCCCGACACGGCCGAGCGCTTCTTCGAGGAGTGGAAGGCGCGCGGCAAGACGGTCGACCGGCTCAAGCGCGAACTCGCGGAGGCACGCGCCGCGGCGGGGAGCGAGGAGATCGACATCGACGGCACCGCGGTCGTCGTCCAGCGGCTCGACGGCGACGCCGACGAACTCCGCGCGACCGCGAACGCCCTCGTCGACGAGGGGAAGGTCGCCGTGCTCGGCTCCGCCGCCGGCGGGAGCGCCCAGTTCGTCGTCGGCGTCCCCGACAGCGTCGGCGTGAACGCGGGCGAGGTCGTCGGCGAACTCGCCGCGAGCGTCGGCGGCGGCGGGGGCGGCCCGGCGGACTTCGCACAGGGCGGCGGCCCGCAGGTCGAGAAACTAGACGACGCGCTCGACGGAGCCCCCGGGGTTCTACGCAAGGTGCTCGACGCCTGAATCAGGTCGGGTCAGGCCGACGGCCCGCCGTCGAGCCGCGTGCGACGCCGTTCGAACTCCTCGTCGTCGATCTCACCGCTGGCGTACCGCGATCTGAGGACGTCCACCGCGTCCTGCTCGGTCGTGGCGCTCGCGTCGAGCCGGTGCACGAGGTATACGGCACCGACGACGAGCGCGAGGGCGATCGCCAGGAGGACGAGCCACCAGAGGAGCCCGAAGCCGGCCCCTCCGGCCGCCCCCCACTGCATCGTTCCGGTGCCGGCTCCACCGTGTGGACCCATCGGTCCGTGCGGTCCGCGGTGCGGGCCCCACTGTAACAGGGTTCCGAGGAGGTCGTGCATCATCTTCCTTCTACCTGAGACGTGACCGTCCATCGGCGTAAGTACCGAAACCGGTTCCAGCACAGTGAGAATCCACACCGTGGGCGGATTCGCCCTTCGAGGCGGGCGGCGGGCGGTCGGGACGGTCGCGGCGGCGGGGTCAGACCGCAACGTAGAGACCGCAGGGAATCGAACGATCGCCCATGCCGACCGCACACAACGACGACGTCTCGATCTACTACGAGTCGGCGGGCGCGGGCGACGAGACGGTCGCGTTCGTCGGCGACGTGGGGTTCGGCGCGTGGCAGTGGGCGTGGCAACACCGCGCCGTCGCCGGCCCGTTTCACACACTCGTGTTCGACCACCGCGGCGTCGGGCGGTCCGACGCTCCGCCGGGGCCGTACTCGATGTCGACCCTCGCGGCCGACGTCGAGTCGGTGCTCGCCGACGCCGGCGTCCGGGGTGCACATCTCGTCGGCAGGGGGCTCGGCGGGCTCGTCGCCCTCGACCTCGCCCACGGGTCTGGGCGGGTCCGAAGCCTCACGCTCCTCGGCAGCGGGCTCGGCGGAACAACGCCGATGGAGGCGTTCGCACCTACCGACGACCGGGCGGCGCTTCGGTCGTCGACCGAGGCGCTCCTCTCGGCGTCGTTCCGCGATACCCACCCCGATGTCGTCGACCGGATCGTCTCGTGGCGGGCGGCCGAGGACGCCCCACGACGGGTGTGGGAGGCGCAGGCGGCCGCCGTCAGCGACTACCGGCCGCCGCCGCTGTACGAGGTGACCGCGCCGACGCTCGTCGTCCACGGGGGCGCCGACGGACAGTGGCCCGTCGACGGCGCGCGGCGGTTGGCCGACGGCCTCCCGCGCGGCGAGTGGCTCCCGTTCGAGGGCGTAGCCCACCTCGTCGGCGTCGAGCGTTCGCGAGTCGTCAACGACCGGCTGGTCGGACTCGTCGAGTCCGAGGCGGCGTCGACGTGACCGAGAGCGCGGCAAACGCTCGTGTGAACACAACGTCTTTGTGATTCCCTCACGTGCGTTCGGATAACCGATGGAGAGACCCCGCTTCGCACTGCTGGACGCGTCTCACGGCGCGACACACACACGCCGCAACTTCCGACGCGAACTCGACGCCGCCCTCGCGGAGTTCGACGTCACCGACGGGGCGCTCCCGGAGACGTACGGCTACGACGGCGTCGTCATCACCGGCTCCCGCGCCTCCGTCTACTGGGACGAGCCGTGGATCCGATCGCTCCTGGGGTGGGTCGAAGGGGCCGCGGACCGGAACCTCCCGATGCTGGGCGTCTGTTACGGGCACCAAGTGCTCGCCGAGGCGCTCGGGGGACGAGTCGAGGACATGGGCGAGTACGAGATCGGCTACCGGACGGTCGAACACCGCGGCGGCGAACTGTTCGAGGGAATCGACGACTCGTTCACCGTCTTCACCACGCACTCCGACGCCGTCGTCGAACTCCCGCCCGGCGCGGAACTGCTCGCGGAGAACGAGTACGGCGTCCACGCCTTCCGGGCGGGCCACGCGTGGGGCGTGCAGTTCCACCCCGAGTACGACCCCGGAACGGCCGAGGAAGTCACGCGCGGCAAGGACGACCAGCTCTCGACGGAACGGATCGAATCGGTCGTCTCGGGCATCACCCCCGAGGCGTACGACGCCGCCTGCGAGGCCAAACAGCTGTTCGAGAACTTCGTCGACTACGCGCGCCGCGTCCGCGACGGCCCGACCGCGGCGGCCGACTGAGCGGACGCGGGCTCACGAAGGCTTTTGCTCGGCGGATCCCGACTGTCTCTATGCTCGACTACGTGGCCCTCGAGGGGGACCTCGCTGACGAGGAACGGATGGTTCGCGACACCGCGCGCCGGTTCGTCGACGAGCAGGTCCGACCGGATATCGGCGAACAGTTCGAGGACGGCACCTTTCCCCTGGAACTCATCCCCGAGATGGGCGACCTCGGCTTTTTCGCACCAAACCTGGAGGGGTACGGCCTGCCGGGCGTGAGCGAGACCGCCTACGGCCTCCTGATGCAGGAGCTCGAAGCGGGCGATTCGGGGGTCCGCTCGGCCGCGAGCGTCCAGGGTGCGCTCGTGATGTACCCCATCCACGCGTACGGCTCCGACGAACAGCGTGAGCGGTGGCTCCCGTCTCTCGGTAGTGGCGAGGCGATCGGCTGTTTTGGCCTCACGGAGCCCGAACACGGCTCCGACCCGGCGAGCATGGAGACGCGCGCGGAGCGGGACGGCGACGGCTACCGCCTGCAGGGGTCGAAGACGTGGATCACGAACGCTCCGGTCGCCGACGTGGCAGTGGTGTGGGCTCGCGACACCTCCTCGGAGGGGAAGCCCGTCCGCGGATTCCTCGTCGAGACCGATCGCGACGGCGTCACGACGAACGAGATCGACGGCAAGCTCTCGATGCGCGCCTCCGTTACCGGTGAGATCGGCCTCTCGAACGCCTGGGTCCCCGAGGAGAGCGTCCTCCCCGGCGTCGAGGGGATGAAAGGGCCGCTGTCCTGTCTGACCCAGGCGCGGTACGGCATCGCCTGGGGGGTGGTCGGCGCGGCCCGCGACTGCTTCGAGACCGCCCGAGAGTACGCGCTCGATCGCGAGCAGTTCGGCGGTCCGATCGCCCGTTTTCAGCTCCAGCAGGAGAAGCTGGCCGACATGGCGACGCGGATCACGACCGCACAGCTGCTCGCACACCGCCTCGCCAAACTGAAAGAACGCGGCGACCTCACGCCACAGCAGGTGTCGATGGCCAAGCGGAACAACGTCGCGATGGCGCGCGAGGTCGCACGGACCGCCCGGGAGATGCTCGGCGGCAACGGGATCACCACCGACTACTCGCCGATGCGGCACCTGGCGAACATCGAGACCGTCTACACGTACGAGGGTACCCACGACATCCACTCGCTCGTCCTGGGGCAGGACCTCACCGGGATCGCGGCCTTCGAGTAGTTCAGCTGCTCGTTCGGGGCGATCGCGGTGAGGAACCGGGGATCGCGGCCTTCGAGTAGTTCGGCTGCTCGTTCGGGGCGATCGCGGTGAGGAACCGGGGATCGCGGCCTTCGAGTAGTTCGGCTGCTCGTTCGGGGGGCTCGCTCGTCGTCCGTCGTGTCGGCGTGCGATACCGTAACAATAATGTGGGATACTTCTCATGTACTACCTGAGGAACTGCGTTGTTACTCCCCTCTCCCCCCCACTTCGTGGTTCCTCTTTTCGAAGCCGACCAGTGGACCCGGTAGCGGAGCGTCCGCGTGGTCAAGGCGCGGGTGGTCGTCGTGTGCGATCGGTCAAGCGGCGAGCGACGCCACCAGGGCTGTCGAAAACGAAGCGTGCGGTCATCAGTAGCTTTCGGTCGTGTGCGTCGCCCCGGCCACCCGCGAACAAGCATTTACGTCTCAGCGCCCTACAAACGGGTAGAGGCACCCTCCAGATGACCACCCCCACTCACAACCGCCCAGCGTCGTTCGACCTGTCGCGCGAGGAGGCGTGGGTCCTCCACGCGGCCCTCACGTCGACGGTCGATCGGGCGCTCGACGCCGACGAGACCCCCCGCTACGCGCGCTCGCTCGTCCTCCGGATCGAAGCGGGCGAGACCGCCTTCGACGCCCCCGAACTCCGCGTGCTCGCGGACGCGCTCGCGACGTACCTCGAGGACGCGCCCGAGCGCGACGAGGCGATCGCCGCGCGGCTGCTCGAACTGGTCCGCACCGAACTCTGAGGCCGTCCTCGGGTCCCCGGCGTCGGCCGCCCGTCACTCCTCGTCGAGCCAGTAGTCGACCGTCGCATCGGCCGGGTAGTAGCCGCTGACGACCCGTTCGTCGGCGTCGCCGCCCGGCGGCGAGCCCGCGTAGACGCCGATCTTCCCCGAGTCGGGGTAGACGGTGACGTCGGGGTCGCGCATGGTCGACAGCGCGAGGAACCGGAGCGGGTCGTCGCCGTCGTTCTCGACCCGGTGAGCGCTCTCCGGACCGGCCGGCAGCGCCACGTAGTCGCCCGCCTGTAAGGAATGGCGCTCGTCGTCCTCGTCGTCGCCGACGCGGAGCGTCCCCGCGCCGGCGAGGACGTAGATCGCCTCCTCGTTGCCCGCGTGGTAGTGGTAGGGCCACGACTTCCCGCCCGGCGGGAGTTCGTAGAGGCTGGCACCGAGCTCCTCGCCACCGGCGGCGTCGGCGAGTCGCTTGCGGCGGAACTCGGTCACGCCCCGTCGAGTCTCGGTCCACTCGAGATCCGACTCGTTGACTGGATCCATAGTCGAAGTGGCCGGAGGGAAGGTCAAAAGGCCACCGGCGGCGTCAGTTCGACCTGCGTAGCGGTGACCGTCTCCTCCGGGCGGAACTCCCCGTCCCTGCCGGCGTCCGTAGCTTCATGTCGTCAGAGAGCGAAGTTCGAACCATGTCCGAAGAGGTCACCCGACTCCTGCGCAAGGCGTACCAGGACGAACACGAGACCGTCTGGAACTACATGACCAACGCGATCGTCCTCGACGGCGTCCGCGCCGAGGAGATCAAGGAGTCCCTCCAGACGGACATCCAGGAGGAACTCGGCCACGCCGAACAGCTGGGCCAGCGCCTGAAGCAACTCGACGAGCGCCCGCCCGCCTCCGCGGAGTTCGAGGCCGCACAGCACTCCCTGCAGCCCCCGGAGGACTCGACGGACGTCCTCTCGGTCATCCGGGGTGTGCTCGACGCCGAGGAGGACGCCATCGCGACCTACCGCGCGCTCATCGACGCCGCGGAGGAGGCGAACGACCCCGTGACCGAGGACCTCGCGGTGACCATCCTCGCCGACGAGGAGGCCCACCGGACGGAGTTCCGCGGCTACAAGAAGGAGTACCAGCGCGAGTAATCCCCCGCGCCCGCCCGTCCGACCACCGAGCGTTACTTCTCGTTCGAGTTGCTCGATTGACAGACACTCACGGTACTTTACAAACATGTTTTCCTAAAATATAATTATTTGTCATTTCAGCCGAAGCACGAAACGCAATGCAAGCAGTCGTACTCGAGGCGTTCAAAGAACCCTGAGAGGTGCAGGAGGCCGACCGTCCGGAGCCCGAACCGCACGGGGCCGTGGCCGAAGTGATCGGCTGTGGCGTGTGTCGGTCCGACTGGCACTGCTGGCAGAGCGACCGGGACTGGTTCGGTTACCGTCCGGACCCGCCGCACACTCTGGGCCACGAGCCCACCGGGAGAATCGTCGCCGTCGGCGACGGAGCCCGAGTAGCCGCCCCAGTCGGTCTCTCTCCCCGGCTGGGTCACCTCGCCGCCGGCGGCGGCGAGTTCGGCGAGGACGCGGTCGACTTCCTCCCGCGAACCGACGTTGTGTGCGAGCGTGACGCCGTCGAATCTCGTCTGGCCGGCGTCGACACCCGCGTCCGCGGCGAGCGCCTCGCGCGGGAAGACCGAGAGCCACGCGCCATCGAGTTCGAAGAACGCGGCGTCGCCCCGGCGGTCGACGGGGAAGCCGAGTTCACGATAGAACTCGACCGCGCGGTCGACGTCGGCGACGCCGAGGGTGACGAGGTTGATGCGGGGCTCCATGTCCTCCTGTCGTGACGCTGGACGGAAGCGTTGTATCCCGTCGTTCAGTCCGCCGCCGTCGGCGTCGTCCCGCCCGTCCCCGCCCGCGCGCGCTCGTCGAGCGCTTCGACGACGAGTTCGCTCACGTCGACGATCTCCAACTGTTCCTCGAAGCCGCCCGTCTTACGGCCGTCCTCGTACATCGTCGCGCACATCGGACAGGCGACGACGAACTGCTCCGGCGTGCGGACGGTGTCCTCCGTCGCCTCTCGCAGCCGTTCCTCGCTCGGCTTCGTGTGCTCGTCGTGGTCCATCCAGAGGCCGCCCCCGCCGCCGCCACAACAGAACGAATCGTCGCGGTTGCGTGGCATCTCGACGAGGTCCGCGCCGGTCGCTTCGACGACCTCGCGGGGCGTCTCGAAGACACCGTTGTACCGACCGAGGTGACAGGGATCGTGGTAGGTGACCGTCCGGTCGACGGTTCCGAGGTCGAGTCGGCCCTCGTCGACGAGCGTCTGCAACAGCTGCGTGTAGTGGAAGACGGGGTAGTCGAAGTCGACGCCGAGGTCGGCCGCCAGCTCGGGGTACTCGTTTTCGAACGTGTTGTACGAGTGGGGATCGGTGCAGACGATCTTCTCGAAGTCGCAGTCGTCCATCGCCCTCGCGTTGTCCTCGACGAGCATCTCGTACAGCCCCTCTTCACCCACTCTTCGGACGTCGTTGCCGTCGTTGGCCTCGTCGTCGTAGAGGATGCCGTAGGAGACGCCGGCCTCGTGGAGGATACGTGCGAGCGCGCGGGCGACCCGCTGGTTGCGCTCGTCGTAGGAGGGGTAGTCGCCGACGTACCAGAGGAACTCCACCGACTCCTCGCGGGCGTCCGGCACCTCGAAGTCCAGCTCCTCGGTCCACGCCGGACGCTTCCGTGCGGGGTCGCCGAAGGCGTTGCCGTTCTGGAAGACGTTCATCATCGCCTCCTGGACCTGCTCCGGTTGCTGGCCCGTCTCCGTGAGCCGGCGGTTCATCTCCGTGAAATGGGTCAGGTGTTCGATGTCGACCGGGCAGGCGTCCATGCAGGCCATGCAGGCCATACACGACTCCATCGACTCCGCCGCGATCACCGGCGAACCGCCGTCCGCCACGATGTCGACCTCCTCGCCGCCCGCGTCGACCGACTCGCGGTACGTCTTCAGGTCGAGGATCACGTCGCGCGGATCGAGGTCGCGTCCGGAAGCCTTCGCGGGACACACGGACGAACACCGGCCACACTTCGTGCAGGCGTCCATGTCGAGCAGTTGTCGCCACGAGAAGTCCGCCACCGAGGTGTAGCCGATCTCGTCGGGCGCGAGGTGTTCGGGGACCCGGGGGAGGCGACGACCCGCCCGTTCATCCCGCGTGACGATGTTCGCAAAGGACGAGAGCATGTGGAACGGTTTCGCGTAGGGGACGGCGGCGACGAACGCGAGCGCCAGGATCGCGTGAGACCACCACGCCCAGGAGTACAGCGTCTCGGCCCCCGCGGCCGAGAGTCCCCCGGCGTCGAGAACGAGCGCGACGAAGTAGCCCACGAACGACACGGTCTCGAAGGAGGGAAAACCGGTGCCGACGATGCGCAGTCCCTCGGTGAGGTAGCCCCCAACGCCGAGGAGAAAGAGCGTCCAGACGAAGGCGTCGTCCTCGAGGCCGGTGTGTTTGCCCCACAGTCGCTCCTCTCTCACCCGGTACCGCCGGTAGATCGCCATGCCGACGCCGACGACGAACAGCAGCCCCAGCGCGTCCATCACCAGCGAGTACGACAGGTAGAAGTCGCCGACGAAGAAGGACGTCCCCGTCAAACGGCGGTAGATGTCGATGTCGATCGCGAGGATTGTGGTGCCGATGAGGAGGGTGAGAAAGCCCCAGACGATGAACGCGTGCATGACCCCCGCGTAGCGGTCGCGGTCGAACTGGGCCTCGTTGGAGACGAGCATGCGCGTGGCGCGGCGGAGTCGTCCCGAGAGGTCGTCGAGGCGGGCGAACGGGTCGTCGGTTCCGCGCGCGTAGCGGGCGAACCGCCCGTAGACGCCGTAGCCGAAGACGAGAACCGCCACCGCGGCGAGGTAGTAAAACACCGCCTCGCCCACCGGACCGATGGTCCAGAACGTCTCGCGCGTCACCGTCTGGAGAACGCCGACCGTCATGGCGCGGCCCCTCTGATCGCGGTACCGCGTCCGGCCGGGTCCCGAGACCGACCCCGGGACGCGACGACCGTCGAACGTTCGAGCGCCGGTGGCCGACAGTGTAGCATACCAGATTCCGGGTCCGGCGTCGTGTTAACCGTTGTGCCGACGCCGTCGACTACGTGCCGGCACTCACTCCGCTGACGGCCCGTCGGCGCTCTCGGTTCCCTCGATCGCCGCCACGAGTAGTCCGGAGATACCGCGCCGGAGCCGCTGGGAGACCGCTGTGTCCGAGACGCCCAACTCGGCAGCGAGTTCGACCAGATTGATTTCCCGGGGGACGTCGAAGTAGCCACGCTCCAGCGCGGTCAACAGCGTCTCACGTTGGGTCTCCGTGAGCCCGGCACCGAGACCGCTCGCCGTCGGGACGCCCGGGTTGTGGAGCTGCTTGAAGTCCAGCCGGATCCCCCGTTCGTGACACCGCCGGTAGAACTCGGTCAGGTCGGTGTGATCGGGAAAGCGGAGGTGAACCCGCCACTCACCGGCCGTGCCGACGGCGTCGAGCAGTTCTCCGCTGGTGGCGTGGATAGTCTCGACGAGCGGCGACGCGTCGGTCGACCAGTTCGCGCGGAGCAACGCCTCCCCGTTGATCCGGTCTAACACGCGGAACGAGTCGATGTCCGGCGCGGATCGGAGGGCAGTCTCGATGGCGTCGACGGAGCCATCGGCCACCCAGAAGTACGGCACGAACCACTCGTCGGAGGGGACCACGCGTTCGAGTTGCACGCGGAGCCCCGAGGGTTCGGAGATGGCCGCTTCGAGAACGAAATGTTCGGCGGCGACATCGAGAGTGGCGATGACGCTCATCGGGGGATTCCATGAGAACGGTGGAGTGTAAAGTGAAAAATACTTCGACGGTCGGGGCCGGTGCCGAGTGTGCCGTCAGAAGAGCGCGGTCAGCGCCAGGAGGACCGCCACGCCCAGCGCGGGGTAATCGCGTCGGGAGAACGACAGCGGGGGGAGCGTCGGGTTCCACGAGAAACAGCGGGCCCGCAACGCCAGCGCCAAGCGGTCGGAGCGCAGGAACACCCGCCGGAGGCCGGTCACGCCGACGAGCCGGATCCGCTCGTGGACGGGAGCGCGGTCGCCGAGTCGTGCGGCCATCGCGGCCCGGATGGTGGCGAGGTCGTGGCGCATCAGCGGGAGGAACCGCAGGACGAGACCGACACCAGCGCCCAGGAGGACGCCGACGCGACCCGGGAGGAGGTGTTGGATCGCAGCACGGGACTCCCGGACGGGCGTCGTCCGGATGTACGCCGTCGACACGAGCAACAGCAACACCACCCGGTAGGAGGCGAGGGCGGGACCGGTGGCGTCGCTCACGACGAACCACGGCGGCCCGAGCGTCGCCCCCTCAACGAGCGGCGCGGCGACGAGGAACGGCAGGAACGATCGGTACGACCGGAGGCTCGCGGCGACCGGCGTCGCAGCGAGAAAGAGCACGACGAGCGTCGCGCCCGAGAGCGCCAGCAAGCCGACGGGCGTCGTGTGGGCGACCGCGGCGACCGCAAAGCCCGCCTGCACGGCGAGTTTGGTCCGCGGGTCGAGGCGGTGGGCGAGCGAGTCGCCCGCGACGAACGAGAGGCTCACCGCCGCGTCCTGACCGTGCGTGAGGTGGGCGGTCGCACGGGGGTCACGGCGGGCGGATCCCTCGCTCGGTCAGTCGGTCGGGGTCGATCTCGTCGGTCGGGGCGTCGAGGGCGATCCGGCCCTGGGTGAGGACGACGACCCGCCCGGCCAGGGCGGCGACGTCCCGGAGGTCGTGCGTGACGACGACGACGCTTTTGCCAGCAGCGTGCAGCGCGTCGAGGCGCTCCAGCACCGCCCGCCGTGCGGGCCAATCCAATCCGGTAAAGGGCTCGTCGAGGACGAGGTGGTCGGGGTCCATGGCGAGCGCGCCCGCGATGGCGACCCGTTCGCGTTCGCCCCCAGAGAGCGCCTCGATCCGCGCGTCGCGCTTCTCCCGGAGACGGACCGCCGCGAGCGCGTCGTCGACGCGGCGTTCAATCTCGTCGTGCGTGAGGCCGAGGTTCTCGGGCCCGAACGCGACGTCCGCACCGACGGTAGCCGCGACGAAGCCGTCGCGAGGATCCTGGAACACCATGCCGACCGCGGTCCGCGCCGCGACGACGTTCTCGGAGATTGCCTCGCCGTTCACTTCCACGATCCCCGAGTCGGGTTCGAGCAGTCCGTTGAAGTGGCGGACGAGCGTGGTCTTCCCCGAGCCGTTCGGTCCGGCGAGGAGGAGGAACTCGCCGTCGTCGATGGAGAGCGAGACGCCGTCGACGGCCACGCTGTCGCCGTACCGGTGGGTGAGGTTCCGGGTGCGGATCACGACCGACCTCAGCGGGCGACGATGGCGTCGCTCCGGACGATGGCGACCGTCACGGCGGCCTTGAGCGCGGCCACCGGCAGGAACGGAACCACGACGGCCGTGACGCTCGCCAGGAGGCCGATCCCCTGGACGAGCGAGAAGCCGACCGACCCGGCCGCGTAGACGACGGCGCTCCCGGCGACGAGCGCGACGGCCAGTCGCGGGACCGGGATCTCGCTCAGTGGGTTGAGGCCGTCTCGCCCGTGCGCCACGAACCCGATGGTGGCGGCCGCCAGGGGGAAGCCGACGAGGAACCCCCCAGTGGGGCCGAGGACGACGCCGAGCCCGGCGTTCGCGCCGGCGAAGACGGGGAGACCGACGACGCCGGCGAGGAGGTAGAGGACGAAGGCGAAGCCGGCCCAGAGCGGCCCCAGGACGATCCCCGAGAGGTAGACCCAGAGCGTCTGGAGGGTGATCGGGACGTTCGGTGCGAGCGGGTGGACGAGGTCGACGGGTGCGGTCGCCGCGGTCGCGGCGGCGAACAGGACGGCGCGGGCCACGTTCCCGACCACCTCGTCGCCGACGAGTTCGACCGACTCTGTGTTCGTCGCCATCTGTGTTCGAGGATGTTCTGTAAACCGCTTTAATCGTTTGGTTGACGAAGGGCGGCGGAGGGCGGTTGCCGTGGGCACCGGCCGTTCCCGTGCTGTCGACATCACCGCCATACGAACTGTCAGCGACGCGTGGCGACAGCAGGCTTTTACCACCGCAGGGTGTAGCCCGGTCGCCATGGACGATAAGACCGAGGAACTCCGTGACATCTTCATCGACGCCACGGGCTCCGATACGGTCACCGAGCGACAGGAGGAGACGCGCGGGTCGCTCGCCGGGGGGGATGACGAAGCCACGGACGAGCGTCTCACGGACCTCGTCGCCACGATGCGCCAGCGGTTCGACTTCCGCTCGACCCTGGTCGACGACGCGCTCGTGACGGTCCTGCGGCGCTTCTTCGACGACGAGACCGACGCCGAGATCGCCGCCGATCTCGGGATCACGGCGCAGGAGGTGTTCGAGGCGCGGATGGACCTCCACCTGGTCACCGACGTCGACCGCGCGACCGACATCGAGATCGTGACCGTCCGTCGGCTGTTCGTCGACGGCGCGGACGTGGAGGCGTGCGTCGAGGCGATCGACGCCGACGCCGAGGCGGTGCGGCGCGCGTACCGCGTCGTCGAGAGCGAGACCGCCGCCGCACGGGCGAGTCACCGCTTCCGCGACGAGTTCGCCGAACTCCTGAGCGACGAAGAACTGTCGACGCGACTCGCGTCGGACGCCAGACGCGACGGGCTGGAGGACGCGACGGAGGATCTCGAGACCGACGTCTCGTTCTGAGTTCGGTCGCCGCTCGCCTGCCCGGCTACTCGCGGTGGCGGAACCGACGAGGGAGGCCGACGGCGCTCGCGACGCGGTCCCGGAAGTACACCGCCACGACGGCGGCGACGGTCCCCGCAGTACCCGCGGGGTGGCCGGCCGTCAGCATGAACGCTGTCGTGTGACCCAGACACAGACACCCACGGGGGGCGCAATAACTCTTCGCACGGCGTGGACCGAGCGATCCACTTTATCGGCGTCGCCACCGTCGGCGGATCCCGAGACCGACGCCGGCCAGAAGCGAGAGCCCACCCAGGGCGGCAGCGACCTGACTACCGAGCCGAACGGCCCGAACCTGCGACGGATCCGCCCGGTGGGTGACCGCGTCCGTCACGAGCGTCCGGTACCGGGTGTCGCCGCCGGCGGTGTCGCGGACGGCGTAACAGCCCTCGCCGCGGGCCTGGTAGTCGCTCGGAAAGGAGAACGGCCCGCCTGGATCGGTCTCGACGACGTACGAGCCGTTCGTCTCGGCGCGGCGGACGTGTCGCCGGACGTCGGTCGGGAGGGCCGTCCGGTCGACGACGAAATCGGCGTCGACGGCGCTGTCGGCGGCCGTCCCCGCGCGGGGCTCGTCGACGGCGTCGGCGCAGAAGCCGTCGGTCGGAGCGCGGTATCGGTAGTCGCGGTCCCAGTCGGCGGTGACGAAATCGACGAACGGGAGGGCGAAGGCCGTCGTGAGCGAGAGGAGGCCGAGGAGGACGAGGCGGGTCGGTCGGCGCATCGCCGAAGGGTCGCCGAGCGTTCGATAAGTGTCTTCGGGGCCCGGGGCGGCGGCGACTCGACGGTTACTCGGCCAACGCCGCCCGCGCCGCCTCGACGCCGGTTTCGGTCTCCACGTCGACGCCGGCGTCGGCCATCGCCTCCCCGACCGTGCGGACGCCACGGAGCACCTGCTCGGACGTGAGGTGACCCATGTTCGACACGCGGAAGATCTGTCCGCCGAGGTGTGCCTGTCCGCCGGAGATGCTGACGTTGCGCTCGGCGACGCCGTCGAAGAAGTCCGGGGCGTCGTCGCCGTACACCTCGTCGGGGAGCGACACCGACGTGACGGTGTTCGAAAGCTCCGTGGGTCCGTCAGCGTTCGCGAACAGTTCCAGGCCCATCGCCTCGAACCCCGCGCGGAACGCGGCGGCCTGTCGCTGGTGGCGGCGGATGCGCGTCGGCATCGTCTCGGCGACGATGTCCTCGACGGCGACCGCGAGCGCGCGGAACAGCGGGACGGCACTGGTAAAGGGCGTCTGGTGGCTCTCCTCCTTCCGGAGGTGCCAGTCGAGGTCCTCGTAGAACGGAGCGGCCTCGCCGTCAAACCGCTCTTCGACGCCGTGTCGGACCCACATCGCGCTAATCCCCGGCGGGGCCGCGAGCGCCTTCTGCGCGTCGGTGATGGCGATGTCGACGTTCCACTCGTCCATGAGGAACTCGTCGCCGCCGATACAGGTCACTCCGTCGACGACGAACGTGGCGTCGTGCTCGCGGGCGATCTCGCCGATCTCCGTGCCCGGATTCAAGAGTCCGGTGGAAGTCTCGTTGTGGACCAGCGTGACGACGTCGGTGTCGTCGGTGACCGCGTCGGCGACCGCCTCGACCGGGATCGACTCCCCCCAGTCGGCCTCGACCCTGGTACAGGAGGCGTAGCGGTCGGCGATCCGCGCGAACCGGCGGCCGAACTTCCCGTTGACCAGCGAGACGACTTCCCCACCCTCGCCGACGAGGTTGGTGATGGCCGCCTCCATCCCCATCGTCGCGGTGCCGTTGAGGACGAGCGACGTCCCCCCCTCGGCGGTCGTCGACTCCCCGGAGAGCGACGAGTGCTCGAACACGTAGTCGAGTCCGTCCTGGGCGCGCTCGTACACCGCCTCGAACTCGGCGGAGCGGTGCGACACCATCGGCTCGGCCATCGACTGGAGCACCTCGTCTGTCACCGGCACGGGACCGGGGTTGAGGAGCAGGAAGTCCTCGGTCATATACCGGCAGTTCATGGTCGCCGGGCATAAGCGTCGCGGAACGCCAGCGTGTCGTGGAGTACGGACGCCTCCGGACGGACGCGGCCGAGCCCGAGCGGAGCACACGGTCCACGGCCGACGCGACGAGCGAAACGAAGCGACGGGCGAGTGCCCGGTCACGAGCGGGACCGATCGACGGGCGACACACATCCCCGATCATTTACCCCCGTGCCACCAACGGGTGACCGATGACAGAGGGCGAACTCGAGTCGGACATGCAGAACCCCTACCTCCGAGAGCCGCCGACGGATTTCGCACCCGTCGACGAACTCTCGCGGGGCGAGGCGGAGACGCAGGCCCGCCTCCTCAGGGAGGCGCTCCACGAGCACGACCGGCGGTACTACGTCGAGGCCGACCCGGTGATCGCCGACCGGACGTACGACGCGTTGTTCGAGCGTCTCGAAGCCCTCGAAGACGCGCTCGACCTCGCGACGCCGGACTCACCCACGCAGCGGGTCGGCGGCGAGCCGGTCGACGAACTCGCGACGGTCGACCACGTCGCGCCGATGCTGTCGATCGACCAGTCGGTCGAGGAGGAGGCGGTGCGGGAGTTCGACCGCCGCGTCCGCAATGCCGTGGGCGACGTCACGTACGTCTGCGAGCCGAAGTTCGACGGGCTCTCGGTCGAGGTCGTCTACGAGGACGGCGAGTTCCAGCGCGCCGCCACCCGCGGCGACGGCGAGGCGGGCGACGACGTGACGGCGCAGGTCCGGACCATCAGGGCAGTGCCGCTCCGCCTGCGCGGGACCCCCCCGGAAGAGCTCGCCGTCCGCGGCGAGGTGTACATGCCCCGGGACGCGTTCACGAGACACAACCGCGAGCGGATCGAAGCCGGCGAGGAGCCCTTCGCCAACCCGCGCAACGCCGCCGCGGGGTCGCTCCGACAGCTCGACCCCGCGGTGGTGGCCGGCCGGCCGCTGGCCTGTTTCTTCTACGACGTGATGGCCGCGAGCGACGGGGACGCGCCCGAGACCCAGACCGAGGCGCTCGCGGCGTTCGAGGAGTGGGGGCTCCCCGTCGCGGGCCGGGTCGACCGCGTCGACGACATCGACGCCGCCGTCGACTACCGGAACCGGCTGATGGACGAGCGCGACGGCCTGAACTACGAGGTCGACGGGACAGTGATCAAGGTCGACAGCCGCTCCGCCCGGGAGGAACTGGGGTCGACCGCCCGCGCGGTCCGGTGGGCGTTCGCCTACAAGTTCCCCGCGCGGACGGAGGCGACGACCGTCGAGGACGTGGTCGTCCAGGTGGGCCGGACCGGGCGACTGACGCCCGTCGCCCTCCTCGATCCGGTCGACGTCGGCGGCGTCACGGTGTCGCGGGCGACGCTCCACAACCCCGACGAGATCGCCGACCTCGGGGTGGACATCGGCGATCGGGTCCGCGTCAAGCGGGCCGGCGACGTCATCCCGCACGTCGACGAGGTCGTCGAAAAACGCTCCGAGGGCGTCTTCTCGTTCCCCGACGCCTGCCCGGTGTGTGGCAGTCCCGTCGAGCGCGACGGCCCCCTCGCGTTCTGTACCGGCGGGCTGACGTGCGAGGCCCAGCTCGAGCGGACGATCGAACACTACGGCTCGCGGAAGGGCCTCGACATCGAGGGGCTCGGCGGCGAGCGCGTCGCACAGCTGGTCGACGCGGACCTCGTGACGGGGCTGGCGGACCTCTACCGACTCGACGTCGACGCGCTCGCGGAACTGGAGGGGTGGGGCCAGCGCAGCGCCGAGAAACTCCTCGGAGAGGTCGACGACGCGCGCGAGCCCCCGCTGGACGACTTTCTCTCGGCGCTCGGCATCCCCGAGGTCGGCCAGTCCACGGCCCGAAACGTCGCCCGGGAGTTCGGCTCCCTCGACGCCCTGCCGCTCTCTGACGACGCCGACTTCGGCGGCTTCGAAGACCGCCTGCAGACGGTTCCGGACGTCGGGCCGACCGTCGCCCACCACGTCCGGGAGTTCTTCGAGAACCACGAGAACCGTGCCGCGATCGCTGACCTCTTGACGGCGGTCGACCCCCAGGACCTCGACACCGACGACGGTGCGACGCCGTTAGAGGGGCTGACGTTCGTCTTCACCGGCTCGCTGTCGGTGTCGCGCGCGGACGCCGCCGACCTCGTCGAGCGCCACGGCGGCCGCGTCACCTCCTCGGTGTCGTCGAACACCTCCTACCTCGTCGTCGGCGACTCGCCGGGGCGGAACAAACGCGACGACGCCGCGGCGAACGACGTACCCGAACTCACCGAGACGGAGTTCGAGACCGTCCTGGGAGAACACGGCGTCGACTACCCGCCGGCGTGAGTGGACGGGCGTGACCGCGGTCCCGGACGGCCGAACGGGACCGTCGGGACGAGCGGCCAACCGATAAAATGTATAACAATATGGAGAGGAAACGAAGGGGTCGGTCTACTTCTCGACGTCGAGCAGCGCGACCCGTTCGAGTACGATATCGGCGAGGTCACCCTCGACCGCCGCCAGTTCCGGGTCACCGACGTCGAAGTACGCCCGGATCAGGGACGCGTCGACCTCGCCGAGCGTCTCCACCGGGTCGAGGAGCGACGCGACCGCTGCGGCCGCCGCGGTCTCGTCCCCGTCCGTTTCGCGTGCCACCCGATCCGGCGGCGCGTCGATCAGCACGACGACCGGGCGCTCGCCGGGCGAAATGCCGAGTGTGAGCGCGCGGTCGATCTGTCGGCGGCCCGCGGCGTAGAGGAGGATCTCGACGCCGCGGTCGCGGGCGACGTTCGTCCCGCGTGCGAGGGCGCGGTCGGCGAGTTCGACCGCGCGTTCGAGGTGAGCGCGAGAGACGACGTACCGCGCGTCGAACGCCTGGACGGTCACCCCGTGGTCGTCGCCGATCGCGTTCAGTTCCGAGACGAACGCGTCGACGTCGTCGACGTGTGCGACGCCCTCGACGAGTCTCACCCGAAATCACCCAGGCTCGCCTGGTCGCTCCCACCCGCGTCGCCGCGGCCGTCGTCCCGCGTCGCCGAGGCCGTCTCCGCCGTCACCGACTCGTCCGCGTCGACGGCGTCCATCGACGGCTCCTGCCGGCCGACGTTTTCGAGGATCGTTTCCGCCGTCTTCCGCCGGCCCCGGAGCGCCCCCAGCACCACCGACTTGTCGGCCTCGCGGAGGTCCGCGCGCGTCTCGATACCCGCCTCGTACAGCCGTCGGGCACGCTTTCGGCCGACGTTTCTGACCCCCGCGAGGTCGAGCAGTTCGTCCCGAACCCCGTACTCGACGCGCTTTTTCGCCTCGCGGACGGCGACGGCGTCGAAGCCGCGGTCGCCGGCGATGCGCTCGGCCGCGCCGAGGAGCCACGTGGCGGTGTCGACCTTGCCGCGAACGTCGCCCGGGCCGACGCCGTACCGCTCTGTGATGCGGTCCTCGTCGACCTCGTTCGCCCAGTCTTCGAGCAGCCGCGCCGTTTTGAGGGCAGAAAGCCACGCCTCGAAGTCGCTGTCGCTGTACTCGGATGGGGTTCGACCCAAGAGTTCGGCCTCGCGTTCGTAACACTCCTCGGTGTACGTCTCGCGGTCGCCCGACTTCAGGTAGAGCTGGTACATGTCCGGCGTCCGGCAGACGAGGTGGTAGAGGCCGAGCGGGGTCGGATACGTTCGATCCGTCCCGGCCGTGTCGGGCCCGTCGTCGTCGGCAGTGTCGCCGTCAGCGTCGGCGACCATCTCACTGGCCGGTCGGAAGCCACCGGCCTCGGCCGACCCAGCCGACTCATCCGACTCGACCGACTCGGTCGACTCCGCCGACGAACCGGACGCCCGCGTTGTCGTCCCGTCGAGTTTCCGGTGCATCTCGGCCTCGTGCTCGTCGGCCCACGCCAGGCCGTCGACGATCTCGGCGGCGCTCATCGGGTCGAGGTAGAGTCTGGAGACGGTGTGGCCCAGCCCCGTTGCCTTCAGGCGCACGTCGTCCCCGTCGCGCTCGCGGGTGAGGAAGTCGTTCGCTTCGAGGTAGTCGAGCACGGTGTCGGCGACCCTCTCCAGGCGACCGGGGTCGTCGGTCTGCGTCGCGTACAGCGTGCGGTCGAGGAAGTCCAGGAGGCCCGAGCGGGTGTGGGCGAAGCCCGAGGCGACGGTGGCGAGCAGGTGCGTTCTGAGTGCGGGCTCGGCGGCGAGTTTCGACCGGACGGGCTCGGGGTCGGCCCAGACGTACCGCTCGAACAGTTCGTCGCGGGTGTCGTAGTCCGTCGCCAGCAACACCGCCTCGCCGTAGGGGTCGAGGCCGGGCCGGCCCGCCCGGCCCATCATCTGGTGGACTTCGAGCACGTCGAGCGGCTTCATCCCGCCGTACGAGCCGTCGTAGCGCTGCCAGTCGCGGACGATCACCCGCCTGGAAGGAGTATTGACGCCCGCCGCCAGCGTGGGCGTGGCGCAGACGCATTTGATGAGCCGCGCGCGGAAGGCGTCCTCGACGAGCGATCGGTGCTCCGCGGCGAGCCCCGCGTGGTGAAACGCCGCGCCCTGCCGGACGACGCGGGCGAGGTCGGCCGAGGTCTCGGTGCCGGAGACGCCCTCGATCTCGTCGGCGAGCTCCCGCAGGTCCGCTCGCTCCCCGTCGGTGAGCCGCTTCGCCGTGACCTCGCACAGCCGTTTCGCCGCCGCCTCGGCGTTCCGCCGGGAGTTGACGAACACCAGCGTCGAACCGCCCTCGTCGAGCGTGTCGCCGACGAGCGCCGGCGTCTGCCGCTTCCCCCCGACTTCGACCTCCCGCTGGGAGCCGTCGTCGAACGTGATCGCGTTGCCGTAGTGGACCCCGGTCCGGAGATCGATCGGCCGCCAGTCGGAGTCGACGAGGCCCGCGTCGAGCCAGTCGGCGATCTCGTCGGCGTTGCCGACCGTGGCGGAGAGGGCGACGACCTGGAGGTCGGGGTTGATCCGGCGGAGCTTCGCGAGCGTCACCTCCAGTGTGGGCCCCCGGTTCCGGTCGTCGACGAGGTGGACCTCGTCGGCGACGACGCAGGTGAGCTGGTCGACCCACGGCGCGTCGTTCCGGACCAGGGAGTCGACCTTCTCCGAGGTGGCGACGATAATGTCGCGGGAGGCGAGCCACTCGCCGCTGGAGTCGTAGTTTCCGGTGGAGACGCCCACGTCGAACCCCAGCGCCTCCCAGCGCTCGAACTCCGTCTTCTTCTCCGTCGCGAGCGCGCGCAGGGGGACGATGTAGAGGGCTTTGCCACCGCGGGCGACCGACGAGAGCATCGCGAGTTCGGCGACGAGCGTCTTGCCCGACGCCGTCGGGACCGCGGCGACGACGCTCTCGCCCGTGGTGACGCCCGCGTCGACCGCCGCGGCCTGGGGCGGGTACAGCTCCTCGATCCCCTCCTCGTGGAGGTGCGAGGCGACTCCCTCGGGCAGACCGGGGACGTCGGCGGGGTTCATCTACCACCGCTTGGGTCCGTCCTCGGTTTTAGGTTTCGGGTTGCGAGAGGCGGGCGTTCCGGTGGGTCTACGACCCACAGATCGACCGAGAGACGCGCCGGCACCTGGTGGGTGGCGTCCAGTCGAAGACGAAGCGGTCCGACGGCGATCGGCTGGCAGTGCGATGATCCGTCGACGAGCCGTCGGTGGTCGGGACGAGACAGCCGGTTACTCGTCGGCGAACGGCTGATGTCGAGACGAGACAGTCGATTACTCGTCGGCGAACGGCTGGTGATCGGGACGAGACAGTCGCCAGGGCAGTGAGACGCCACGCCCTCCCCAGCCGATCCGGGCACTCCGTCACTCCGTTCGGTCGTGCCCTCATCCCTCGCGCGTCGGCGCGCACGGAGGCGCGCCGACCGCGCCACCGCACCCGTGCCATCGTGTCGTGACACGGGAGGCGCGCGCTGTCGCGGCCGCCCGGCCGCGACCGATGCGTGCGAGGGGCCTGCTCGCGGCTCCGACCGCGAGCCACTGGTTGGGGAGGGTGCGGTCTCTCGTCGCCCTGCCTGCTCCACCGCGTTCGGTCTCGGTCACGGCCCGTCGCCACGCACGTCCGTTCACGAACCGTGCGGCCGGCACGTCGTCGCCCCCTCACAGTGTCGACTCCCGAGGACGGGCGCCACGTCTTTACCCTCCCCCCGCTTCGACTCACGCATGCACATCGAGTACGACCGCGACACCTGTATCGGGATGTTCCAGTGCGTCGACGAGTGGGACGGCTTCGAGAAGAACCTCGACGCCGGCAAGGCCGACCTCGTCGAGGGGGAAGAGCGCGAGGAGGACCTCTTCGTGCGCGAGGTCCCCGAGGACGCCGAGTTCGAAGCGGAGTTCGCCGCGCGGGTCTGCCCCGTCGACGCGATCAAACTGTACGACGACGACGGCGAGCAGATCGTCTGAGGCGGCGGATCGGTGGCCGCGTCGCTCCTGACCGGTGACGCGTCAAAAAAAACCGCGGCTGTCTCGTTTCCGTCTCCGCGACGGGGGCCGGTTCAGTCCGCCGTCGCCGAAGTGCCCGACGGCTTCGCCGCGCTGAGCACGTCGCGACTCTGCAGCAGGATGATGCCGAAGCCGACCTTCGCCGAGAGGTCGAGCACCATGAACGCCGCCGTCTCGATGCCGAGCGGGATGATCGCGAAGCCGCCCTCGGTACCGAGGATCCAGACCACCGGATACGCGGACCAGAGGACGAGTATCAGGTTCCGCAACCGACTGAACAGCGCACCCACCTCGCCGGACTGCCTGCTGGCCTGCTCCGACAGCGAGCCGAGCAGGAAGTACAGCAGGACGAGCAGCGCACCGGTGCTGATCGCCCACCAGAGGATGCGGAACAGCTGTCCCTCGGTGGCCAGTGCGCCCACGAGCCCCGTCACGATCATGAACACGTCGAGCCCGATGAGGGTGTAGATCGTGTTCCGATCGGCCCCTGCCAACAGCGCCAAGTCGAGCAGCAACAGGGGCGTGGTGAACAGCCAGTCCGCGTAGCGGGCCCAGTAGATGTCGAGCGTCCCGAGCCCTTGGACTGACACCTCGATGAGGCCGAACCCTGTCGCCATCGCGAAGTAAGACGCCGCGGCGATGGCGGGGATGAAGATGGTGATGATGTAGTACTCTTGCTGGTCGGGGTCACGCACGGACCATCCCTGTGCGACGAAATACAGGGTGCCGAGGGTCATCCCGATCGTGCCGATCCACAGCGATATCGATTCGATACCTGCACCTGGAGTTACCATACCCAAACGGGGCTAGGGAGTTTCGCGACTTATATTTGATGGCAGACTGTCCGAAAAATGTTGAGATCTCCCGAGTCGAACTCCGTACCGGCCAAAAAGTTGAAGTACATGACCACTCGGATGGCCGGATCGGCCGTGGCCTTAATCCCGTTCGGATCCTTCCTGTCGCCCGTGACGACGACCGCCCGTCCGGCCCCGACGGACACGACGTGGACGAAGCGATGACGCTCACCTACCTGGGGTTCCACCTGGTGTTCGTCCTCCCGCCGCTCGTGGTGCTCGTCCTGGCGGCGCCGACGCTCCCGTCCGGCCGTCGCCGCGTCGCGCTCACCGGACTCGTCGGGATCACGCTGCTCGCGCTCGTCTACACGACCCCGTGGGACAACTTCCTCATCGAACGGGGCGTCTGGTGGTACGGCGAGGGGACCGTCGTCGCCCGCATCGGCGCGGCACCCGTCGAGGAGTACCTCTTCTTCGTCCTCCAGCCCGTCCTCTCGGGGCTGTTCCTCTACGTCATGGGCTTTTCGTCCGCCTTCGAGCCGGGCGACACCCGGCTCTCGCCGCGGCTGGTCGGGGCCGTCGGCTTCCTCGCGCTGAGCGTCGCCGGCGCGGCGCTCCTCTCGACGACCGCCGGCTACTACATCGGTGCGATCCTCGTGTGGGCCGGTCCGCTGTTGGCGCTCCAGTGGGGCGTCGGCGGCGGCTACCTCCTCCGACAGCGTCGGGAGTGGCCGGTCGCGGTCGCGATTCCGACGCTCTACCTCTGGTTCGCCGATCGGGTCGCCATCGGCCTCGGAGTGTGGACCATCTCCGAGACGTTCACCGTGGGGATCGACATCCTCGGCCTCCCGCTCGAAGAGGCCACGTTCTTCCTCGTGACGAACCTCCTCGTCGTCCAGGGGCTGGTGCTGTTCGAGTGGGTGATGCACCGGTGGGGGCGGCTGACGCTCGACGACGACGCCGGTGGCACCGACCGCACCCCGGTCGTCACCGGCGACGACCCGGCCGGCGCGACGCCCCGTGAGAACGCCCGGACGATCGAGCGGGGCCGCTGACCGTGAGCTCCCGCGCCGTGGTGTCGGAGCCGTTGCCAGCCGGCGTCCGACGGACCCTCTCGGCGGCGGTCGTCCGCCCCTCGTGGGTCGCCCTGGGCGCTGCGGCCGTCCTCGCCCCGCTCGTGGCCGTCCTCCCCCGCGCGGCCGTCTACGCGCCATTCGTCGCGAGCGTCCTCGTCTTCGGCCTGCCGCACGGTGCCGTCGACCACCTCGCGCCCGCCCGAACCGCCGGGACCGGCCGCTGGCGGTCGATGATCGGCGTCGGCCTGCTCTACCTAGTCGCCGGCGGGGGCTATCTCGCGTGGTGGTTCCTCGACCCCGTCTCGGCCGCGGTGTTTTTCATCCTCCTCACCTGGGCCCACTGGGGACAGGGCGACGTCTACGCGCTGTTGGCGTTCGTCGACGCCGAGCACCTCTCCACCCGGGCCGAACGCGGCCTCGCGCTCGTCGTCCGCGGCGGGCTCCCGATGGTCGCCCCGCTCGCCTTCCACCCGGCCGAGTACCGACGGGTCGCGAGCGCGTTCGTCGCGCTGTTCGGCGGTCCCGTCGCGGCGCTCGACCCATTCTTCACCCCGACAGCGCGACTCGTCGCCGGCGGCGGTCTCCTCGCGCTCACGCTCGTCGGCGTCGGCGTCGGCGCGTGGCGCGTTCGGGGTGGGGCGGCACGCCACCCCTGGGCCGTCGACGTGGGCGAACTCGCGCTGCTGTGGGTCTTCTTCGCCGTCCTCCCGCCGGTGCTCGCGGTCGGGCTGTACTTCACCCTCTGGCACGCGCTCCGGCACATCGCCCGCCTCCTGCTCGTCGATCCGGGGTCGCGCGAGGCGCTCACCGCGGGCGACGCGGCGGACGCGCTCGGACGCTTCGCCCGCGACGCCGCGCCGCTGACCGCCGTCTCGCTCCTCGGCTTCGTCGGCCTCGCCCTCGTGGTGCCCGGGGCGGAGTCGCTCGGGGCGCTCGCGGACGACCCCGACGGCCTCCTCGCGCTGTACCTCGTCGGCATCGCCGTACTCACCCTCCCGCACGTCGTCGTCGTCACCTGGATGGACCGCGTCCAGGGCGTCTGGTGAGCCGCGAGCCGTCCCAGTCCCGTCTCGGCACCGTCCGTCGGCCGTTCCGTTCCCGACGATCGAGACTGGACACAACCGTTATATGTTCCGTTCGAGATACTCCGTTCGAGGCGTTCGTCATGACTCCACGCACACGTCCGTCCCGGGTCGCCGAGTGGGCCGCCCTCGTCGGCTGTTCGGTCCCCGAGGCGGCGCTCGACGCGGACGAACCGTCGACGTCGGGTCGTTCGACGCGCGACGCGACGTGAACCAGCCACCGTTCGCCCCCTGTCGGCTACCGGCGTCGCCGCTCCCCGTTTCACTTTCACCGCGGTTCGCCAACGCTTAACCCGAGCGACGTCCAAGCGTGAGCGATGGCGGCCACGCCCGAGAACGACGCGTTCGTCGACCACCCGTTGCTCTCGCCGGCGTTCATCGAGCGCCGTCGCTACCAGCTCCGGCTCGCGAGCGCGGCACGGGACGCACACACGCTCGTCTGTCTCCCGACGGGGCTGGGGAAGACGACCGTCTCGCTGCTCGTGACGGCCGAGCGGTTACACGAGCGAGGGGGTACCTCGCTCATGTTGGCCCCGACGAAGCCGCTCGTCCAACAGCACGCGGAGTTTTATCGCGAGGCGCTGTCGATCCCCGACGACGAGATCGTCGTCTTCACCGGGGAGGTCCGCCCCGACGACCGCGCCGCGCTGTGGGACGACGCGCGTGTCGTGATCGCGACGCCGCAGGTCGTCGAGAACGACCTCATCGGCAACCGGATCTCGCTCTCGGGAGTGACGCATCTCACGTTCGACGAGTGCCACCGCGCGACCGGCGACTACTCCTACGTGTACATCGCCGAGCGCTACCACGCCGACGCGTCCGACCCGCTGGTCACCGGCATGTCCGCCTCTCCCGGCGGCGACGAGGAGGCCATCGTCACCGTCTGCGAGAACCTCGGCCTCGCGAACGTCGAGGTCATGACCGACGAGGACGCCGACGTCGCCGAGTACACCCACGACACGGAGGTCGAGTGGAACCGGATCGAACTGCCCGAGCAGGTGCTCGAGATCCGCGACGCGCTCAACGACGTCATCGCCGACCGGCTCGAGAAGCTGACGGAGATGGGCGTGACGAACAAGCGCTCGCCCGATCTGTCCCAGAAGGAGCTCAACGGGATGCGCGCCGAGCTGCAACGGCTGATCAACGCCGGGAAGTCGGAGGGCTACCAGGGCATGTCGATCCACGCGGAGGTGATGAAGCTCCGCCGAGCGGTCGAACTCGTCGAGACTCAGTCCGTCGAATCCGTCCGGCGGTACTTCGAGCGCCAGCGCAACGCCGCGCGGTCGTCGGGCGCGTCGAAAGCGAGCCAGCGCCTCGTCGCCGAGCCCAAGGTCCGAAAGGCGATGCGACAGGTCGAGTCGTACGACGGCATCCACCCGAAGTTCTCGCAGACGCGCATCCTGCTGGCCGAAACGCTTGGAATCGGGGGCGGCGAGCGCGTCATCGTCTTCACCGAGTCGCGCGACACGGCGGAGGCGCTCGTCGACTTCCTGGCCGAGTCGTTCCACGTCCGGAAGTTCGTCGGCCAGTCGGATACGGAGGGGTCGGAGGGGATGACCCAGACCGAACAACAGGAGACGCTCGACGAGTTCCGCGCCGGCGAGTTCGAGGTGCTCGTCTCGACCTCGGTCGCCGAGGAGGGCCTCGACGTCCCCGAGGTCGACCTCGTGCTCTTCTTCGAGCCCGTCCCCACGGCGATCCGGTCGATCCAGCGCAAGGGTCGGACGGGCAGGCAGGCCGAGGGCCGCGTCGTCGTGTTGTTGGCGGAGGATACCCGCGACGAGGCGTTCTTCTGGATCTCGCGACGACGCGAACGCGAGATGGAGGACGAACTCCGCGACCTGAAGGGCGTCGCGGCCGAACTCGAACGCGAGCTAGAGGAGACGAGCCTCGACGAGTTCGACGACGGCGGAACGTCAGGAAACGACGCCGGGGATCCCGGGACCGACGAGACCGGCGGGGCCGACGCGGAGACGACGGCGACCGGAGCGGGGACCGCGGCCACCAACGGCGGCGAGCGCGCCAAGGACTCGTCGCTCACGGAGTTCGGGGCGACCCCAGCCGAACTCGACGACGACCCCGAGGCTGAAGCTGATCCCGGTCCCGGAGACGGAGACGAAGGCGAGAACGAGGACGAAGCGGGCGTCGTCGCCACCGCGGGTGACGCCGAGGGAGAAGCCGAAGCCGAAGACGGGGACGAAGAGGAGGTCGAGGTCGTCGTCGACCAGCGGGAACTCGACTCGACGATCGCCCGCGACCTCTCGACGCGCGAGGGGGTCCGAACCAGGCTCGAGACGCTCGCCGTCGGCGACTACGTCCTCTCGGACCGGGTCGTCGTCGAGCGGAAGACCGTCGCGGACTTCCTCGACACGCTCACCGGGGGGGATCGGTCGCTGTTCGAGCAGGCCCGCGACGCCTCGCGGCACTACGCACGGCCGGTCGTCGTGATCGAGGGCGACGGACTGTACGAGGAACGGAACATCCACCCCGGCGCGATCCGCGGCGCGCTCGCCTCGCTGGCCGTCGACTTCGGCGTGAGCGTCCTCCACACCCGCGACGAGAGCGATACAACGGAGCTCCTGGCGACGATCGCGACGCGCGAGCAGACCCAGCGGGACCGGGCCGTGAGCGTCCACGGCGAGAAGAGCGCGAAGACGCTCGACGAACAGCAGGAGTACGTCGTGAGCGCCATCGCCGACGTCGGGCCCGTCACCGCGCAGTCGCTCCTCTCGGCACTGGGGAGCGTCGAGGCGGTGATGACCGCCACCGAGGAGGAGTTACAGGAGGTGCGCGGCGTCGGCGCGAAGACGGCCGCGCGCATCCGTGAGGTGGTCGGGAGCGACTACGCGTTCGACGAGAGCGAGTAAGAGACGACGGTCACGGGCACCGACGCGCTACGGACCGCGGGGTCGGCGGCGCGCTGGGCGACGGACCTCGCGGGACCGGTCACCGATCGTGTCGTGGCGTCGGGCTGCTCGGAGCCGTCGAGGGGAATACTCGCGTCATCGCCGCCCGTCGAGCGCCGCGAGGGCCTCGGCCGCCTCGCGGACCGCGGTGAGGTGGTCGGTCACCCGGCGTGGGTCCTCGACTGCCTCCGCCCGCTGGGTGTGGTGTGTGATCGTCCGGACGAGCGACGCGCGCGCCGCCTGGAGGTCCGGCTCGGTTCCGGTCCGTGTGGTCGACGCCGGCGGCTCGGACGTCGACACACCCGGCTCGACGGCGGCGTCCGTCGCGCGGCCGCCGGTCGCCGCCTCGCCGTCGATCGCCGCGGGCGGGGTCCCCGGTTCTGCGATCGCCTCCGCGTCGTCGCCCGTCGGCTCGGGCCCCGAGTCGGCCGGTTCGGCCGCGTCGACCGGCGCGTCCGCACCGTTCACCCCGGCCGTCGCCCCGGAGTCGCCGGGGACGTCCGTCGCGGGTTCGTCGGCCTCGGCGGCCGCGGCGCTGGCTTCCTGCGCCCGGCCTTCGCACGTCGCGCAGAACTCCTGACCCTGGTATCTGAACAGGGGATCGCCGCAGGTGTCGCAGTGGCGGTTCGTCATCGTCGCCCCCTGGAGGAGGAGCTGACTCATCCGCTCTGTCTCCTTGCGCTTCTCCCGGTCGTGCTCGTACTTCTCGCGGAGCTTCTCTCGCTCCGCCTCCTTGTCGAAATCGCTCATACCTCCACGCAGGAGAGTCGGGTCGAAAAACCCACCGGGCCGGTCGCCGGAGACGCCGGCTCTCGGCCCCATAGTCGGCGGGTCGCGTCGGCGGTTCCGAAGCGTTTAATCGGAATCCGTTCGCGTGTGAAACTGGTATGACGAAAGTGAGCGTGGTCGGTGCCGCCGGGACAGTCGGTGCCGCAGCCGGGTACAACATCGCGCTTCGGGACATCTGTGACGAGCTCGTCCTCGTCGACATCCCGAAGATGGAGGACAAGACGGTCGGCCAGGCGGCCGACACGAACCACGGCATCGCCTACGACTCGAACACGCGGGTCGTCCAGGGCGGCTACGAGGCCACCGAGGGGTCGGACGTCGTCGTCATCACGGCGGGCATCCCGCGCAAGGAGGGCCAGACGCGGATCGACCTCGCGGGCGACAACGCGCCCATCATGCAGGACATCCACGACTCGCTCGCCGAGTACAACGACGACTTCGTCTCCATCACGACGTCGAACCCCGTCGACCTGCTCAACCGCCACCTGTACGAGGTCGGCGACCGCGCCCGCGAGAAGGTGATCGGTTTCGGCGGCCGGCTCGACTCCGCGCGGTTCCGCTACGTCCTCGCCGAGCGCTTCGACGTCCCCGTGAAGAACGTCGAGGCGACGATCCTGGGTGAACACGGCGACGCGCAGGTGCCCGTCTTCTCGAAGGTCCGCGTCGACGGCGCGGATCCGTCGTTCACCGACGATGAGAAAGAGGAGATCCTCTCGGACCTCCAGGAGTCGGCGATGGACGTCATCTCCCGCAAGGGTGCGACGGAGTGGGGACCGGCGACGGGCGTCGCTCACATGACCGAGGCGGTCCTCCGGGACACCGGTGCGGTGCTCCCCGGCTCGATCAAACTCGACGGCGAGTTCGGCCAGGAGGACACCGCGTTCGGCGTCCCCGTGAAGCTCGGCTCCGAGGGCGTCGAGGAGGTCGTCGAGTGGGACCTCGACGAGTACGAGGAGGGACTTCTCGAAGAGGCCTCCGAGAAGCTCTCGACGCAGTACGAGAAGACCACGGCCGACCTCTGAACCGACGACGCCGGTGCCGCCGCGACCGACAGTTCCCGGGGCGATCGGCGGTTCAGCGGGACGTTCCGTTCGGTAGTCGGACTCGTACCGGAGGACGGTGTACCGGTTGGGTGTCTACGAACGGGTGTGGCGAGTATTCACCTTCGTGTCCGAGAGCGGACGGTGTCGAGAGCGGTCACCAGGGTGATGACGCCACCGCCTCACCAACCGACTCCGTTTCACTCGTTCGCTCAACTCACTCGTTCAGTCGTCCCTCGCACGTTCACTCGCTCCCCGCGGTCGTCTACGGGGCGGCCGAACCCGCCCCGTCCGGCCAGCGGGACGCTCCGTGTCCCGCGCTGCTCGGTCGTCGCGCGCCGACCGCGGTGCGGTGGCGCGTGACGTCGCGGACGTCGGTCCGCGACTCGCGCGCGAGGGATGAGCGAGTGAACGAAGTGAACGAGTGAATCGGCTGGGGAGGACGTGGCATACCCGCTCTGGCGGCTGCACGTCTCCGTCGAGCCGGATCGACTGATGCGCCGCTGTAAGGTTGACTGATACGCGCTGCTGCAACCGCGACGGATGATCGGTCCTGAAGCTCATACTGATACTGGAGCGTGTATTCAGCCGCGATCCGTCCCCGTTCGCCGAGTTCCGGCAGGGTCCCTGTCATCGACCGTCTCGGTGTACGACACGAACCACTACGTAATGGACGGGTGTAGCACCGCGCATGCCCGCGTCCTCTACAGACGCACGCCCGCTGGCCCGCCCTACCTCCCTCGAACGTCGTCGCGTCGTCGTGTTCCTCGCGCTCGCGTTCGGCATCGCGTGGACCGTCGGCGGCGTCATCGCGGCCACGGGTGGGCTCCGCGACAGTCCGCCGCTCGTCGCCGGCTTCAGCCTCGCGACCGCCCTCCTCGCCACCGGCTACATGTTCGCGCCCGCCGTCGCGCACGCGCTCACGCGCCTGCTGACCGACGAGGGGTTCGACGGTGCCCGACGCCTCCTCCGCCCGAATCTCCCGGCCGCGATACGGTCGTACCTCCTCGCGTGGCTCGCGCCCGCCGTGCTCACGATCTGCGGGGTCGGCCTCTTTTTTATCCTGTTCCCCGCGCAGTTCGACCCGACGCTCGCGACGGTCAGAGACCTTCTCCCGCCCGAGGCCCCACTGACGCCCGAACTCGTCGTCGCCGTCCAGGTCGGTGCGGCGCTCACCGTCGGCCCCGCGATCAACACCCTGTTCGCCGTCGGCGAGGAGTTCGGCTGGCGCGGCTACCTCCTCCCGAAGCTCCTCCCGCTCGGGCCGCGCGTGGCCGTCGGCAGCGTCGGCGTCGTCTGGGGCGTCTGGCACTGGCCGATCCTCGCCATGGGCTACAACTACGGGTTCGGCTACCCGGGCGCGCCGTGGACGGGGATGCTCGCAATGGTTCCGATGACGGTCGCGACGGGGACGTTCCTCGCGTGGGTGACGCTCCGGTCGGGCAGTGTGTGGCCCGCGGCGCTCGGCCATGGCGCGATCAACGCCGTTGGCGGGGTCGGCGCCCTCCTCTCCCGACCGTCGCCGCCGCTGCTTTTCGGCCCGACCGTCACCGGCCTCGTCGTGGTAGTTCCCTGGCTCGTGGCGGCGACGTGGCTGTTCTCCGGGCCGGAACGGCTGGATCCCGGGGTGTCGTAGAGCGCTCGGTGCCGTCGGGGACGGCCGAGACGGCTACAGCCGCTCCGTGAGCGTCCGCGCCGTCTTCTCACCCACGCCGGGCACGTCGGTCAGATCGTCGAGGGAGGCCGCCCGGATCGCGTCGACGCTCCCGAACCGCCGGAGCAGTTTCGTCCGCGTCTCGGGACCGACGCCGGGCACCTCGTCCAGCACCGTCGAGACATCGTCGCGGAGCGTCTGGTGGTACTGCACGGCGAAGCGGTGGGCCTCGTCGCGGACCCGCTGGAGCAGGTGCAGGCTCGGATCGGTCGACGGCCAGTCGTGTCTGCGGGTAGGGGTGACGACGACCTCCTCTTCTTTCGCCAGCGCGACGACCGGGACGTCCCAGCCGACCGCGTCGAGCGCGGCGCGGGCGGCGTCGAGTTGGCCGCGGCCGCCGTCGACGAGGAGGAGATCCGGGTCGGGGCGGTCGTCGCGGGCCTCGACCGCGCGCTCGGCCCGCCAGCCGATCAGCTCGCGCATGTGCAGGTAGTCGTCGTTCCCCTCGGTGAGCTTCTTTCGGCGGTAGGCCGCGGTGTCGGCGTCGCCGCCGACGAAACAGACGTCGCTTCCCACGACGGCCCGGCCCTGGGCGTGGCTCACGTCGAACCCCTCGATCCGTTCGGGGCGGGGGATCGAGAGCGCCTCGGCGAGCGCGCCCACGCCGTCCGTCCGGCCGTCGCTCCGGCGGGCGTTCTTCAGCGCGAGTTCGACGAGTTTCGCCTCTCGCCCCGTCCCCGGCACGCGGACGGCGACGCCCTCGGCTTCGAGCCAGGCGACCACGTCCTCGTCGTCGGGCCGTTCCGAGAGCAACACCGCGTCGGGGAGGTCGCGCTCGGCGTAGTACTGCGGGAGGAACGCGCTCAACAGCGCCGCGACGGCCGCGTCGCGCCCGTCGGGCGCGTCGAGGCGGTGCCGGGAGCGGTCGACGAGCTGCCCCCGCTCGGCGTGGAGGCGCGCGACGGTCGCGGCGTCGCCCTCGATCGCCGCGCCGAGGACGTCCACGGTCCGCTCGTCGCCACGGCTGCTGACGGCCTCCTCGCCGCCGCCGTGGAAGGCTTCGACCACCGACAGTCGGTCCCTGAGATTCGCCGCGCGCTCGAACTCCTGGGCCTGCGCCGCCGCCTCCATCTCCCGCGAGAGCGGGTCGGCGAGCACGCCCGTCTCGCCCTCGAAGAACCGGACGGCCGCCGCGACGTCGTCGCGGTAGCTCTCCTCTCCGATCTCGCCCGTACAGGGGGCCGAGCAGAGCCCCATCTCGTAGTCGAGACAGGGCCGGTCGCGGCCGGCGTACTTGTGGTCGGAACAGCCCCGCAGGCCGTACGTCTCCCGGAGCGCTTTTACTACTGTTTCGACCCGACCCTTGTCGGTAAAGGGGCCGAACACCGTCGCTCCCGGTTCGGGGTCACGCGTCACCTCGATGCGCGGGACGGAGTGGTCGGTCAACTGCACCAGCGGGTAGGACTTGTCGTCCTTCAGTCGGACGTTGTACCGCGGCTGGTGCCGCTTGATCAGGTTCGCCTCCAACAGGAGGGCCTGCGTCTCCGTGTCGGTCACGGCGACGTCGACCGTTTCGGCGGCGGCGACCATCCGGCGGATCCGCTCCCCGCGGGGATCGGCGTACGACCGGACACGGCTGCGGAGGTCGACCGCCTTCCCGACGTACAGCGTGGCCTCACCCGCGACGAACTGATACACGCCGGGGCTCCGCGGGAGGTCGCCGGCGCGTGCGCGGACCTCGTTCGGTTCCACGGCCGCGCTAGCCATCCGAGCGGCTTGAGGCTTCGCGTCCACCGGCGGGCGCGAGCGCGGTGGACGTGGGCGTCGCTACGCGGACGTGGCCGCCACTCTGGACGACTGCGGGCCGAAGGACGAGAACGGGCGTCCTGCCGGACGACTGGACTACCGGGCTTCCTCTTCGTCTTCGACCGGTCTGTCCTCGCTCGCGTCGACCTCCGTGAGAAGCGTCCCGATGATCTCGTCGTAGCTCATCCGGACGGACAGCCGGTCGTGACTCCGAATCATCTCGTGGAGGTCGGAGATGGTGTCGAGACACAGGTCGACCGTGACGCTCTCCGACGACTCGATCCGGTCGTCGCATTCGGTCTCCACCCCGAGTTGCCGACCCTCGTCCGTCAGTCCCACGAGCCGTCGCCGGGCGTCGTAGTCGACGTAGCCCGCGTCCGCGAGTTTCGGCGCGTGCACGTGGTGAAGCGCGACTTCGATCTCCTCGACGGCCTCCTGGCTGAGTGCTTCGATCTCGGTCTGCTGGTCGGTGACGGCGATCTGCTCGGCGAGGTCGCGAAGCGTCATCGACTCGTGTGATTGCAGTTGGCTGAGCACCAGCTGCCGTCGGCGGTTTGTCAATACGTCTCCGTGGTCCCCCTGGTTGCATCTATCCCCCATCGTCACGACATATGAACGGCCTCCGTATTAATTACCAGCCAAAGTATGTCGGTATATCTTTCCGGTTGACAGGTGCCGTCCCGGCGGGGACACACCCCGGATGGTCGGTCACGACGACAACGACGAGCGCGGCTGCGGTCGCACATGACAGGCGGTATATGCCCGCCGCCACGAGGCGGACGTATGACCGACGCCGACGACGCGTCCGCCGAAGGAACCGAGAGCGTCCGTGCCTGGCTGGTCGAGCGATCGTACGACGACCGGAACCTGATCACGCTGGTCTACGCGACGCCGGACGGCGCGCGGGCCGTGCGGAAGGAACGATCCGCGACGGTGATGCACCAGCAGGGGAGCCGCGTCACCGCCGCCGTCGACGTCGACTCCGACGCGCTGAGCGCCGTCGACGCGGCCGACCGCGAGCGGTACGCCGGCGAGGCCGACCGAATGCGCGACCGACACGACCCCGACGACGAGGTGTGACCCCGGCGCGTTCAGCCGCACGTGAAGGTCAGCGTTGATACCGGGACCTAAACCCTTTATTCCGTGGTGCGACAAGGCCCCGTCATGGCCGCCATCGAACTCGACGGGGTGACCAAACGCTTCGGCAACGTCACTGCCGTTCGCGACCTCTCGCTCCGCGTCGAGGAGGGCGAGGTGTACGGTTTCCTCGGTCCCAACGGCGCGGGTAAGTCGACGACGATCAATATGCTCTTGGACTTCGTCAGGCCCTCCAGCGGGCGTCTCCAGGTCCTCGGCATGGACGCCCAGGCGGACAGTGTCGCCGTCCGCGAGCGGACGGGCGTCCTCCCCGAAGGATACGACGTGTACACCCGCCTCACCGGGCGGAAACACGTCGAGTTCGCCGCCCGGTCGAAGGGCGTCTCGATCGATCCCGACTCGGTGCTCGAACGGGTCGGCATCGCCGACGCCGCCGACCGCCGGGCCGACGAGTACTCGAAGGGGATGCGCCAGCGACTCGTCCTCGGGATGGCGCTGGTTGGCGATCCGGACCTGCTCGTCCTCGACGAACCCTCGTCGGGGCTCGACCCCGCCGGCGCGAAGGAGATGCGCGACATCGTCCGCGCCGAAGCCGACCGCGGGACGACCGTCTTCTTCTCCAGTCACGTCCTCGGGCAGGTCGAGGCCGTCTGTGACCGCGTCGGCATCCTGCGCGAGGGCGAGCTCGTCGCCCAGGACAGCATCGAGGGGCTCCGTGACGCCCGGGGCGGCGACACCCGCCTCGTGGTCAGCGTCGCCGGCGACCTCGACGGCTCCGTCGAGACGGTCCGCGGCCTCGACGGCGTGACCGACGCCGGACTGGACGGGACGACGCTCACCGTCTCCTGTACGAGCGACGCGAAGACGCGCGTCATCGGCGCGCTCGAATCGTCGGGAGTCACCGTCGACGACTTCAAGACCGAGGAGGCCTCGCTCGAAGATCTCTTCCTCACGTACACCGACGCGGCCGAGTCGCCCGCGGCGGTCGACGCGGCCGACGGCGAGTCGGTGGCCGAGGAGGCCGACACGGACACGGAGGTGCGCACATGAGCTGGCAGGCCGTCGCCCAGAAGGACTTCGAGGACGCGATCCGTTCGCGGTGGCTCTGGGGTCTGTCGGCGTTTTTCCTCCTCTTTTTCGGTGGGACTACCACGCTGTTTTACGCCTACGTCGCCACCGGCTCGGACGCGAGTTCCGACGCGCTATTCGGCCTCTTCGCCTCGGGCTTTCTCTCCTTCTCGTACACCGGCTTTCTCGCCTTCGCGCTCGCGTTCATCGCGCTCATCACCTCGTACGGGGCGGTCGTCGACGAGCGCGAATCGGGCACGCTGAAGCTCCTGTTGTCGCTCCCGCACGACCGCCGCGACGTCGTCACGGGGAAGATCGCCGGCCGGAGCGCCGTGGTCGTCATCCCGGCGCTCGTCGGCTTCCTCATCGCGCTCGTCGCCCTCTTGGCCACGGGAACCCGGATCGTCCCGGAACACTTCTTCCCGCAGGTCGCGCTGACCGCCCTGCTCGCGGTGGCGTTCGTCTCCATCGGCGTCGGTGTCTCCGCGTCCGCCGACTCGGGGCGGCAGGCCACGCTGGGAACGCTGGGGCTGTACTTCCTCTTCGCGCTCCTCTGGTCGTTCGTCGCTCGCGGTTTCCCCCAACTGCTCACGGAGATCGCAAAGCGCGTGCCGGGGATGGAGCCGCTCTCGAACGCCCTGACCGTCAAGCTCCGTCTGTTCGTGAAGTACCTCAACCCCCTCCGGGCGTACGAGACGCTCGTCGCGGAGGTGTACTTCGGCGATCCCGTCCAGGCGCGGCTCGTCAAGGAGGGCTTTTTCGCACAGGCGCAGGCGGCTCCCGTCCTTCAGGAGTCGCTCCCGGTGTATCTCACCGGCTCGTTCATCTTCGCCGTCCTGCTCGCGTGGATCGTCGTCCCCCCGCTGTTGGGCTACTGGAGCTTCCGGGATCGGGACCTCTGAACGCGCCCGACTCCGGCGTCGGCGTCCCGTCCCCGGCACGTCCCGGCCCCACGCTGAGGGCAGGAACGCTCAAATCCTCGGGCGGCCAACGTGTCGATATGTTCCGCGTCCTGTTCCCCGAAGGGCAACTCGAGTGTGAACGCTACGAGCGAACCGACCACGGCGTGGACCTCTACGACGACGAGGGGAAGGTGGCGTTCGTCCCCTACGAGAACCTCCACGCGATCATCGACGAGGCGGGCTTCGACGACGACGAGACCGAGCCGTCGGTGATCTGAGTCGATCGTCGAACCCGCGCGATACGTCGGAACGCGACGCGTTACCGTGGATCCGGCGTTCTGATCCGTGTCTCAGTCGTCCGTTCAGGACCACGTGACCCGCATCATCGCGCGGTGCTCGCGTCTGTGAAGATTAGAACGCCGGAAAATGTAGTCCCACCAGGATTCGAACCTGGGTCGTTGCCCCCAGAAGGCAACAGGATTGGCCACTACCCCATGGGACTGTACGCGAAGCGACGAGACACCGAAACAAAACGCTGTCGCTTCATCCCGGTCGTGGGGTCGATTCGGACGAGTCGGACCGAACCGACGCGCGCCACAGACGGTGCACCGCCACCGCTCGCCGACGAAAGAACGTGCATAGATCGTCACCTACTTCATCCAGAGATGGCCACTGTCGTGCATGTACATCGGTAGATTCGTCGTCGTCGGGCCCGGCCTGGGCGCGTACCGCGTCTCCTCGCGGTCGTTCCCGAACCGTCGCGTCGTCGACCGCGAGGGAACGCTGACCGTCGGCCCCACGGCCGACGCCGAGGCGACGGACAACCCCTACGTCTCGTACAACTGCCTCCGGGCGGCCGGCGAAGGCGTCGTCGTCGGCAACGGCTCGCACGTCGATCCGGTGGCGGAGAAGGTCGACCTCGGCTACCCGTCGCGCGACGCGCTCGCGCTCGCGCTGCTCGCGCTCGACTTCGAGAAGGACGACTACGACACGCCGCGGATCGCCGGCGTCGTCACCGACGAGGAGGCGTTCGTCGGGACCGTCCGCCGCGACGCGCTCCTCGTCGAGGCGGTGACCGAGCCGACGCTCGTCGCGACCTACGAGGAGGACCGACCGATGGCGTTCGAATTCGCGGCCGAGACCGCCGCCGAAGCCGCGAGCGAGGCGTACGACCTCGACTTCGAACACCCCGTCTGTGCGGCCGCCGCGCGCGTGACGGCCGACGGCGTCGAGACCGCGATCGAGAACGGCGACTGAGTCGACCGCGGAGTCGACGGCCCGGCAGCGAGATGAACGGAGCCGCGACCGGAGGGGACGCCGGCAACGACACGGGCTGGGAGAGGAACTAAACGCGCCACGCGTCTAATCCGAGTATGCGCCTCGGAGTGATCTCCGACCTCCACGGGAATCGGGTCGCGCTCGACGCCGTCCTCGCCGACATGCCCGCGGTCGACAGCCTCGTCTGTGCCGGCGACGTCGTCGGCTACAACCCCTGGCCCGCCGACTGCGTCGCGGCGGTCCGAGACCGGGAGATCCCCACGGTGATGGGGAACCACGACCGGGCGGTCGCCTCCGACAGTTCCTTCGGCTTCAACAGCATGGCTCAGGCGGGCGTCGCCTACGCTCGCGACCATCTCGCGGACGACGCGCTGGCGTGGCTGGCGGCGCTGCCGGACGAGCGCACGCTCCTCGACGGACGGGTAAAGATCGTCCACGGCCATCCGGACGACCCCGACCGCTACACCTACCCCGCCGACTTCGCCCCCGGACTGCTCGACGGCGAGGAACTCCTCGTGATGGGCCACACGCACGTCCAGCACCACGCGGTGTTCGCCGAGGGGATCGTCGTGAATCCCGGGAGCGTCGGCCAACCGCGCGACGGCGACCCCGATGCGGCCTACGCGGTGGTGGACCTCGATGCCCGCGAGGTCGACGAACACCGGGTGCCGTACGACGTCGACCGGGTCGCCGAGGCGATCGACGCGGCGGGCCTCCCGGAAAGACTGGGGCAGCGGCTGTACGAGGGGCGGTAGCGAGTAAAACGGGAAAACAGGGGGAACGGAAAACGAGAGCGCGTGGCTCAGCCCTGGAACTCTTCTTGAATGATACGGAGCGTCTCCTCGCGGTCGCCCCAGGCGACGAAGATGGCGACCGACGTCGCGCTCGTGATGACGTCGTGGATGTTGATACCGGCCTCGGCGATGGGCTGGACGATCTCGAGGATGATGCCCGGCCGGTTGGGGAGTTCCCCGCCCGTGACGCGGACGACGGCGATGTCGTCTTCGACCGTCACCGACGAGAGCGTCTCGTCGGAGACGACCCGCTCGTGGAGGACGGTCTCGGCGAGTTCGGCGTCGTCCTCGCCGACGTAGAAGGTGATCGAGTCCATGCCGCTGGCGACGGAGTCGATGTTGACGTCGGCCGACCGCAGCGCCTGGGCGAGTTCCGAGAGGATGCCGGGGCGATTGCGGATGGCACGCCCGGCGACGGTGATGCACGACAGCGGGTTGTCCTCCATGTCGATGAGGTTCTCGAACTCCCCTTCGATGAGCGTCCCCCCGGTGAGAAGGTCGCCGTGCTGGTAGTGGACGACGCGCACGTTGAGCCCGACCCCCTTGTACGAGAGCGCGGAGGGAGCGACGACCTCGGCACCGCGGAACGAGAGGTTCCGGAGTTCGTCGACCGTGATGCGGCCGACGTTGCGGGCCCCTTCGACGACGTGGGGGTCACCCGTCATGACGCCCTCGACGTCGGTGACGATGACGACCTCGTCGGCGTCCATATACTTGCCCATCATCACCGCGGTGGTGTCGGAGCCGCCGCGTCCCAGGGTGGTGACGGTGCCGTCGATCGTCTGTGCGAGAAAGCCCGTGATGACCGGGACGACCTCGTCGAGTTCGGCCGCGAGTTTCCCCGCGCGCTCGGTCGTCGCCTCGACGTCGACCTCACCGTACTCGTCGGTGATGACGGGCCACTCGTCGCTCCCCGGTTCGAGGAACTTCGCTTCGACACCACGGGAGGAAAGCGCGGCCTTCAGCATCCGGACGGAGGTCCGCTCGCCCATCGAGACGATCTCGGCGCGGTCGCGGTCGTCGGCCTCGAACTTGATCTCGTCGAGGAGTTCGTCCGTCGTCGATCCCATCGCGCTGGCGACGACGGCGATCTCATGGCCCTGTTCGACGGCGGCGGCGACCGAGTCGGCCGCTCTGTTGATCCGATCGCCGCTGCCGAGAGAGGTCCCCCCGAACTTCGCAACTACACGCACGGCCGACCCTCCGCCGGTCGCCGCGACGGCCCGGGAGAGACGCGGTTATCAGACATGGCGGCGTCTAACACAGGGTTCGGTATAACTGTGTCCACTTCCATGCCACGGCCGCGGTGGCGGGCGGAAACAGGGTCGCAAACGACCGCCGTCCGTCGGTCGCGGGAAGGGACACGGTCTACCGCCGTCGCCGACGGAGGTTTATATCGGCGCGGGCGGAATGTGGGGGTATGGAGGTCCGCGACGCCGTCGAGGCAGACGCCGACGACCTGGCCGCCATCGTCGACGCGCCGGCGGACGTGATGCGCAACGTCGTCCACGACCGGACGGTTCGCGTGGCCGTCCGGCGCGACGAGCCAGGGCCGAACGCCGACGTCGAGACCGAAGACGGAGAGAGCATCCTCGGGTTCGTCAGCTTCGACGCCCGCGAGGACACGGTGTACGTGACGCAGCTCGGTGGCACCACGGACGCATGCGAACGGCTCCTCGGTGAGCCCGTTCGGTTCGCCACCAACGAGCGGATGACCGTCGAACTGTTCGTCGGGGCCGACGACGATGCGCTCCGCTCGGCGGTCGAGAGCGCCGGGTTCGGCCACGACGGGACCGGGCCGAGTTTCGACGGGCAACGGACGGTGAAGTACCGGCTCGACCCGAAACGACGGGAGTGACAGGGGACCGAACCCGGATCCGGTCCGGACCGCGTCCACCGCCGCTCAGGTGAACTTCCGGAGCGTCAGGTTCAGCGTGTCGAGGTCGACGATGGGAGCGAAGCCCACGTCGGGATCGATGTTGACGGACTTCTGGAAGGCGGTCTGCGCCTGCCAGCACCCGGAGTTCACCGCGAGGACGTTGTGGTACTTGCCGTACCCCAGCTTGTGGACGTGGCCCGTGTGGAAGATGTCGGGCACGGAGTCGATGGTGAGGTAGTCTTTCTCCTCCGGCGCGAGCCGGTTCCGTCCGCCGAACTGCGGGGCGACGTGACGCTTTTTCAACAGCTGGTACATCGCCCGGTGGGGGTCGTCGTAGCTCGCCTTCTCCTCGGGGAGTTCGGCGATGACCTCGTCGAGCGAGACGCCGTGGTACATCAACACCGAGACGCCCTCGATCGTCACGGTGGAGGGGTTCCCCGTGATGCGGGCGTCGTGCGCCGACATGATCTCGCGGAGTTCCTCGTCGAAGCCCGGCTGTGGCTCCGCCAGCCGAACGGCGTCGTGGTTGCCCGGGATCATCACGATCTCCATGTCGCCCGGCACCTCCTTCAGGTACTCCGCGAACGTCTCGTACTGCTCGTAGATGTCGATGACGTCCAGTTCCTCGTCCTGGTTGGGGTAGACGCCGACGCCCTCGACCATGTCGCCGGCGATCAGCAGGTACTCCACGTGTGCGGCCTCCTCGGTGTGGAGCCAGTCGGCGAACGCCGACCACGCGTCGGCGACGAACTCTTGGCTCCCGACGTGGACGTCGGAGATGAGCGCCGCCTGGACGTGTCGGTCGGCGGTCGACGGCCTGTAGGTGCGAGGGACGTCCGGGAAGTAGAGGTCGTCGACGAACAGGATCCCGGCGTCGCCCGAAAGCGTCCCCGACACCGCGATGCACTCATCCAAGAGGAGTTCCTCGACCGACGCGGCGATCTCCTTGTCTTTCATCACGAGACAGGGGAAAACACCGGTCGTGTCCTCCAGTTCGACGAGCCAGTGGCCCGACGCGGTCGACCGCACGTCGTTCACCAGCCCGATCATCTCCGCGTCGCTCCGTCCTGGCATGTCCTGGATGGCCGACGCCGGGCGGTGGTTCACCCGCCCGCGGAGCTGTTTCGAGAGGCGCTCGTACCGGTCGCGGAAGACGTTCACGAAGTCGTCGTACGCCCCCGTCCCGGTCGACTGCCCCGTGATGTCGCCCTCGACGGTGATCGACCGGCGGCTCGGATCGGCGCTCCGGCCGCCTTCCGACCCCTTCGTTTCCACTGGAACACGACCCACCGAATCACCCGAAGGTGAGTGGGGAGTTCCACCCGAAACGGAGGGGTCTGCGGTGGCGACACTTTTGCCCCCGCTTCCGCCGCTTTCGCCGTCCCCGCCGTCGACGCCCGGCGGGTCGGCGACCGGTTGGGTGTCGGCGTCGAGCGCCGACCGGACGTGTTCGGTCGTGATCCGGAGCGCGCCGTCGGGTGCCAGCTCGACCGCCGCCGAGAGGGCCCGAGTGGGATCGTCCGCGCTCGCGATGAGCGTCACCGCCTCCCGCTCGGCGTTGTAGCCGTGTCGGGCGAGTTCCCGGACGATGCGCGTCGTCGTCTCCAGCGGCACACCTGCAGGTGGTGAGGCCGCGAGAAAAGCGTGCCGGACACGTCGTCCCGCCGCACGCCACAGGGCGAGCATCGGGCCAGTCGTGTCGACACCGACGGTCGAATTCGACCCGTCGGGGGATCGCACACGCCCAGCGCGGAGGAGACGGACGGTCGACAGGCCGCACGGCTGGCAACCCAGAAGCTTGAAACCCGGGGCGGCGGTACCGGAAGTGATGACCGCCGATGAGGGCCGTCGGCCCTCGCCGGACGACGAGACGCCGGCGAACGACGCTTCCTCCACATCCTCGTCCACCCCGCCGACCGACCCGGACGCTCGCGAGTCGGCGCCGTCGCATCCCCCGACCGACGAGAGCGACCGACAGGGGGGGATGGAGGCGTCCGGGGCGAACGGTTCCGCCGCCGGCGACGAGAACGACCCCTCGACGGCGACACGGGAGAGCGGCGGTACCGGAAGCCAGCCGCCGGACCCGGTCCCCGGCCGGAGCGACGAGTCGTTCGCCCGTCGGCTGTGGACCGCCGAGAGCGGCCCGCTGTTCTTCCTGCGAGAGGTCGCGACCAGCGCCGGTGCGGTCCTCCTCGTGGGGCTGTTGTTGTTCGGCGTCAGCGGGGTCTGGCCGCCGATGGTTGCCGTCGAGTCCGGGAGCATGGAACCGCACATGCACAAGGGTGATCTCGTCTTCATCACCGAACCCGGGCGGTACACTCCGGACGTGGCGTACGGATCGACGGGCGTCGTCACCGCCGAGAACGGGGCCGAGGCCGGCTACCGGAGCTTCGGTGGCGAGGGCTCCGTCGTCGTCTACGACGACCCCGGACAGGGCGGCCCCCCGATCATCCATCGGGCACAGTTCTACGTCGAATCGGGGGAGAACTGGTACGACAGGGCCGATCCGGAGTACGTGTCGGCCGAGAGCTGTCGCGAGCTCCTCAACTGTCCCGCGCCGCACGCCGGTTTCATCACGAAGGGCGACGCGAATGGGCGGTACGATCAGGCGTCGGGGATCGCCAGCCCGGTCAGGTCGTCCTGGATCACGGGCATCGCGCGGCTCCGGATCCCCTACCTCGGCTGGGTCCGGCTCGGGCTCGCCGACGTCGTGCAGGGCCGCGAGTCGACCGTGCTCGCCACGTCCTCACGTCACGCCGTCGGAGCGGGGTCGAACGTGACCGGAACGGCAGGAGTGGTCCAGGCAGCTTTGGCACCGGCCGACGGCGCGAACGCGAGCGCACCCGTGACGGCGGATCGCCCAGCGGCGTCCGCCTCGCCGCGTGTTTCAGGTGGAACCGGGCTCGCGCCGGGTGAGGCCGTGGCGACGGGGTAGCCGGCGGGAGTCCTGCGGATCACGACGTGCCGATCGAGAGCCGGGGCTACTGGGTCGTGAGCGTCGAAGCCGGGAGCTCAGTTGTCGAACCGTGCCTGGACGAACGGCTGTGCGTTCTCGATGTCGCTGAGCCGGGAGTCCGAGAGCAACACCGCTTCGGTCTCGTCGATGGGGACCGAGATCGAGATCTCCTTCGTGCGGCCGTAGCGCCCCTTGGAGACGACGACGGCGTTGGCGATGCCGAGCATGTCGAGTTCGGAGATCAGATCCGTGACCCGTCGCTGGGTCAGGATGTCGGCGTCGATCTCCTCGCAGAGGTGCTTGTAGATGTTGAACACCTCGCCGGTGTTGATGTTTCGGACCCCGTTCTTCTCGAGGAGGATCGTCGCGAAGAGGACGATCTTCGACTGCGTCGGGAGCGTCCGAACGACCTCGACGACGCGGTCGAGTTCGATCTTGTCCTGCGCCTGGCGGACGTGCTGTTCTTCGACCGTGTCAGCCTGCCCCCGTTCGGCGAGTTCGCCCGCGGTCCGGAGCAGGTCGAGCGCACGGCGGGCGTCGCCGTGTTCCTGGGCGGCGAACGCCGCACAGAGCGGAATGACGTCTTCGGTCAGCGCGCCGGCTTTGAACGCGACGTCCGCGCGGTGCTGGAGGATGTCGCGGAGCTGCGTGGCGTCGTACGGCGGGAAGACGATCTCTTCCTCGCCCAGCGAGGACTTTACCCGGGGATCGAGGAAGTCGGTGAACTTCAGGTCGTTCGAGATACCCATGATGGAGATCCGCGAGTTCGTGAGTTCGGAGTTCATCCGCGAGAGGTTGTAGAGGGTGTCGTCGCCGCTCTTCTCGACGAGTTTGTCGATCTCGTCGAGCATGATGACCACGACCCGCTCGTGGTAGTCGACGGCGTCGAAGAACGTCGAGTACACCCGGTCCGTGGGCCACCCCGTCATCGGGACGGTCTCGATCTCCTCGCGGTCGGCTTCGAGCGACTCGATCCGGTCGTCCAGCGCCGCGACGGAGTCGAACTCGGTCCCGGCGAGCGCCCCCGGATCGTCGGTCACGCGCGTGCGGACGTCGCGGAGTCGGTCGAGTCGCGCGTCGATGACGGCCTCGTTCTTCTCGATGAACTTGTTGGCGAGCTGGGCCAGCACGCGGTACTGGGTGTCGGTCACCTCGCAGTTGATGTACTCCACCTCACACGGAACGTCGTACTTCTGTGAGGTCGACTCCAGTTCCTGTGAGACGTACTTCGCGCTGGCCGTCTTTCCGGTCCCGGTCTTCCCGTAGATCAGGATGTTCGAGGGGGTCTCCCCGCGGAGGGCGGAGACGAGGATGGTCGCCATCTGATTGATCTGTTCGGTCCGGTGCGGGAGTTCGTGCGGGGTGTACGACGGTCGGAGGACTTCCTTGTTCTCGAATATCGGCTCGCCGGAGAGGAGGTCGTCGAACAGCCCCGTGCTCTCGCCCGTGTCCTCGAGGACGACCTCGTCGAGGTCGAGGTCGGTCGCCGGTTCCGGGTCGTGGTCGACGCCCGTCGTGAGATCGTCCCCCGAAGCCATCGCGTCAGCATCGCCGTCGGCCGTCGAGCCGACCGGGTCGCTCTCGCGTTCGCCAGTGTGGTCGCCGGCCACGTGTGTATCGTCCTCGTCCATTTGGTTGACCCCACCGTTTCAACTGGAGATATCCCCTCACGCGGAATCAATGCCCGGGATACGGCGTGTACGGGCGTTTTTGTGATCCCTTGACTGTGAGGAGCGTCCAGATGATGCAGACGAAACAGATGAAGAGGAGGTATAAAAAGATTGTTTCTCCCCAGTCAGATTCCCGCGAGGACCGGTCCGGCAGGCACGGAGCCGGAGCCGCCACCCCGGTCGTTCGGAGGGGAGTGACGGTTCCGATCCGTCGGCGGACGGAGAATCACCGACGACCGACTGGTTGCCAGAGTCGACGGTGAAGCCGACGGGCTCGAGAAGCGAGTCGCGAACCCGACCCTCCCAGCCACGAACCCGACCCCCCCACCCCTTCGTTTCTACTGGAACGAGAGCCGAAGGGGGTGGGGGAGGGGCCTTTCTCGAATGGAAACGCTTAAATAAAATAATGTAAAACAATACCCGTACTGCTACACCATCATATTTTTTCGTACAGTGTATCTAGGTATCTAGTCACGACTGCGGTCGACTACCGGTCCCGTGGGGTGTCTCTCGGTCGTGTTCCAGTGGAAACGAAGGGGTGGGGGGTGGGACGACGCCCCGGCTGGACCCCAGTGGGCTCGGACCAAGGGGCGGTGTGGGGAATCGGCACCCACCTGGCACCGACACTACTCGTGGGAACGAACCCACCACTCCTCGCGTGTCGGACCGGCCTTCGCCCACCGGTGGACCGACACGCGCTCGTCGGAGAGTGACGAACGCGCTTCGAACAGAATCGACCCGTACGCTCCCCTGACGGCCGATGACGCACGTCTGACGCAGAGTTAAGTGGAGTCGAATATGTTGTAACCGCATACGCTCCTCTGTGGCAGACAGAGGGTGTAGGAGGCCAGGATGGGACTGCTTACAGACCTCAGAGACAGCATATCGCGCGTGGTCGATCGGCTGTTCGTCGACGCCGAACCCAAGCGGATCGGTATCTACGGACCCCCCAACGCCGGGAAGACGACGCTCGCGAACCGAATCGCACGCGACTGGACGGGTGACGCGGTCGGGCCCGAGAGCCACATCCCGCACGAGACCCGCCGTGCCCGTCGAAAGGAGAACGTCGAGATCGAACGCAACGGCAAGACCGTCACGATCGACATCGTCGACACGCCGGGAGTGACGACGAAAGTCGACTACAAGGAGTTCATCGAGCACGACATGGAGAAGGAAGACGCCGTCCGGCGCTCCCGGGAGGCGACCGAAGGCGTCGCCGAGGCCATGCACTGGCTCCGCGAGGACGTCGACGGCGTCATCTACGTTCTGGACTCCACGCAGGATCCGTTCACGCAGGTGAACACGATGCTCATCGGCATCATCGAGAGCCAGGACCTTCCAGTCCTCATTTTCGCGAACAAGATCGACCTCGACGAGTCGAACGTCCAGCGCATCGCGAGCGCCTACCCACAACACGAGACCGTCCCCCTCTCGGCGCTCGAAGGCGAGAACATGGACGAAGTGTACGAGAAGATCGCGGAGTACTTCGGGTGAGCCAGGATGCCTGAAGCGACCCCCGAACCCGAACCGGAAGCCCCCGACGGCGTCCAGATCGACCTCATCAGCGGGGCCCGCATGGAGAAACTGCGGTCGATGGAGAAGATCCGGCTCATCCTCGACGGCGTCCGCGACGGCAACATCGTCATCCTCGAGGAGGGGCTCTCCCCCGAGGAGGAGTCGAAGCTCATCGAGGTGACGATGACCGAGATCAGCCCCGACGAGTTCAACGGCATCGAGATCGAGACCTACCCCACGACGGGAGGCGGCGGGAGCGGCTTCTTCGGGAAACTCATCGGCCGGGACTCCCCGAAGAAGCTCACCGTCATCGGTCCGGCCAACCAGATCAAGACGCTCCACAAGGACGAGGACTTCATCAGCGCGCTCGTCTCGCGGAAGTAACGCCGATGCCCCACCAGTGTACCAACTGCGAACGGGTGTTCGCCGACGGCTCGAAGGAGATGCTCTCAGGCTGTCCCGACTGTGGCGGCAACAAGTTCCAGTTTCAGCCCTCGTCGGCGACGGCCACCGGAGACGCCACCGAACCCGACGACGCGACCCCACCCGCCGACGACCAGAGCGGGTCCGACCCCGCTCCTCCGTCGACGGCTTCGAACCCACCCGAGCGGTCGTCCTCAGACCCCGGCCCCCATCCCGACCCTGACCCCGCGTCCGCGTCGCCGACCTCCGCTCGACAGCGACCGACGGCGGACTCAGAGGCCAGCACGGGGTCGTCTGCCCCGTCCTCGTCGACGACGCCGCCCGCCGACGGCACCGACGCGGACACGGACGTCGAACGGCGGACCGACACCCCCACGGACGGACGCCCCCCCGCAGAGGACAACGCGCAGGCGAGCGCGCGGACGGACATGGTCAGCCCCGACGAACTCGCGGACGCCGCGACGGACCGGTCCACTCCCCCCACCGACGACGTCGACGGACGGGTCATCGAGCCCCAGAGCGACGACCGTCCCGGCCTCGACGAACTCCGCGAGGAACTCAACAGCCAGTTCGAGAGCATCAAGATCGTCAGCCCCGGGCAGTACGAACTCAATCTGATGGAACTGTACGACAGACAGGAGTACATCATCTCCCTCCAGGAGGACGGTCGGTACGTCATCGAGGTCCCCGACTCGTGGGGCGACCGCGACGGCGAGTGACCCGCTGATCTCCACCGTTCCGAACGCGTCCTGGCCACCGCTCCGTTCCCCCATACCCCTTCGTTTCGACTGGAACTTGCTCCATGCAACCCCTTCGTTTCGGGTCGAAACTGCTCCCTCTCGGTCGTTTTCGAACCGGGATCACGGCTTCGTTCCAGTCGAAACGAAGGGGTACTCCGTACGGGACAGTCAGTGGACGACCGGGCTCTGTCGGCCCCGAGCCCCGTTCGGCGGACGCGCCGTGTCGACGTTGCCGACCCGGCCGCCGTCGGGTTCGATCGTTGCCGACCCGGCCGTCGCTGCCGACCCGGCCGCCGTCGAGTTCGATCGTTCCCGCCCCCCGCCGTTCGAGGCGACCGGAATTGAAGCCTTTAAGCGACCGGCCCCAGACCGTGAGGACATGAGTCAAGCGACGAAGATCGTGCTCGGGACAGTCGGCCTCTCGGTCGTGTTGGTACTGCTTCTCATCGCCGTCGCGGCGTTCGGCTAGGACCGATGCCGACCTTCGAGCGACGGTCACTCACGGGCGAGGCCGCGGCGGTCCACGACGCGTACGCACCCGACGCGCTCGTGTTGGACGTCGGGCGCGACTTCGAGACGCTTCCACCCGCCGTCGCCGAGGACCTCGGCCTCCTCGCCGACGCGCTCGACCCCGCGACGTACCCTCAGGAGTGGCTCCCCGACGACGCGCCCGCGGCGCTCGTCCGCTACGCTGGGTCGGACTTCACTATCGGACTCCCCAGCGACGGCACCGTCCTCTGGACGCGACAGACCGTTCCCCCGACCGTGCTCGTGAAGTTCCGCGCCCGCGGCACGCCCGAGGCGTTCCTCGAATTCCTCCTCGCGGAGGCGTTCGTCCAGCTCTCGCTCGACGTGCCCGAGAGCTTCTTCCCCTTCTTCGGCGACCGCTACCCCGACCTCGACCGGGCGGTCGACTCGGGGCCGGTCGACACCTACCAGGTCGCCGCGGCGCTGTTCGACGCGTGGGTGGGACTCCACACTCGTGAGGTGTTCGCCGACTGGGCGGACGACTACCCCGGGCTCTTCGACACGTGGGACGACGCCGGCGACCGGTTGGCGGGGCGGCTCACCGACCTCGCGAGCGAGGTCGCCCGCGGGAAGACCTCCTTTGCGGCCGCGACCGAGTACGCCTGCTCGGCGGTGAAACACGGGCTTGACCTCCCGGCTCCCTTCGGGGCGCTCGACACGACTGCCTACCGCGAGTACGGCGCGGACTACGCGGTCAGATGGGCGGAAAAGACGTTCGAGCAGTTGAACGACGCCTAGCTTACGACCCGTCGTCGTAGCTGACGTCTCCCTCGACGCCGAGGTCGATGACGCCGTCGAACAGCCCGCGGAAGCGTTCGAGCGTCTCGTCGTCGTGGACCTCTTTCGAGAGGTGGAAGAGCCCGACTGCGCCGTGTTCCGCCAGCAGTTCGAGCAGTTCTTCTGTCGCCGCGTACGCCTGGTCGACGTCGGCGTAGTAGGCCATCTCGGTGACCGAGTCGACGCTCACCCGGAGCTTCCCGTCGTGGGTTTCGAGGAAGCCGCGGACCTGTTCGACGATCCCTGCCAGGTCGTCCGGCGAGCGGACGTAGTGGATGTGGTCGGTGCGCCGGCGCGAGTAGCCGCGCTCGACCGAGATGGAGTCGAGAATGACCGCCCGGGACTCGTCGACGTCGTAGTGTTCGAGCTTCTGTTCGACCTCCCTGGCCGTGGTGCGGGTCGAGACGACGAGGAAGTGATCGGTGTCGGTCTTCAGAAAGTCGGTGTCGATCCGGTCCGTCTCGCCGATGCTCGGATGGAGGAGCAACAGTCCCGTGCCGCCCGGTACCGTCTCGGGGGCGTTCTCGATGGCGAGGGTGTAATCCATACGCGATGGACCGACTGGACGGACTTAAGACTGCGGGCTCCCGACGGCTCACGCTACCGCACCGCACACGGATCGCCCCCCGGACCGGGCGACGGTGTCACCGCCGCGTCTCAGAACAGCGAGTCGGCCGTCGCCGCACCGATGACGCTGAACACCGCGCCGACGCTCGTCGCCTTCAGCGTCACCCCGAGAACGGCCACACTCACTGTCACCCCGAGGACGGTGGTCGACGTCGGGTCCGCCTCGGCGATGTCCGCGAGGAACGTCCCGGGGGCGTCGAACGCGAGGGCGAGGATGAACACCGAGAGGTACGCGACGGAGATGAGCGAGACGAAGCGGACGGGGACGCCGGCGATGTCGACCTCGCGGTCGGGGTCGCGGTCGTCAGCCTTGTACAGGGCCCCGTAGCCGATCCCGAGGACGATCAGGAAGGTGAACAGTCCCTGCACCGCGGACATGCTCCGCGCGAGCACCCACACCTCCTCGGTGACGACGAACGGGCCGGCGAGGAGGAAGCCACCGACGACCTGCTGGGCGGTGTCCGCGACCGCGAACCGTCTGTTCTTCCCGACCATACGTGTCGGAGGCGGTACCTCCCTTTCAACGTTCCCGTGTTTTCACGTCCGATCGGCTCCGCCGTTCGGTCGCTTCGGCTTCAACCGTCTCGTCCGCCGTTCGGTCGCGTCGCGGTTCAACCGACTCGTCCGCCGTTCGGTCGCTTCGGCTTCAACCGTCTCGTCCGTCGAGTGCGACGCGGCCCGACCGTCGTCCTCGTCGTTACCCCGCCCACCGGTTCCATCCTATCCCCACCACCACCCCGACGGCCGCGAGAACGAGCGTCAGGACGTGCCACTGGGAGACCCAGTGCGGCACCGGCGCGACGTGCCGGAGGCTCGACAGCGCGTAGTGGAACACCGGTAGTCTGACCGCCGACTTACCGATCGAGGTCGGGCCGGCCGTCGCCTCGTTCGAGCTGTTCGCGCCGTCCGTTCCCCCGCCGGCGTACGGCGGGCCGGCGGGATACTCGTCGCGGCCCCGGTCGGCTTCGTACGGGAGGCCGCTCACCGACGCGCTCCAGACGACACCACCGGACTCGTTCAGTTCGACGACGCGGTTGTTCCGGCTGTCGGTGACGAGCGTGTTGCCGTTCGCCAGTCGGTCGGCGTCACGCGGCCAGTCGAAGGGGATGCCGCCGGCGGACTTTACCTCCCAGACGACCTGCCACTCCCCGTCGATTTCGTGCAACTCGACGACCCGGTCGTTCTCCGAGTCGGCGACGAGCACCGCTCCCGGACCGAGCCACTGCGGGTTGTGCTGCTTTCTGAGGAGGTCGGTGTCGCGCTGCTCGTTGATCACCTCCACGACCTGGCCGCCCCGCTCGCCGTCTCCACGCTCGATGATAAGCACCTGATCGGCGTTGCGAACCGACACGAGGAAGCGGTCCTCACCGATGAAATCGACGTCGTTGATGTGGAGCCAGTCTCCCCGCGTGGGATCCGGCGGCGGGTCGTAGTGGCTGCTGGCGTTCCAGACCCACGTCCGCGCTCCCGTCTCCGGATCGACCGTGAAGATGCTCTCGTACTCCATGTCTGCGACGACGTACTCACCGCTCGGCAACCGCTCCGTGTCGTGAACTTCGCTCGCCTGTGCCGTCCGGACGGGGTACGACCACTCGAGACGGATCTCCTCGCGCGCGTCGCCGACGGCGTTCGGGCGCATCTCGATCAGCCGGAAGCCCGTCCGCGCGCAGGGGGGCTCGTACGGCCCGCACTGCTCGCGCCCCTCTTGGATGTACGACGCGAGGAGCGTCCCGTTCGGGAGCACCGACACGTCGTGGTACGACAGCGACGGCTCGCTCTCCCAGACGACGGTTCCGCCGGCGTCGAGGGCGACGACGCGCCCGTTCGGGTCGCCCTGGACCCCGACGAACGTCACGTTGGGGTCGGTTCCAAGTTCCGTGGCCGAGGCGGGGTCGGCCCCCGCGGGTCCCGCGGATTCGACCGACGGCGCGAGCGCCATCCCGGCGACGAGCGAGAGGACGAACAGTCCGACGGACGCGACTGCGAGGGCGGTTCCGCCTCGGATCGACAGGAAGGACGACGAACCGGACGACGAAGACGGGGACGACTCGTCGTCGGGGCGATCGGAGGGCATAGCGTTCGAACGACAGACAGATCGAAATAGCTTCGCAGCCGTTGGGTTCCCGATAATTCACCCATCGTTCGATGTCGAACGGGTTTTGCTCCCGGACCGACACCTCCCGGTATGAGCGTCCGTGACGAGTTCGACGCCTGGGCCGCCGACGGTCGCGACCGCGGGATGGAGCAGCGCCACTGGCACACCGCCAAACACGTCCTCGCGCGGATGCCGGTCGAGTCGGGCGACGCCGTCCTCGATCTCGGCTCCGGGAGCGGCTACGCCGCCCGTGCCCTGCGCGAAGCCGGCGGCGCGGGGCGCGCGGTGGGACTCGACGGCGCGCCCGCCATGGTCGAAAACGCCCGCGAGTACACCGACGACCCCATGGTGGAGTTCGTCGTCGGCGACTTCGACGAACTCCCCTTCGCCGACGACGCGTTCGACCACTGCTTCTCGATGGAGGCGTTCTACTACGCACCCGACCCGGTCCACACGCTCGAGGAACTCGCCCGCGTGCTCCGGCCCGGCGGGACGTTCTACTGCGCCGTCAACTTCTACGAGGAGAACGTCCACTCCCACGAGTGGCAAGAGCGCATCTCGGTCCCGATGACGCGCTGGTCGGCCGACGAGTACCGCGCGGGCTTTCGCGAGGCGGGGCTGTACGTCGCCGAACAGGACAATGTTCCGGACACCGAGATCGAGATCCCGCCCGCCGAGGCGTTCCCGACCGAGGAGTTCGAGACGCGCGAGGCGATGGTCGAGCGCTACCGCGAGCTCGGCACCCTCCTGACGGTCGGCGTCGCTCCCTGACGCGTCGCCCCGCCACCGACGCGCTCAGTCGTTCCCGCTCGCTTCCCGTTCGCCCTCGACGCCGACGACCCGGGCGTCCGCCGGGTCGAAGCCCACCGTCACCGCGCCGTCGAGCGGATCGACTGTCCGTACGGTGAGTTCCCGTCCCTTCCAGTCGAGCCACACCCGGGTCGTCTCGCCGAGGAACTCAGACCGCTCGATCCGGGCTCGGAGCCGGTTCTCATCGGCTCCACCCTCGCGTTCTTTGTCTCCCTCGGTCGATGGCGAGCGCACGCGCAGTCCTTCGGGGCGGACGGCGAACGTCACCTCGGAGCCGACGCGCGGGGACGGATCGTCGGCGGTGACCCGGAACTCCCGGCCGGCGACCTCGACGGTGATCCGTCCCGTCTCGGTCCCGTCTCCGACGACGCGACCCTCGAACAGGTTGTTGTCGCCGACGAACGACGCGACGAACGGCGTCGCCGGCCGTCGGTAGATCTCCCGTGGAGCGCCGACCTGTTCGACCCGGCCGCCGTTCAGCACCGCGACGCGGTCGGAGACCGCGAGCGCCTCCTCCTGGTCGTGGGTGACGTACAGCGTCGTGACCCCGAGTTCGCGCTGGATCGCCCGGACCTGCCCACGCAGGCGTTCGCGCAACTGCGCGTCGAGCGCGCTCATCGGCTCGTCGAGGAGGAGGACCCGCGGCCCGGGTGCGAGTGCCCGAGCGAGCGCCACGCGCTGTTGCTGGCCGCCCGACAGCTCCGTGGGGTCGCGGTCGCCGAACCCCGAGAGGTCGACGAGCGCGAGCAGGTCGTCGACGCGCTCGTCGCACGAGACGCCGCCGGGCGGGTCCGAAAACCGGAGCCCGTAGGCGACATTCTCGGCGACGGTCATGTGCGGAAAGAGCGCGTAGTTCTGGAAGACGACACCGACGCCGCGCGCTTCGGGCGGAACCGCCGCGACGTCGCGGCCGTCGAAGGCGATCCGGCCCGCGGTGGGTGCCTCGAAGCCCGCCACGAGTCGGAGCGTGGTCGTCTTGCCACAGCCCGAGGGACCGACGAGGGTGAAGAACTCGCCGTCGTCAACCGACAGCGAGACGTCGTCGAGGGCGGTCGTGCCGTCGTAGCGCTTCGTGACGCCCGAGAGGTCGAGAGAGGTCATATCGTCGGTGTCGGCTCCTGGTCGGTCGTCGTGCGCGGCGACGGAGCGTTCGGGTGTGAACTCCCGGCGTGAGTCGCAAAGTCGTTCCGCTCTCGGCTTCGTCGGATCACCGAGACGACGCCGATGCGACCCGCGTTGCGCCGGTACGCGCGACCCCTCCGTTTCGTGTCCAGTCGATCGATTGTCATGCTTTCGTGACAGACAAAAGCCACGATGAGTTCCCGTGCGACGAGGGACGCTCGGTTCACGACTCCCTCCTCGGAGATGTGACTCGTGAGTGGTTCGCCGATGCAACTGCTCACTGTCACGACTCCCATCTCCCCCCAAACCGGTCGATGACGACGAAGCTCGCGGCGGTCACGACGAGGAGCACGGAGCCCATCGCCGTCGCCGGCCCCAGCCGCCGCCCCAGGTAGCGTTCGACGGCGACGGGCATGGTGTAGCTTCCCGACCCCGACGCGAGGATCACGGTCGAGTCGAACTCGCCGACGCTGATGGCGAACGCGAACGCCGCGCCGGCGACGACGCCGGCGGACACGAGCGGGAGTTCGATGTCCCAGAGCGCCCGCGCCCGCGTCGCCCCGAGGCTCCGCGCGGACTCGACGAGCCGCGGGTCGAGCCGGGAGAGTAACGGCGCGACGTTCCGCGTGACGAACGGGTAGGCGGCGACGGCGTGGGCCGCGACGATTGCGGCCGCACCGGTGACCGCCACGCGCGTCCCGAAGAGGTCGACGCCGAACACCAGCCCGCGGAGGAGCCCGAGGCCGACGACGATGCCCGACACCGCGAGCGGTGCCATCGCCAGGGTGTCGACCACCTTCCGCCCGAGCCCCTTCCGCGCCGAGAGCACGCCGACGACGACCCCCATCGGGAGCGCCACGGCCAGCGTCGCGACGCCGAAGAAGATCGAGTTGCGGATGGCCGGCCACGGCTTCACCTGGAACGACGCCCCCGTCGCCTGCCGCTCGACGAGAAAGCGGTAGTGTGCGAGGGTCCACCCCTCCGAGCCGGTGACGCTCGCGAGCAGCATGCTGACGATGGGTCCGACGAACACGATGCAGACGACGACGCCGTAGCCGAAGACGGCGGCGCGCGTCAGGAGCGCCCTGGCGCCGACGGAGTCGGGCAGGAGCGACCGTCTGGGGAGGGGGCTCGCGCCGGCCGCCTGGCCCGTCGTGCGGCCCTCGTACCGGAGGTACGCGTAGGTAAGCGCGAGCGAGACCCCCGTCTCGACGGTCGCCAGTGCGGCCGCCTCGGGGTAGTCGAGGTCGGTGACGAGCTTGAAGATCCACACCTCGACCGTGGCGAGCTGGAAGCCGCCGAGCGCGAGGACGATGGGAAACGAGGCGAACGTGAAGACGAACGTCAGCGTCGCGCCGACGGCCACCGCCGGAAGCAACTGCGGGAGGACCACGTCGCGGAACGCCCGCGTCGGCGACGCTCCGAGGCTCCGTGCGGTCTCGACCGCCCGGGCGTCGACGCTCTCCCACGCCGCCGTCACGACGCGCGTCACGAGCGGCGCGTTGTAGAAGGCGTGGGCGACGATCACGGCTTCGAGCGTGAACAGCAGCTCGACCGGGCCGGCTCCAACCAGCGCCAGGGCGGTGTTAAGCGTCCCCTCCCGGCCGAACATCGCCACGAAGCCGATGGCGACCATGATCGACGGGAGGACGAACGGGAGGATCGTTACTGATCGAAGGGTCCGCCGGCCGGGGAAGTCGAACCGCGAGAGGATCCACGCCCCCGGTAGGCCGAGCGCGACGCTGGCGAGGGTGGACAGCGCCGCCTGGTACGCGGTGAAGCCGAGGATGTCGACGAGGTAGAACTCCGAGGTCAGGATCTCACGAAGGGGGTCGAGCGTGAACTCCCCGGCGACGACGACGCTCTCGACGAACACCGTCCCGACGGGGTAGTAGAAGACGACGAGGAGGACGACGGCCGTCGCAGCCGCCATCGCGGGGACGAGCGCGCGCTCGCCGACCCCCCGGACGCGGGCGAGCCGCCCACTCGCTCCGCTCACTGACCCGGTGTCGCGTCCTGCTCGTCCCCCTGCCCGCTCGTCGTCGGGGGCCGGAGTGGTCGCCCCGTCACTTGCTGGCGAACGCTCGGGCCCACGCGTCGGTCCACTCACCGAGCGAACCCTTCAGTTCGTCGTACGTGAAGGTGACGGCCTCCGGGGGCTCGTGGGCGAACTCCGCGAACTCCGCGGGGAGTTCCGCCGTCGTCGTCGCCGGGAACTGGACGTTCCGGACCGCGATGCCCGCTTGGACCTCCGGCGAGAGCACGAAGTCCATGAACTCGTTCGCCAATCCCTCCTTCTCGCTCGCCGCGAACCGGGCCATCCCCTCGGGGTTCGCGTAACCCTGGTCGTTCAGGAAGCGGAGCTGGTGTTCCTCCATGGGTTCGTCGTACTCGTTGGCGAACACCTGATCGGTCGAGTACGACACCACCATCGGGGCCTCACCGTTCGAGTAAGCGTTGTACGCGTCGTCCCAGTTGCCGAGCACTCGGACGTCGTTGTTCTTCAGCCCCTCCCAGTAGTCGAGATAGCCGTCTTCGCCCTTCGCGGCGACCGTGTGGAGGAGAAACGCCTGGCCCGTCGCGCTCGACGTGGGGTTCTGCACGATGAGTTCGCCCGCGTGGGCCGGGTCGAGCAGGCCGTCGAACGTCTCGGGGGCCGTCGTTTCGGTCTCGTTCCACACGAGACAGATGTAGCCCGTGTCGTACGGCACCGCCCGGCCCTGAGGGTCGAACTCCAGCGACGACTTCACCTCGCCGCGCCGGTCGAGCGCGCCCTCCGGCACGGGCGCAAAGAGCGGGTCCGAGAGCCGCTCGTCGAGTCGGATGAGCATGTTCGTGTCCAGGCCGACGTAGACGTCGGCGTCGATGGCCGCACCCCCCAGCTGGCGTTCGATGAAGTAGTTCAGCCCGTTCTCGGGCGTCTCCCACGCGAGCGTGGCGTCGAACTCGGACTCGAACTGCTCTTTCAGCCACGGCCCGGGCGAGGAACTCGGCGCGTCAACGAACGAACTGTACGTGGCGACGACGAGTTCGGACGACCCCGTCGACCCGACCGTGGTCCCGGTTTCCGTCCCCGCCTCGGTCGCGGTCCCGTCCTCCGTTCCGCCGTCGGTCGACCCCGTGTCCCCGCCACTCCCGTCGGTTCCGCCGCCGAGACAGCCCGCGACGAGCGCCGCGACGCCGCCGGCCCCTGCGCTCCGCACGAAGTCACGTCGATCCATTACCGAGTGATTGCACTCGGTATTACTTAACCGGCCTGATCCGGCACGCCGAGCGGTCCCGAAGGTACGGATTTAATCCGCTGTGTCACACACGGCCGGTGTGGCACCCTCACGCCGGTACGTCCTCGGCGGGCTGTTCGCCGCGCTGACGCTGGCCGCGGCGGTCCTCCTGGCGGACGTCCTCGGGACGGTGTTCTTCGCCGTCACCGTCGCGTACCTCCTGGCTCCGCTCCGCGCGGAACTCACGAGGCGAGGGGTCGATCCGCGGGTCGCGAGCGTCGTCGTGACCGTCGCGGCGCTCGTCGGCGTCGTCACCGTCGTTGCGCCGCTCGTCCTCGTCACCGCCAGTCGACTCTCGGAGGTCCTCGCGGTGCTGTCGGGGCTCCCGGCGACGTATGACGTCGCGCTGCTCGGCCAGCGGTTCACCGTCACGGTCGCCGACGTGCGTGCGTCGGTCGTGGCGTTCGTCCGGGGCGTCGGCCGTCAGGTACTGGTCTCGCTCCCCGTCCTGCTGGTCAAGTTCACCCTGTTCGTCTTCCTCGTCTACTCGCTCCTCCAGGGGAGCGAGGCGCTCGCGCGGTCGCTCCTGGCGGTCGTCCCCCCGAACTACCGCCGGGTCGCGAAGGCGCTCAACCGACGGGCGCGGAACACGCTGTTCGGCATCTACATCCTCCAGGCGGCGACCGCGCTCGGCACGTTCCTCATCGGGCTTCCGGTCTTCGCCGCGCTGGGGTACCGATCGGTCCTCACCCTCGCGACCATCGCGGCCCTCCTCCAGTTCATCCCCATCGTCGGCCCGAGCGTTCTGCTCGCGGTCGTCGCGGTGTTTCACCTCGCCGCGGGCGACCTCGTCCGTGCCGTTCTCGTGGTCAGCGTCGGCGGATTCTTCATCGCGTGGCTCCCCGACATCCTCATTCGTCCCCAGCTCGCCGAGCGGACGGCCGACCTCTCGGGCGGGGTCTACTTCATCGGCTTCGTCGGGGGGCTGCTCTCGATGGGTGCGATCGGCATCATCGCCGGGCCGCTCCTCGTCGCCTTGGTCGTCGAGGCGGCGACGCTCCTCGCGGACGAACTCAACGCCGTCCCCGTCGAGGAGGACCACCGAACGGAGTGAGCGAGGCCGTCAGGCGGATTCCAGCGGACCGCCCCGGGCCTCCCACTCGGTCAACGACCCCTCGTAGAACATGACGTCCTCGTAGCCCAGGTGTCGAAGCACGACGTACGTGTGGCTGATGCGCCGGGCGGTGTTGCAGTACAGCAGGACGCGGCTGTCGGGCGTGACGCCGTGGTCGGCGAGGATGGCCTCGATCTCCCCGACCGGCTTCAACCCCCGCGTCTCGTCGTCGACGAACTCCCGCCAGTCGAGTTGGACCGCGCCGGGGAGGTGTCCCGCCTCCCACTCGTGGGGCTCGCGCGTGTCGAGCACGGCGACGGCATCCGAGTCGACGGCCTCTCGGACGGTCTCGTAGTCGACGAACGGCGTCGACTCGGGTTCGCGGGCGACGTACGCCGTCTCCGCGATCTCGGGCGTGCCGCGTTCGACCTCGTGGTCGCGGCTCCACGCGCTGAAGTCCCCGTCGAGGAGGTGGACGTCGGCGTGGCCGTACGCGAGCGCGGTGACGAGAAACCGCGCCGCGAAGACGCCGTGGGTGTCGTCGTAGGCGACGAGCGTGTCGTCGGGTTCGATTCCCGCCTCGGACAACACCGCCTCCCAGGCCGCCGCTCCGGGGAGCATGCCCTCGCTCGCGTCCGCACCGCGCTCTGTGGCGTGCGCTTCGGCCCGAAACGTGTCGAACGGCACGTTCACGGCCCCGGGCACGTGCCCGATGCCGTCGAACTCCCAGGCGTCGCGGACGTCGACGACCGTCACTTCCCCGAGGTGGTCGACGAGCCACGCCGCCGAGACGACGATATCAGTCATGACGGGGGCTTGTCGTCGCCCCGACTTATACCGTCGGTCGTCCCTCCGCGGGCGAGGCCAGCGACGCCGACTCCGCGCCGATCTCGGCGTCAGTGTCGGCGCTGGCGTCAGAGATACCGGCAATTGTATCCGCGCACGACCGCGGCAGTTCTTTTGCCCCGGTCGCCGTTCCCCCCTGGTTCGGGCGCCGTCGCCGTGGCCCGGCGACCGTTCGCGCGAAACCCGTTATATTTGCCCCTTCACCGGATGAATGGCCGTCTCTGCCGTTGGTGTGGGAGTTATGCGGGCGGGATGCCTAGGGAGGGACGCATGTCAGACACAGAGTACGCGAAGGACGTTCTCGTCTCCGCCGACTGGGTGGAGAACCACCTCGAGGACTTCCAGAGCGACGACCCCGAGTACCGACTGGTCGAAGTCGACGTCGACACGGAGGCGTACGACGAGGCCCACGCCCCCGGTGCGATCGGTTTCAACTGGGAGACCGAACTGCAGGACCAGACCACACGCGACATCCTCACCAAGGAGGACTTCGAGGACCTCCTCGGGAGCCACGGGATCGCGAGCGACTCCACCGTCGTCCTGTACGGCGACAACTCCAATTGGTTCGCCGCCTACACGTACTGGCAGTTCAAGTACTACGGCCACGACGACGTCCGCCTCCTCGACGGGGGTCGCGACTACTGGCTCGACAACGACTATCCGACCACGGACGAGGAACCCGAGTTCTCGGCCGCCGAGTACACCGCTCGCGGTCCGTTCGAAGACATTCGAGCCTACCGGGACGACGTGGAGAAGGCGATCGACCGCGGCATCCCCCTCGTGGACGTCCGCTCGCCCGAGGAGTTCTCCGGCGAGATCCTCGCGCCCCCGGGACTGCAGGAGACCGCCCAGCGCGGCGGCCACATCCCCGGCGCGCAGAACATCTCGTGGGCCGCCGTGACGAACGACGACGGGACGTTCAAGTCGCGCGACGAACTCGAAGCGCTGTACGCCGACGAGGGCATCACCGGCGACAACTCGGTCGTCGCGTACTGCCGCATCGGCGAGCGCTCGTCCGTGGCGTGGTTCGCGCTCCACGAACTGCTCGGCTACGACTCCGCCGTGAACTACGACGGCTCGTGGACCGAGTGGGGCAACCTCGTCGGCGCGCCCATCGAGAAGGGCGACTGAGTCGATCCCGTCGCGCCGTCCGGGCCCGCTCCGATCGAGCCGTCTCGCACACCGATTCCACTATTCGATCATTTTGCCTGCGCGAAGACGAACCAGTCCACGCCGTCGGTCGCTCGACCTGATCGACATCGCTCCGCGCCCGGACCAGCCGGTTAGGATCTTCCTCACCGCCCCGTAAGGCGTGTCATAGTTAGTACGAACGCGGACAGTCTGTCCCTCGGATATGATCGTCACTCGTCCCGTCGTCGAACCGAACACGGAGGGAACGGCCGACCGGAGCGCCCGATGAACGACAGCCGCGCGCAGGTGTCGGGGCTCCTCGTTGGCGTCGTCGCCGCGAGCGTCCTCCTCAGCGTCGTCGTCGCCGCGGGGCTCTCGATGTCCGGCACGACGTCCGACCTCAACCTGAACGAGCACTCGAACGTCGACGTCCCGAACGGGCCGGCGATCAGCTACGCCGCAGTCTGCGTCCTCGGCCAGTCCCAGGGAGACGACCCGGGCGAGCGATCCACCGTCGCCGCGGGCCTCTCCACGGCGGACGTCGAGATCACGTTCTCGAACGCGGCCGAGCCGGGTGAGTTCTTCACCGCCGAGTTCACCGCGACCCAACCGATCGACTACGTCGTTCTGAAGGGCGGTCAGCGCATGGAGGAGTTCGTCTTCGGCGACCCCACGACCGACGGAACGGTCACCTTCGGCCTGGGCGACGTCGTTGACCCCGCTCGCCCCAACAACGCCCCGTGCAGGGTGGGTGACGTCGGCGTCAAGTAGAACCAGGGCGGGATCGAAGAGCCCGTCGGACGTCCCGGCGGTCCCGGCCCGGTCTGACTGACGATGAACGCATCTCAGCCGAGCACTGCGGCCGCCACCCGCGGGGTGACGAACGCCTCGACGAAGCCGGCGACGACGAAGACGACCGCGAGGCCGACGACGACCCGCCAGGTGCGGCCGATCTCGTCGACGAGCGCGGACCGCGACCGAGCGCCGCGCCACGTTCCCCACGCGACGTGCCCGAGGCGGAGGCCGACGCCGCCGGCGACCGCGATCGCGGGGAGTTCGACGATCCCGTGCGGGGCGACGAGCGCCGCGAAGAGGAGCGGTTCGACGACGCCCGCTACCGCCCCGACGAGCAGTCCGTTGAACAGGAGCGTCGCCACGGTCGGAACCCCGGCGAACAGCCCCGAAAAGCCCGCGTGGGTCGCCACGAGCCAGTTGTTGACCGAGATGTTGACGAACGGGCCGACGGGCACGGCACCGAACACCGCCCCGGGGTCGTCGGGCGCGCCGATCCGGACCCCGTAGCCCGCCGTCGCCGTCCACCCAGCCACGATGCCGACGGCGAGTACGATCGCCGCGACGAGGACGTACCCCCAGTCCCGCCGGACGAACCCGCCGAGTTCCGCGATACCGCCGCCCAGCGCCCTCCGCACGCCCGACACGACACCGCCGCTGTTTCGACCATCACCACTCTCTTCCTGCGTCTCCCCGCGGTCCGCCCCTGCGGGGTCGTCCCACTCGTCACCCGACTCCGGGGAGCCGTCGGCCTCCTCGGTCGCGCCGACGGGACCGAAGACGAACCCCGACTCGTCGGTCGCGGCCGCTCGGCGCTGCTCACCCGTATCCGCATCCGCATCCAAGCCCGTGTCCGCTGGTTTCGACCTCTCGGACTCGCGGTCGTCCGCCCACCCGACGTACAGCGCGACGGCGATCCCGTCGAGCACCGGTGCGACGAGGAACGCCGAGACGAGCGCGACGACCCGGTTGACGCCCGCGACGCCGAGGACGGCCGCTCCGATCCCGAGCACGACGTAGGTCGCCACGACCACGACGCCGTAGAGGACGAACCCGCCGGGGTGGGCGAACGGGACCCCCGCGCTCCGGCGGACGGCACCACGGACGCCCACGTCGTCGACGACGACTGCGGGGCCCGCAAAGGCCAGCAGCGCCAGGACGACGAGGACCGCGGCGGCGGTGACGATCACGCCCGCGAGCGCGGCGAGGATGGCGACGGCGGCCCCCTCGTCGAGCGCGGTTCCGACGTCGGCGGTGCCGAGCGTTCCGGCCCCGGCGATCACCGCCGCGACGACCGGGACCCCGGCGACGACGAGCAGTCCCCACCGCACGACGACGAGGGCGGCGAACGTCCGCCAGCGACCGACGCCCGCGACGCCGGTGGCGAGGGGGTCGCGGTCGTCGTCGGAGTCGACACCTGCTTTCACGGCCGCGAGCGCCGCCGCCCGCGTTACGCCCCGCGCGAGGACGTAACAGACGACGCCGCCGACGCCGGCGGCGAGCATCGTGGCGACGACCGTCGGCGAGAACAGCGTCGTCGCCAGCCGGTCGCTCAGTTCGGGCGGCACTCCTCCCGGCTCCGGCGAGAGCAACTCGGGGTTCAACCCGGCGAGGTCGTCGACCAGGGTGGCGAGTCGGCCGGTCGACGCCAGGAAGACGTAGACGACGATCGCGCCGGCGAGCAGGGGGACGCGGGCGACGTCGACCGCGGCGGCGAGTAACGCGTAGTACGGGAGGACGGTGGCGGCGTTCTGCCGGAGGAGGCCGGCCGCCGCCCGGAGGGCATCGTCGACTGTCACGGGGGGCGGTTAGACCCCACGAGTCCTATTTCTTGTCCAGTGACGAGGCGACCGGCCGCGCGTTTCCTATCCGCCGGCGTCGACTTCCGCGGGCCCAGGGAGTTAACGGGATCGTAACGTTCTCGCGTCCGAGACTGTTCGCCGTCTCCGGCCGTGCTCTCGACCCGCTGGCCCGCCCCGCCGACGGGCGAACTGGACGGCCGCCGGGCCCCTCACGCGGCTCACCGTCGGCCGCGGCCTGCGCCCGTTAGTCGGCGACCAATTATGCCGTGAGCCGGCGAGTTCACTCCGATGGCGGACGCTCACCCGCGGATCCGGTCTCACTTCGCTCGGACGTGGACGGCCGCCCGTCGGCTCGTGGCGTCGCGCTCGGCGGTCGTCGGCCCTCGTCTCGTCGTCGCGCTCGCGGCCGTGTTCGTCGTCGCTGCGCTCGCCCGGACGGCCGTCTACGGCTCCGTCTTCCGCGGCGACGCCGTAGTTCTCCTCTCGAACGACCCCTACTACTACCGCTTCGTCGTCGAGCGACACGTGGCGGCCGGGTCGGATCTCGACTCGCTCCTGCGGTACGACGGGCGCGACCCGCTGTTCGTCGTCTCGCTCTCCGTCGTCGTCGCGCTCCTCGGTGGGGTCGACCACGCGGGGGCGGTGCTCGCGTGGTACCCCGTCGTCGTCGGCCTGCTGACGGTCGGTCTCGTCTTCGCGTTCGCGACGCTCGTGACCGACTCGCGCGCCGTCGGCGTCGTCGCCGCGGCCGCACTGGCGCTCTCCCCGGCGCACGTCGCCCGCACCGCGCTCGGCTTTTCGGACCATCACGCCGCGGACTACCTCTGGCTCGTCGCCACCGCCACGCTCGTCGTCGCGCTCGCCCGCCTCGACGGTCGCCCCGAACGCCGCCTCGCGCTCGTTCCCCTCCTCGCGGTCGCGCTCGCCGCGCAGGTCCTCTCGTGGGAGGCCGGCGTCGCGCTCCTCGCGCCGACGGCGGTCGTCGTCGCGCTCCTCGCGCTCGTCGACGCCGCGGCCGGGCGTCGGCCGACCGTCGGCATCGCCGCCGCCGCGGCGTTTGTGGTCGCCGCCGGTCTCGTCGCCGCCGCGACCGCGTTCGGCTGGCACGACAGCCGGATCGCCGTCAGCGTCGCGGTGCTCGCCGGGCTCGTCGTCGGCGTCGTCGGCGTCGCCGCCCTGTCCGTCCGGGTCGGCGCGCCCGCCCGCGCGACGCTCGGCCCGACGCTCCTCCTCGCCGCGCTCGGCGTCGTCGCGGCGGGTCGGGTCGCCGAGGTGGCGAGCGTGCTCTCGGCGGGACGGAACTACCTCGCGGCGACCGCCGGGAGCGGCGTGGCCGAGACGGTCCCGCTCGTCGGCGGTCCCCTCGGCCCGCTCACGGGGCCGCTCTCGCTGTTCGGGGTCGGGCTGTTCGTCGCGCTCCCCTTCCTCCTCGGCGAGAGCCGCGCCCTCCGCCGCGCGCCCGACGCCGGACGCTTCCTGCTCGTGACGTTCACCTGGATCTTCCTCGCGCTAGCGCTCGTCCAGCGACGCTTCGCCGGCGAACTCTCGCCGTTCGTCGCCGTCCTCGTCGGGATCGCGCTCGTCGACTTCGCGTGGCGCGCCGGCGTCCTCGACGCCGACCCGCTCGCGCGGCGTCGCCGGCGGCCGGTCGGTGCCGCTGCCAGCCGTCTCGCCCCGGTCGCGTTCGCGCTCCTCGTCGTGATGGCGACCGTCACGAGCGCGGGTTTCCTGGCGATCAAGCTGAACCAGTCGGTCGTCTCCGACGGCGAGTACGAGGCGGCCCGCGCGATCCACGCCGACGCCGCGGCGCGGGGGCTCGACTACCCCCACAGCTACGTGCTCAGTTCGCTCGGGCGCAACCGGCTGTACAACTACGAGGTCAGCGGCCACGCCGCACCGGAGCTGTCGTACCGGTACGCGGCGGCCAGCTACGACCCGTTCCTCGCCGCTCCGTCCCCCGACGAGCGGTACTGGCACCTCCACGACCGCGTCGGCTACGTCGTCACGACCGACGGCCACCGCCCGTCGCCGGCGTCGACCGGGGCGGTGCTCCACGACCGGCTCGGGTCGGACGGCGACGGCGTCACCGGGACCGGTCACTTCCGGCTGGTGTACGCCAGCGACGACGGCTCGGTGAAGGCGTTCGCGCTCGTCCCCGGCGCGGTCGTGGTCGGCACCGCCGACCCCGGCCGGTCGGTGGCGGTCGCCGTCCCGATCACCGTCGGCGACCAGCCGGTCACCTACGCCCGCGAGACCACGGCGACCGCCGCCGGCTGGTACGCCGTCACGGTTCCGTATCCCGGGCGCTACACGGTCGACGGCCGCCCCGTCACGGTGTCGGAGCGGGACGTCCTCGCGGGCGGATTCGTCGACGCCGACGGCCGGTCACCGGCACCGACCCGCGCTCGCTGGTCGTTCGACGCCGGCCGCGGCGACGTCGCCTTCGACGCCCACGGCGGCGCGCACGGCCGCGTCGTCGGCCCCGCGTGGACCGCCGGGGGCCTCGACTTCCGCGGCACCGGCGGCGTCACGATCGCCGGCGTTCCGACCCCGACACCGGAGACCGGGCTGGCGCTCACCGTCCGCTTCGCGGCCGTCGACCCGATCGACCCCTCGGATCCCGAGCCGACGCGTTTCCCCCGCCTCGCCGCCGCCGCTCCGTCCGGCCGGTACACCACGACCGACGGCTACCAGCTCGGTCTCGTCGACGGCCGGATCGTGGGCGCGGTCGGCGACGGGCCGGGAGCCGGCGTCGTCCGCGGCCCGGCGGTCGACGACGGCCGCCAGCACGTCGTCAGCCTCCTGTGGGACGGTGCCGTCGTCCGCCTCGTCGTCGACGGTGACGTGGTCGACGCGGTGCCGTACGATGGTCCCGTCACTCGCTCCGACACGCTGGTCGTCGGCGCGACCACCGACGACCGCTACCACCTCCGCGGCGTCGTCACCGACCTCCGGCTCGACCTCACGCCCGAGGGAGCCGTCCGCGACGGGACCACTCCGATCCGGACCCACACGGAGCTCACAGACGTACACCCTCCCCTGCCTCTGTCGACGGTTTCTAACACTGAGCCGTCCTACCGGGGGGTATGAACGGCCAGGAGTTCACCGACGCTCTGCGGGACGACCACGAGACGCCGCTCTCGCGACTCGGCTCCTCGAAGTGGGTGTACGCGCTCACCGGCGGCGAGATGGACGGCGACGCGGTTGAGGCGGCGTGGGCGACCGAGACCGCCGCCGCCCACGCGACGTTCGCCGCGTGGGCCGACGACGAGGAGAGCGACGAGGCCGCGGCCGCCTTCGTCGACGTCGCCGAGACGGCCGCCGGCCACGGCGACGGACACGGGGACGCCGAGACGGAGACGCCCCCGATGTACGAGGCGCTCGCCGGGATCGAGGGGACGGCCGAGCGCGCCGGCGGCCTGCTCGCGTGGACGCTCGTCACCGAGAAGACGCTCGCACAGCTGGTGGGCTTCTTCGTCGGCGACGCCGACCCCTCGTCGGCGAACACGTTCCGCGGCTATCGGAGCGACCTTCAGGACCAGGGGACGACCGCCGCCGACCTCCTCGACACCGTCTGTGACGACGAGACCGACTGGGACGCCGCACGCGAGGGTGCCGACCGCGTGATCGAGGCCGCCTACGACGACTACGTCGAGACGCTGGAGTCGATGGGAATCAAACCGAAGAACGTCTGCTGACGCCACCCCGACGACGGGTCGATCCAGCGGACAAACACCGAAACCTTACTTTCAACTCGAACGGAATCTGTCGGATAAGACCGGTTCGACCCCGTTTATTTCCACTGGAACCCGCCTTCATCGATCGTCAGCGCTCGACGTGGGTCGCCGCAGTGGTCCGGTTTCGGGAACTGCCGAACGAATCGGCTCGAAACACAGTTCAAGCTTTCCACATGAAACGAGGGGGTTCGAATCAGACGCCCGCGACGCCGGTGCGGTACTCCTTGAGGTGCTCGCGGGCGGCGACGACGTGGTCGTGGAGCGCGCCGTCGGTCTCGCCGGCGATCTCGTACAGGGCGTTCATGTGTCGGTCGAGTCGACCGTGGTCGGGTCCCTCCTCGCGGCTCGCGAGCTCCGCGACCTGGTTCGAGTGGTTGTACAGTCGCCGCTGTCGGTCGCCGTCGGCCAACTCGCTCGCCCTGCGCAGTTCCTCGCTCGCCGCTTCGAGTTCGTCTCGTGACATAGCTCCCCGTACTCGACGCCAAGACAAAACCGTTGGTACGGCGGGACGGATTGACGGTATCTGCGACGCGGCCCGAGGGCCGCCCGATCCCGTCGGGGGGAACGCGTCGCCGGATCCGGCCGAGCGACCCAAGTAGGTCCGAACCCTACTCCGGGGCGTGACAGACAGCCCGCTCTCCGTGGACCGTCCCGACGCCGACGTTCCCTTCCGCGTCGATGCGCCGTTCGACCCCGCGGGCGACCAGCCGGACGCCATCGAGACGCTCGCCCGGGGGTTCGACCAGGGGATGGAGCGACAGACCCTCCTCGGCGTCACCGGTTCGGGCAAGACGAACACAGTGTCGTGGGTGATCGAGGAGATCCAGAAACCCACGCTGGTCATCGCCCACAACAAGACGCTCGCGGCCCAACTGTACGAGGAGTTTCGGAATCTCTTCCCCGACAACGCCGTCGAGTACTTCGTCTCGTACTACGACTACTACCAGCCCGAGGCGTACATCGAACAGACCGACACGTACATCGACAAGGACATGTCGATCAACGAGGAGATCGACCGTCTCCGTCACTCGGCGACGCGATCGCTTCTGACCCGTGAGGACGTCGTCGTCGTCGCCTCGGTCTCGGCCATCTACGGCCTCGGCGACCCCCGGACGTACGAGGGGATGGCCCTCAGGCTCGAAGTCGGCGACGAGATCGACCGCGACGACCTGCTTCGGAGGCTGGTGGATCTCAACTACGAGCGCAACGACGTCGACTTCCAGCAGGGGACGTTCAGGGTCAGAGGCGACACCGTCGAGGTGTTCCCGATGTACGGCCGTCACGCGGTCAGGGTGGAGTTCTGGGGCGACGAGATCGACCGCATGGCGAAACTCGACCCGCTGACGGGCGAGGTCGTTTCGGCCGAGCCCGCCGTGTTGGTCCACCCGGCGGAGCACTACTCGATCCCCGAGACCCTGCTGGAACAGGCCACAGGCGAGATTGAGGAGCTGATGCGAGACCGGGTGCGGTACTTCGAGCGCCAGGGTGACCTCGTCGCGGCCCAGCGAATCGAAGAGCGAACCACGTTCGACCTCGAAATGTTGCAGGAGACGGGCTACTGCTCGGGCATCGAGAACTACTCGGTCCACCTCTCGGACCGGGAGTCGGGCGACCCGCCGTACACCCTCCTCGATTACTTCCCCGACGACTTCCTCACCGTCATCGACGAGTCCCACCAGACCCTGCCACAAATAAAGGGCCAGTTCGCGGGCGACAAATCGAGAAAGGACTCACTGGTGGAGAACGGCTTCCGCCTCCCGACCGCGTACGACAACCGCCCGCTGACGTTCGAGGAGTTCGCCGAGAAGACCTCGAAGACGCTGTACGTCTCGGCGACGCCCGCCGATTACGAGCGCCGGGTTTCAGAGCAGATCGCTGAACAGATCGTCCGGCCGACCCACCTGGTCGATCCGGAAGTCGAGATCACGCCCGCGACCGGGCAGGTCGACGACCTCCTCGACAGGGTGGCAAAACTCCCCGACGACGAGCGCGCGCTCGTGACGACGCTGACGAAGCGGATGGCCGAGGACCTCACCGAGTACCTCGAGGAGGCGGGGGTCGCGGTCGAGTACATGCACGACGAGACCGACACGCTGGAGAGACACGAGATCATCCGCTCCCTGCGATTGGGAGAGATCGACGTCCTCGTCGGGATCAACCTCCTCCGGGAGGGGCTCGACATCCCCGAAGTCTCGCTCGTCGCGATCCTCGACGCCGACCAGGAGGGCTTTCTCCGTTCGGAGACGACGCTCATCCAGACGATGGGCCGGGCGGCCAGAAACGTCAACGGCCGGGTGGTGCTGTACGCCGACTCCCCCTCGAACGCGATGGAGTCCGCCGTCGGAGAGACCCGCCGTCGCCGCCGCATCCAGCGGGAGTTCAACGAGGAACACGGCTACACGCCCGCAACGATCGAAAAAGCGGTCGGCGAGACGAACCTCCCGGGGTCGAAGACCGACACCGGCGGCGTTTCGAGGGAGGAACCGACCGACAGCGACGGGGCTCGGACGCAGATCCAAGAGCTAGAGGTGCGGATGGAGGAGGCCGCGAGCAACCTGGAGTTCGAACTCGCCGCCGACATCAGGGACCGGATCCGCGATCTGCGCCGGGAGTTCGACCTCGACCGCGAGGACGACGGTGTCGCGCCCGAACTCGACCCGGAGTTCTGACCGATGGCCGAGAGAGAGATGGTGTTCGCCGCCGGCGGCCTCCTGTGGCGAAAGCGCGGGGACGAGCGCGTGACCGACGCGATCGACGCGACCGACGGAGGCGACGCGATCGACGCGGGCGACGACGGCGACGGTGACGAGTGCCGCCTCGCCGTCGTCCACCGGCCGCGGTACGACGACTGGAGCCTCCCGAAGGGGAAGGTCGAACCCGGCGAACTGCTCCCCGAGACCGCGGTCAGGGAAGTACGTGAGGAGACCGGCATCTCGGTCGACCGCGGGGCGTTCGCCGGCCGCTACCAGTACGACGTCGCCGCGGGGCCGAAGTCGGTGTTCGTCTGGCACATGCGGGCCGTCGACGACGTGAGCGCGCCGGACGACGAGGTGGACGCCCTCGCCTGGCTCCCCGTCGACGCCGCGCTCGACCGGCTGACGTACGACCTCGAACGGGAGCTGGTTGGGCGCGTCGGCTCGCCCTCGTCGGTCGATTTCGGGCCGTGGTGTCGACCCTCACGCCGTCGGTGAACCTCAAGGCATTTCAACGGGCGCTTCCCTACCGATAGTCACGATGACTCGTGACGCCACGAGCGGACGCGCTAGTGCTCGACACCACTTCCACCCGGCGACGGGAGGGATCTCCTGACCGATGTCCCCGTCCGATACCGATCCGGTGAACCGACCTGCAGGGAACGCTTCTCTATCGCCACTCCTCGCAGAGAGCCGCGTCTCGGCACCGTCGCTGCCGACCGTCACGGACGCCACTGTCGTCGATCACTGATCTGACTCACCAACGCAATGAACGCTCCTTCATACAGCCGTGTCCAGAAGTCGTTCCTGAAGTACCAGCACCTCTTCGTCCTGCTCGCGCCCGTGATCTTCGTCACGTCGGTGTACCTCGCGGCCCCGACGCCCGCGGACGCCGGCGCGGGCTACTGGCTCGAGTTCTGGTGGCTCCTCCCGGTGTTCATGCTGGGGGCAACCATCGTGAACACCGTCGGGATCAGCGGGTCGGCGCTGTTCGTCCCGTTCCTCATCTTCGTCTTCCCGCTGTTCGCCCAGTCCCTGACGCCACAGACCATCGTGAAGGTCGGCCTCATCAGCGAGGCGTTCGGCCTGTCGAGTTCGGCGGTGGCTTTCGTCCAGTACGGCCTCGTCGACCGCCGACTGGCGCTGTCGCTCGTCGCTGGTGCCGTGCCGTTCGTCGTCGCCGGCGCGTTGCTGTCGTTCGTCATCCCCGAGGTGTTGTTCCACTCGCTCCTCGGGCTCGCGCTGCTGGCCGCCTCGTACCTGCTGTTCCGGGCCGACCTCGGTCACGACGGCGACCACGAGGAGTCGTCGACGGCCGACGACGGGACCGCGGTCGCGGCCGACGGAGGCGGGCGCGAACTCCCGGACGACCCCGGTAAACTCGGCCCGGCTGGCGTCCGCACCGACGACGACGGCACGGTGACGCGCGTCGACCGCGAGGGCGACGACTACACCTACGAGCGGTCGGGCTACCTCCGCCGGTTCGCCAACTACAGCGTCGGCGGGACGTTCCAGGGGCTCGCCGGCTTCGGCGTCGGCGAACTCGGCATCGTCTCGATGCTCGGGACGAACGTGCCCGTCCGCGTCGCCATCGGCACGAACCACATCGTCGTCGCGCTCACGGCCGTGTTGGCCTCGCTCGTCCACGTCTTCGGCGGCGGCCTCGTCGGCGGCCACTCGCTCAGCCTCGCGACGACCCCGTGGAACATGGTCGTCTTCACCGTTCCCGCCACCGTGGTCGGCGGACAGATCGCCCCGTACGTCTCGAACGCGCTGGAGACGGACACGATCAAGAACTTCGTCGGCGTGCTGTTCGCGGTCATCGCCGTCGCGCTGTTCCTCATGGCGGCCGGAGGGGTGCTCTGAGATGCGGGCGACGACCGGCTACGACCGCCTCCTCCTCCCGACCGACGGGAGCGACGCGACGCGGGCGGCCGTCGCGGAGGCCGGCCGCATCGCGGCCCTCTCGGATGCGACGGTCCACGTGCTCTCGGTCGCCGACAGCCGCAACCGGTTCGAGAGCCCGACCGCGGGGATCGCCGCCGACGCCTGGGAGCGCGCCGAACGCGAGCGCGCCGAGGCGGCCGTCGACGAGGCGATCGACGCCCTCCCCGACGACGTGGCGACCGAACGGATCGTCCGCGAGGGGATCCCCAAGACCGAGATCCTCGACTCCGTCGCCGACGCCGACGTCGACCTGGTGGTCATGGGGACGCACGGCCGGACCGGCCTCGATCACTACCTGATCGGCAGCGTCACCGAGCGCGTCGTCCGCAACGCGCCGGTGCCGGTGCTCACGGTCCGCGCCGGCGCGACCGACTGAGCGGGCGAGCCGCTCGCGACGGCCGTCGCTCCGACGCCCGGTCGACTCGTCGACCCACCTGTCGGTCCTCGCCGCCGCCCCGACGACCCCCGTCAGGGCCGTCTCCGGCCGACGCGCATCTCGACGTAGCGCCGGGGCCACTCCGAGACGTGGCCGCGCACGCGTCCGAGGAGTCGACGCAGCGGCGTGGAAGGCGTCGGTCGACCGCCCTCCGGTGCCGGCACTGATCCACGTTCGTGACTCATGGCTCAGTGTCCCTCACGGTCTTTGATAAACGTTGGTGTGCTCGCCAGTCGATCCGCCGCGAACGGGGCCAGCCCCGCCGGCGGGTCGGACGCGCGGTCTCTCCGTCCGTGCTCAGTCGCCGTCGGCGTCGTATTCGAACTCGACCTCCGGATCGCCGACCTCCCCGTTCGTCACCTCGGTCGCCTCGGCCACGAGTTCGTCCACGCTGTCGAGGTCGAGCAGTTCCCGCGTCTCGTCGTCGAACGCGAGGCTCTCCAGCCCCGCCGCGGACTGGACGTCGCTTCCGGTCAACTGCCTGCCGTATCTCCCCAGCAGCGACGTGAGTTCCTGCGGGAGGACGTACGTCGTCGACGGTGCCTGGCCGATGCGTTCGAGCGTCTCCAGTCCCTTGTCGACGATGGCGCGCTCGCCCATCGATTCGGCCGCCCGCGCTCGGAGGACGGTGGCGATCGAGTCGCCCTGCGCCTCCAAGACGGCGGCCTGTTTCTCCCCCTGCGCCTCGATGATCGCGGAGTGTTTCTCCCCCTCCGCACGCTCGACGGCGCTGCGGCGTTCGCCCTGTGCTTCGAGGATCATGGCGCGGCGGTGCCGTTCGGCGGAGGTCTGTTCTTCCATCGCGTTGACCACGTCCGCGCTCGGGGTCACCTCACGCACCTCAACCGACTCGACGCGGATCCCCCAGCGGTCGGTGGGTTCGTCGAGCTCCCGTCGGATCCTGTCGTTGATCTGGTCGCGCCGCGACAGCGTCTGGTCCAGTTCCATGTCGCCCAGCGCGGCCCGGAGCGTCGTCTGCGCCAGGAGCGACACCGCACGCAGGTAGTCGTCGACCTCCAAGAAGGCGCGTTCGGCGTCCATCACCCGGATGTAGACGACGGCGTCGGCCGTCACGGGCGAGTTGTCCTCGGTGATGGCCTCCTGGGAGGGAACGTCGAGCGTCTGCGTCCGGAGGTCGAACGCGTACGTCCGCGAGACGAACGGCGGCACGACGTTCAGTCCGGGTCGGAGGAGTCCCCGGTACTCGCCGAAGACGGTGAGCGCCCGGGCCTCGTACGCCTCGACGATCTCGACAGCGCTGTACACCGTCGCGACGGCGAGCGCCAGGAGGGAGAGCCCGACGACCGTGACCGGCGTGATGGGGACGACGAGGAGCGTGAGAACGACGAACACCACGGCGACCAGCCCCGTCTGGAGGGCGCGTCCGAGCCCGCCACGCCGCTGGACACCGTCGCCCCCCCCGGACGTGAGCCGACCGACGGTCCGACCCAGCCGGCGGAAGATATTCATACCTCTCGTAGGGACGTCCGCCTGATAAGGCTTGAGACGACTGACAAGAGCCCCGGCCGGTGGCGGGTGACGCGCCGCGTGTCGGTCACCGCTCGAGTTCGTCGAGCCGGGCCCCGAGCGTCGCGCGGATCGACCCGAGGTCGCCGCCCACCCGGACGATCCGGTAGCCGGCGTCGACCGCCTCCTGCGCCTCGGTCACGTCGTTTCTGATCCGGCCGACTGGGACGTCCGCCGCCAGACAGGCCTCGCGGGTGCGGTCGATCGCCGACTCGACGGCTTCGGGGTTCTTCGCCAGGGGGTCACCGTCCGACATCGACATCGTCAGATCGGCCGGGCCGACGAACGCGAAGCCCAGTTCGGGCACCGCGAGGATCTCCTCGATGTTCTCGACGGCCCGCTCGTTCTCGATCATCGTCCCGACGAGCACCTCGCTGTCCTCGCCGCCCACGTGGCTGTCGACGTAGCCGGCCCACTCCGCGGTCCGGCCGACGCCGACCCCTCTGTCGCCGACGTCCCCGTCGTACGAGAAGTACGCCGCCTCGACGCCCCGGCGCAGTTGGGCGGCGGTTTCGATCCGGGGGAGCAGGATCGTCCGGACGCCGGCGTCGAGCACCTTCCGGATCAGCGGCGGATCCGGGGCGGGGAGTCGAACCAGCAGTTCGATGCCGCCCGCCTCGGCCGCCCGCGTCAGCTCCTCGAACACCGTGCTGTCGTACGGGCTCGGCCCACCGTGCTCGAAGTCCAGCCAGACGAAGTCCAGCCCCACCTGGCCGAACGTCTCGATCACCGTCGGCGAGAACGTGGCGGCGCTCGCCCCGAACACCGTCCCGCCGCGTTCGAGCGCGCGGCGGAGCCCGTTTCGGGTCCTCATCGTCGCCCCTCCCGGCCCAGCGCGTCGCGGTTCACCGTCGAGTCGGGGAGGCCGCCCTCGTAGACGGTGCGAACGTTCGCGGCCGCCTGCCGGCTCATGCGCGCCAGCGCCTGGTCGGTCACGCCGCCGACGTGCGGCGTCAACAACACGTCGTCGCGGTCGTACAGCGGGTGGTCAGGCCCCGGCGGCTCCGTCGCGAACGTGTCGAGGCCGGCCCCGCCGAGCAGTCCCTCATCGAGCGCCGCGACGAGCGCCGCCTCGTCGACGACCGCCCCCCGCGCGGTGTTTATGAGGACGCCCCGCTCCCCGAGCGCCGCCAGCTCCTCGGTCGAGACCACGTGTCGCGTCTCGGCGGTCAGCGGGGCGGCGAGGCTCACCGCGTCCGAGCGGGCGAACAGCGTGGTCAGCTCCTCGACCCGCTCGACGCCCGCCGGTATCTCCTCGTCGTCGGCGTACGGGTCGTACGTGACGACGTCCTGTCCCATCCCCAGGGCGAGGTCGGCCGTCTCCTGTGCGATGGTCCCGAAGCCGAACAGCCCGAGCGTGTCGCCCGTGAGTTCACGACCCGCGAACGCGGCGCGGTCCCACCCTCCCTCGCGGACGTGTTCGTCGGCGGCCCGGAGTTGCCGCCGGACGCCGAACAGGAGCGCGAGCGCGTGTTCGGCGACGGAGCGCGCGTTGGCACCGGGCGTGTTGCAGACGACGACGTCCCGACGCGACGCGGCGTCGACGTCGACGTTGTCGAGCCCGCTCCCGTGTTTGGCGATCACTTTCAGTTTCGACGCCCGCTCGATGACGGCGGCGTCGATCTCGGTCACCCTGACGACGACGGCGTCGTACCGGCCGACGTCGGCGAGCGCGTCCGTGACGCTGTCGTACTCGTCCATCCCGGTACACCGCGCGAAATCGGCGATCGACTCCGGACCCGACGGATCGATCTCCTCCGGGAGGAGCACCTCCCACGAGCGTTCCATGCCTCGCCGTTTCACACGAGGAGATGAAAAACGTACACCCCGGACAGGTTCGACTTCGGGGTCGGCCGGCGCGCCGGCGTTCCGTCCGGACGGGGATGTGGCCAGTCGGGCCCGGCCCCCGACGGCGTCCGGCCCGGCGAGTCACAAGACACTCCTGTGTCGGCCCCGTCCGCCGGCGTGATGCCCGAACGCGCCGCCATCGAGGTCGAGGACCTGCTGAAGATCGTCCTCGGCCTCGCCGTCGTCTGGCTCGTCCTCGAAATCGTCGGCGAGGTCGTCGGCGTCTTCACCGCGCTTTTCGGCCCGCTCCGACCCCTCCTCGGCCTCGCCGCCGTCGCCCTGATCGCCCTCTGGTTCCTCGACTACATCTGAGTCCCGGGCTCGCGGGGGTCCACGACCCACCGCGCTCGCCGTGGGTCTCGACACGCTCATGAGCGCGTGTGCCCGATCACTACGCCGTGTTCAGTCTCAACGTCTCCACTCCGGGGTCGGTGGCGCGGGTCGCCGCCGACCTCCACCCCGCGCTCGTCGCCGCGGGCGTCGATCGGTTCCGCGACCGGCACTCACTCGTCGTCAAGCGGTTCGAGGGCGAGGAGTCGCTCCCGCACCTGCGCGAGCGACTCCGGACGGCGCTTGTGGGCGCACCGGCGTTCGAGGTCCGGACCGACGGGGTCGACACGTTCGAGACCCCGCCGCGGGGGCCGGGTCCCGTGGTGTATCTCGCCGTCGAGAGCGCCGGACTCGCGGCGCTCCACGAGCGCCTCGTCGACCGGTTCGGCGCGGTCGCGGGGCTCGAAGGCGACGACTACACGCCGCACGTGACGCTCGGTCGCGGCGGGACGTTCGACGCCGGGACGCTCGCCGACCTCTCCGACCGGGCCGACTCGGCGACCTGGACGGTCTCCGAACTCGTCGTCTACGACTCGCGCTACCGCGAGGCCGCCGCGCGGCTGTCGCTGCCGGCGTGACTCTGCCGACGACTCCCGAGCCGTGTCGCCCGCGACGTCCCGGGTCGGGGGTACGGAGCCGTCGAGTCACGAGCGACGACTGACGCCGGGCGGGACGGTCGGCCGTGCTACCGCTCGACGACCCGCATCGACATCGCCTGGCGGGGGTGCATCGTCAGCGACCCGCGGAGGTCGAACGGCTCCCCGCCCTGGTACTCGAGGCGGTACTGCTGACAGACGGTCCCGAGGATGAGCCGCGCTTCGAGCAGCGACAGCTGTTTGCCGATACAGAAGCGTGGGCCGCCACCGAACGGGAAGAACGCGAATCGCGGGCGGTCGTCTGCGCGCTCGTCGAGCCAGCGATCGGGGTCGAACTCGAGCGGAGAATCCCAGTAGCGCTCCGAGCGGTGGACGGCCCACTGCGGGAGCATCACGGCGCTCCCGGCGGGAACCCGATAGCCGCCGAGACGCACGTCGACCTGCGGTTCGCGGAAGATCGTGTACACTGGCGGGTACAGCCGCATCGCCTCGTTCAACACGGCCTCGGTGTACTCCATCCCGCGCACGTCGGCGAACGTCGGCCGCTCCCCGCCGAGGAGCGAGTCGAGTTCGTCGTGGAGTCGCGACTCCACCTCGGGGTGTTCCGAGAGCAGATACCAGGTGTAGGTGAGCGTGAGCGCGGTCGTGTCGTGGCCGGCGAGCAGCATCGTCACCATCTCGTCGCGGAGGTTCTCGTCGGACTGCTCGCCCCGGTCGCGCGCGCGCAAGAGGATCGACAGCAGGTCCATCGGCTCGCCCTCCTCGCCCACGCCGCCGGCGTGGTGGGTCCCCTCGCGCTCCTCGATGAGGTCCCAGACGATCCCTTCGATCGTCGACAGCGCCTGCTTGTACTCGCGGTTCTCGCGGGTGGGCGCCCAGTCGGGGATGGCGAAGCGGAGCGGATTCGGCTCGAAGCGCGAGCCGAGCGGTTCGAGGTTCTCCTGGACCGTTCGGACCCGCTCGTCGTCGATCGACGACCCGAACATGGCCTCGACGATGATCTTGACGGTGAGTCGGGCCATCTCGATCTCGACGTCCACCACGTCGCCCGGCGACCAGTCTGCGAGGGTCTCCGCGGTGTAGTCGGTCATCATCTCCGACAGCCCCGAGAGCCGCGACATCAAGAACGCCGGCTGCGCGAGTTCGCGCTGTTTCCGCCACGTCTCCCCGTCGCTCAGGAGGAGCCCCTCGCCGAGCAGGTCGCCGATCGCGTCGTCCTGGAACGCCGGCTTTCGGTACTTGGCGTCGTCGGTCACGAGCACCCGCTCGATGTCGGCGGGGTTCGTGATCATGTACGTCTCGATAGGTCCGAGTTCGAAGTGTGCGACGTCGCCGTACGCTTCGGCACACGCCGTGATGAACGAGAACGGGTCACGGGCGTACTGGCCGCTGTTACCGATGATCGGGGAGCCCTTCGGGCCGGGCGGTTCCGTGCTCATTAGCCGTCACTTCGGCTGGAGAGACATGAAGCGTTCGGCCCCCACGACCGCCCGCCGACCGCACCCACGAACCGTCTCCGGCACGCTCCGCGGCGACGCTCGTCGGCGTCGCGCTCGGGACGAAGACGGTCGTCACGCCCCCCTCGACAGGCCTCTGACATCTCCCGCGAAAGCTATCTAGCTGGTGCGCGTATCGGGGGCCGCGAGCGACGATCACTGCTCGTGGACATGAGCACCGACACTCCACGACCGCCGGCGGCCGGCCGGTCCGACGGCCGGCCCATCCGGGTGTTGCACGTCGACGACGACCGGCCGTTCACCGCGATCACCGCCGAGTTCCTCTCCGGCGAGGACGACCGCTTCGTCGTCCGCTCCGACGTGGACGCCGCCGCGGCGCTCGACCGCCTGGCGACCGAAGCCGTCGACTGCGTGGTGAGCGACTACGAGATGCCCGGGATGGACGGACTGGCGTTCCTATCGCGCGTACGCGAGCGGTGGCCCGACCTCCCCTTCGTCCTCTTCACGGGGCGGGGCTCCGAGGAGGTCGCTGCGGAGGCCATCTCCGCCGGCGTCTCGGACTACCTCCAGAAGGGTGGGACGGACCGGTACCCGCTTCTCGCCACCCGCATCACGACCCTCGTCGAGAAGTACCGACTGACGCAGGAACTCGCGACGACCCGCCGCCGGTACGAACTCGTCGGGAGGGTCGCCGCGGACGCCTTCTTCGAGTGGGACGTGCGGTCCGACGCCGTCTGGCGGAGCGACGGCTACGCCCGCGTCTTCGGCTACGACGCCGACGAGGTGGGCGACAGTTTCGACTGGTTGATCGAGCGGCTCCACCCCGACGACCGCGAGCGGGTCGCGGCCCGCCTCGACGCGACGTTCAGCGCGGGCTCCGACCGGTACGAGGACCGGTTTCGCTTCCGGCTCGGCGACGGTTCGTACGGCCACGTATCGGCACGCGCCCACGTCGCGTACGACGACGGCGAACCGACGACCGTGACGGGCGCGCTGACCGATCGCTCGGAGTCCCGCCAGCGAGAACGCGAACTCGAACGGGCCAACGCCCGCCTCGAACTCGCGCTCGAGGGGACCGAGACCGGCGTCTGGGAGTGGGACGTCGGGACGGACGAGGTCGTGTGGGACGGGACGATGGAACGGCTCTTCGGCTTCGGTGCTGGCGAGTTCGCGGGCACCCGCGGGGACTACCTCGACCGGATCCACCCCGACGACCGGCCGAGCCTCGAACGGGCTATCGGGCGTGCGGTCGAGACCGGTGAGACGTACGAGGTCGAACATCGACTCCGCCCGGACCTCGATGAGCCGAACCGCTGGATCAACGGCAAAGGGGTAGTCGTCTCCCGCGACGGCCGCCCCAACCGGGTGATCGGTCTCGCCCGGGACGTGACCGAACGGCGCTGGAACGAGGCGGAACTCCAGCGACAGAACGAGCGACTGAACGAGTTCGCCAGCGTCGTCAGCCACGACCTCCGGAGTCCGCTGGCCGTCGCCACCGGACACCTCGACCTGATCCGGACGGTCGATCTCGCCTCGATGGGACACCGCGCCGCGGTCGCTCGCGCACATGACCGAATGCACGCGCTCACCTCCGACCTCCTCACGCTGGCCCGCCAGGGCGAAACCATCGCCAACCCCGAACCGGTGTCGCTGTCCACCGTCGCCGACACCGCGTGGTCGATGGTCGACACGGGGGACGCGACGCTCGCCGTCGACGACGCGGTCGTCTTCGCCGACGAGCGCCGGCTCGGGCAGGTGTTCGAGAACCTCTTCCGAAACGCTGTCGAGCACGGCTCGACGGGCCCTCGCTCGCAGGACCGCGTGGAGCACGGTTCCGCGAGCAACCGGACTGCACGGCAGTCCGGTGGCAGCGTCGAAGACGGGTCGGCGGACGACCGGCCCTCCGTCTCGATCAGGGTGGGACTCCTCTCGGGATCGGAGCTCACCGACCAACCGTCCGGCTTCTTCGTCGCCGACGACGGCCTCGGCATCCCCGAGAGCGACCGCGGATCGGTCTTCGCCCCCGGCTTCACCACGTCGGCGGCGGGGACGGGCTTCGGGCTCGCCATCGTCTACCGGATCGCGGCGGCACACGGCTGGGCCATCTCGGTCACGGAGAGTGACGTCGGCGGGGCGCGCTTCGAGTTCGTCGGCGTCGACCGGCCTCACGGGCGCGGCGGGTCGCCGTCGTAAGCGTCGTGATCGGTGAAGAAGTTCAGCATCGCGAACTTCGCCTTCTCGGGCGCGACGTCGACGAACTCCGTCCGCTCCTCGGTCGGGAACGAGCCGCGGACGCCGTACCGACCCATGTCGCGGCTCTCGCGCGTGTAGCGACGGTCGAGCAGGAGCCGCACGCCGAAGTCGTCGGGCGAGCGGATGACGCGCCCGAGCGCCTGTCGGGTCTTCCGGATCGTGGGGATCTCGACGCCGTAGCGCCAGCCCGCGTCCGTCCCGGGGTACGCGCGGTCGTACGCGTCCTGGACGGCCTCCATCCGCTCCGACAGATGGGGGTACGGGACGCCGACGACCGCGACCGTCCGGGCGTCGTCGCCGTCGAAGCTCACCCCTTCGCCCAGCGTCCCCCACAGCGAGGTGAAGAGCGCGCCATCGTCGCCCGCGACGAGCCGCTGTCGGAGTTCCTCCGTGTCGACGTCCGACCCGTCGAGCAGCAGCTCCGTGTCGCTTCCTCGAAGGCGCTCGTAGTAGCGCTCTGCCTCGGCGTACGAGGGGAAGAACACGAGCGCGTTCCCGGGAGTGAACCGGAGCAGGTCGTCGAGCGTGTCGGCCACGACCCGCTGGGTCTCAGGGTCGCTCCGCTCGGCGCTGAACAGCGGCGGTACGTCGACGGCGAGCGTCCGGCGGTTGGTCTCGGGATACGCCAGGCCGTACGCCATCGTCTCGGGGTCGTCGAGTCCGAGGACGTCGCGTGTCACGTCGAACGGGCGGAGCGTCGCGCTCATCAGGACGGTCGCCGATACCTCCTCGAACAGGTCCGCCGTGACCGCCCGCGGGATACAGGTGTACAGCTCCGCGCGGCCGTACACCTCGCCGCTCCCGCCGTCGCGCCGGACCGAGAGCATCGGGTGCTGACCGAGGTCGCCGCCCTCGTCCATCCACGCCGAGACGAACGCCGCCGCGCTCAGCGTCTGGCACTCCCGACGCGAGGTCGTCTCACCCCGCTTGTACGCCTCCTCGTACTCCTCGTCCAGCGTCTCCCCCAACTGGCGGGCGAGGTCGATCTCGGTCGAGATACCCCGTCCCTGGTAGGCGTCGAGAAAGCGGAGCGTGAGGCCGTCCCGGCGGTCGGGGTTCGAGATGGAGAGGTCGTACCAGTTCTCGTCGACCTGCTCGCGCTCGCCGAACCCCAGCGCCTCGTCGTACGCCGAACGGAGCGCGTCGTGAAACGCACCGAGCACGTTTTCGGCGGCCGCCGCCCGCGAGTCGTCGACCTCCTCCAACTCGGAGAGTGCAGACGCGAGCGTGTTCTCGGTCAGCGTCCGCGTCGCGTGGTCGCGCGCCGCCGACTCGACGTTGTGCGCCTCGTCGAAGACAGTGATGACCTCGCCGGGATCGCGGCCGAGCCACCGGAAGAACTGTTCTCGGATCAGGGGGTCCAGCAGGTGGTGGTAGTTGCAGACGACGAGGTCGACGCCCTCCATCCCTTCCTTCAGCAGTTCGTAGCCACAGAGCCCCTCGCGGTCGGCGTAGTCGTAGACGTCCTGTGGCGTGCGCACGTCGTCGAACAGCCACGAGAAGAACTCACCGGTGTCGCGCGTCAGGTTCGCGCGGTAGTGGTCGCAGACGTTTCCGCGCTCGAACGATTCGAGTTCGGATTCGAGCGTCTCGAGCTCGTCCAGCACCGCCTGGCGGGCGTCGGCGGCTCCGTCGGCTCCCTCGCGCAGTTCGTCCAACAGCGCCTGCTCACGCGTCTTCAACTCCGCGACCTCCGCTCGCTTGTCGACGAGGTCGCGCGTCGTGTCGCGGAGGGTCTGGCACTCGCGGTAGTCGACGTCGATGTGACACATCGACGCCTTCCCCTTGAACACGACGGCGCGGATCGGCTCCTCGCGGGTGATCGCGCGGGCGTCCGCGACGAACTGTCGCATCTGCTGGTGGACGTTGGTCGTGATGACGACCGTCTTGTCCTCGGCGCGGGCGTGTTCGAGCGCCGGGACGAGCGCCGAGAGTGTCTTGCCTGTCCCCGGTGCGCCCTCCAAGAGGACGTTCTGTTCCGATTCGAGCGCCTCGGCGATCCGCGCCATCGCCTCCGCCTGGTTCGGGTACGGCTCGTCGTACGGAAAGAAGCGCCAGTGATCGTCCCCGCCCGAGGACTCGTTCGAGGCTGCCACACACGCTCTCGCGCCCCGATCGGCAAAAAACGCTCGCCACCGACCCCACGCTCACGCCGCGCTCGAACCCCCCTGTTTCCGGTGGAACCGCACCCTTCGCGGTCCGTCGGTGTCCCTGATCCTCGACCGTTCGCCGACGCTCTGCCGGCGGACGCCACCGCGACGGACACGGCACAGATGTCGAGCGATCGTCGGCGAACCGTTGGCTTCGATCGTCGGGGAGTCGTTGCCCACGTCTGCCGTCGGCGGGACCGTTTTGTACCGGGACGACGACGTGGTATGTGGTGACATGACATGTCTGAGACGAACGCCGAGGAACTCGTCCGCCGGTGGTTCGACGAACTGTTCAACGACGCGGACCTCCCGGTCGCCGACGAGATCCTCGCGTCGGGCGTCCGGTACCACGGTCCCGAGAGCCTGACGCCGACCGACGTGACCTCGCCCGCGGACGTCAAAGACTACGTCGGGGTGTACCGCCGGGCGTTTCCGGACCTCCGGTACGCGGTCGACGACGTGTTCGGCTCCGACGGACGGATCACCGCGCGGTGGACCGCGACGGGTACCCACCGGAGCGAACTGTTCGGTATCGAGCCAACCGGGGAAGTGTTCGTCGTCGAGGGGATCAACGTGTTCAGCGTCGTCGACGGCGAGATCGACGAGATCTGGTCCGAGTGGGACACGCTCCGGATGGTAGAGGAACTGGATGTGATCCCGGAACTGAGCGCCGATGTCGAGCAGGTCGGGTGACACTCACGGCCGCGCTACGATCTCGGTCCCCGCACCAGCGTCCAGCCACCCCCGACGAGCGCCGCGGCGACGAAGACGGTTCCCGCCGTGACCGTCCAGACCGGTCCCGTCGGCGCGGCGTGTGCGAGGACGAGTCCGACCACCGGCCCGGCCGTTCCGAGCAGCGCTGCCGAGCGCCACCCCGTCTTCGCCCGGAGCGCCGTGCCGACCGTCGCCCCGCAGAGCGCGAGCACGCCGACCGGCAGCCCGGCGACGAACGCGAGGAGCAGCCCCGCCGGAAGCGGTCCGACCCCGACGACGACCGCCAGCGGCGGACCGAGCGCGAACGCGGTCGCGACCGCGCCGGTCGCGGCGTAAAACCGCACCGCCGCCGCGACCGAGTCGGGATCGGCGGCGGCCTCGCCCGAGGTGGCGACCCCGCTCGGCAGGAGCAGTCCGACGTAGACGGAGCCGACGGCCCCCGCGAGGACGCCGAACACCAACGGCGCGTGGAGCGTGACGAACGCGACCGCGGGCGTGGTGTCGTACGCGGTAGCGGTCGCCTCGACCGCCCGACGGCTCGTCGCCGTCAGCACGTCGGGGTTCGTGACGACGGCACCCGAGAGGGCGGCCACGGCGACGCCGAGCCCGACGGTCCCGAGGCGGAGCCGACGGCGGAGCGCGGCGTCGGTAGGGCACGAAGTCATGGCCGTCTCGTGGCACGCGGGTTACTCACGCCTTCCGGTCGGTCGGCTCTGGGACAAAGATTCGAACTTCGAACTCGTACATCGGGAGGCCCGGATGTTATGCTTTGATTTTCGAACCAAAAGAGCAGCGGCGTTCAGTTCGCGTCCAGCAGTTCGACCAGCAGGCCGTTCTGGGCGTGCAGGCGGTTCTCGGCCTGGTCCCAGACGATGGCACGGTCGGATTCGACGACGTCGTGGGTGATCTCCTCGCCGCGGTGGGCGGGCAGACAGTGCATCACCTTCGTCCCCGGCTTCGCGTTCGAGAGCAGCGCGGCGTCGACCTGGTAGCCGTCGAACGCCGCGAGCTTCTCCTCGCGCTCGGCCTCCTCGCCCATGCTGACGAAGACGTCCGTGTAGACGACGTCGGCCCCGGCGACCGCCGATTCGGGCGTGTCGGCGATCTCGGGTGCCGACCCGAGCGCGGCCGCACGGTCGAGCACCGACTGGCTCATGCCGTAGCCGTCGGGCGTCGCCACGACGAGGTCGATGCCGACGAGCGCACAGCCGAGCGCGAACGACTGGCCGACGTTGTTGCCGTCGCCGACCCACGCCACCTGCACGTCCTCGAAGCCGAACCGCTCGCAGATCGTCAGGAGATCGGCGAGCGTCTGACACGGGTGGGCATCGTCCGTGAGCCCGTTTATGACCGGGACGTCGGCGTACTCGGCGAGTTCCTCCACGTCGGCGTGATCGAACAGGCGAGCCATGATGGCGTCGACGTACCGCGACAGCGCTCGCGACGTGTCGGCGATCGGCTCGCCGTGACCGAGGTGGATGTCGTCGGGCCCGAGGAACACGGCGTGCCCGCCTAGCCGTGTCATCCCCGTCTCGAACGAGACGCGGGTTCGGGTCGAGGGCTTCTCGAAGATCATCCCCAGGGTTCGCTGGGGGAGCCGTGTGTCGTCAGTCCCCGCCTTGAGCGCCGTCGCGCGGTCCAACACCGCGTGGACGTCCGCGGCCGAGAGGTCGTCGATATCGAGCAGATGAGTTGTCGAGAGCGTCATGTGACTTCGTGTCGTCTCCGTGGCAGTCGTCCGTGGTCTGTCGTCTCCGTGGCAGTCGTCCGTGGTCTGTCGTCTCCGGGTCGGTCAGCCGTCCGCGAGCGTTCGCGCGACGTCGGTCAGGATCTCGACCGAGGTGTCGAACTCGTCGAGCGGGAGGTGTTCGTCCGGCGCGTGGTCGAGGTCGGAGTTGCCGGGGCCGTACGTCACCATCGGGCAGTCCCACGTGTCGGCGTAGAGGTTCATGTCGCTCGTGCCCGTCTTCCGAAGCAGGCGTGGACTGCCGCCGGCGCCGCGGATGGCGACCCGGAACGCACGGGCGACTTCGGTCCGGGGTGACTCCATCACCGGGGGGATGGGTTTCTCCCAGTGGACCGTTCCTTCCACCAGTTTGGAGTCGGCGAGTTCGCGGAGTTCGTCGGCGGAGAGCGCCGGCGGGATGCGGAACTGCACCTCCATCGTCGCCTCCACCGAGAGACCGTCCGCCCCGAGACCGCCGTCGAAGCCGACGGGCTTGGTCGTCACCTGCTCGAAGATGGGTCGCCACTCGTCGGCCTCGAAGGCGTTCTCGACCTTCTGCCACCAGTCCATCGCCTCCTCGATGGCGTTCATGTCGGGGCGCGAGGAGTGCCCCGACTCGGAGGTGGCGACGTACGTCCCGTCGAGGAAGCCCCGGTAGCCGAGCGTGATCCCCTCCCAGCCGGAGGGTTCGCCGTTCACCACGGCGTCGGGTTCGGTGCGGTCCTCACAGAGGAAACGCGCGCCCGACGAGGTGGTCTCCTCCTCGACGACGCCCGCGAAGGAGACGCCGGTCTCGACGGCCGCCGTGGCCATCGCCGCGAGCGGCCCGGTCGCGTCGACGCTCCCACGGCCCCACAGCTCACCGTCTCTGATCTCGACCGGGATGTTCCCCGGGACGGTGTCGATGTGTGACGTCAGGAGCACGGAGTCGTCGGCCGGGGCGCGCACGTTCCCGGCGTCGTCGACGTACACCTCTCGGTCGTGTACCTCGAAGAACGCGACCAAGAGCGCGGCCGCATCGGCCTCCTGCCCCGACGGCGACGGCGTCGACACGAGATCGACAAGCAGTTCGCGCGCGTTCGTCTCCGTCGTCCGTGTCTTCGATTTTGTGCTCATGGTTACGTCATCACCTCGACCAGTGCCTCGACCACGCGGTCCGCGTGCTCCTCCCCGATGGTGAGCGGGGGCAGGAGCCTGAGAACGGTTCGCCCCGCGGGGAGCGCGAGGACCTGCTCGTTCAGCGCGAGATCCCGCAGCAGGCGGTTCGAGCCGCGTTTGACCTCGATGCCGATCATCAGGCCGAGGCCGCGTACCTCCCGAATGGGGAGGTCGTGTTCTTCGGTCGCGGCCTCGACCTCCGACTGCAGATACTCGCCGACCCGGGCGGCGTGGCCGGGGACGTCCTCCTCGACGATCGTGTCGAGGGTGGCGTTCGCCGCCGCACACACCACGGGCCCGCCGCTGAACGTCGAGCCGTGTTCGGGATCGGCGTCGGCGATCCAGTCCGCACAGAGCGTCGCCCCGAGCGGGAGGCCGTTCGCGATCCCCTTCGCCGTCGTCAGCATGTCGGGGACGACGCCCGCTCCCTCGCAGGCCCAGAGCGTGCCCGTCCGGCCGACGCCCGTCTGGATCTCGTCGAAGACGAGCGCCGCGCCCGCCTCGTCGGCCGCGTCGCGGGCGGCCCGGAGGTACTCGGTCGAGGCGGGGTGGATGCCGCCTTCGCCCTGGACGGGTTCGAGGAACACCGCGGCCGTCTCGCCGTCGACCGCTTCCTCCAGCTCCTGGGCGTCGCCGTAGGTGACGAACTCGATCCCACCGGCGAGCGGCTCGAACGGCTTCTTGTACTTGTCCTTCCACGTCATCGCCAGCGCGCCCATCGTCCGGCCGTGGAAGCCTCTCTTGGTGGCGACGATCTTCGACCGACCGGTGGCGTTGCGGGCGAACTTCATCGCCGCCTCGTTCGCCTCCGTTCCCGAGTTGCAGAGCCAGACCTTCCCCAGCGCGCGCTCCTCGTCGGCGGGGCCGAGCGCGCCGAGCTTCTCGTACAGCTCCGTCCGGGCCGAGTTCGGATACGACGCCTGGACGTACACCAGGTCCTCGACCTGCGCTTGGACGGCCTCCGTCACCCGCGGGTGCGCGTGGCCGAGCGCCGCCACCGCGTACGACGCGCCGAAGTCGAGATACTCGGTGCCGTCGTCGGTGTACAGGTACGGTCCCTCGCCACGTTCGATCTGGATCGGTTTCTCCGAGAAGACGAAGCCACTCATTGTTCTGCTGTCTCCCGTTCGGCTGTCTGATCCTCGTCCGCAACGGCGCTCCGCTGGACGTGTGTGCCGCCCCCGTCGACCGCCGACGTGACGGGCGCGTCGGCGTTCGCGCTCGCGACGATTACCGCCGATGCGCCGCCGTCGAGCGCTTCCTTCGCCGCCATGACTTTCTTCGTCATGAAGCCTTCGGCGGCCGCTTCGAGCGCCGCCCACTCCGCGGGCGTCTCCACCCGTGAGATGAGCGTCGCCGGATCGTCGGGGTCGGCGTAGACGCCTTCGACGTCGGTCAGCAGGACGAGCGTCGCGCCGAGCGCACCCGCCACCGCGGCCGCGGCGCGGTCGGCGTCAGTGTTGACGGGCGTTCCGGCGGCGACGCCGCCGTCATCCAGCGGCGTCTCCGACGCCGCGCTCCCGTCGTCGCCGAGCATCGGCGGACCGGTGACCGGGGTGCGTCCCGCGCCGAGCAGTGTCTCCAGCAACGCCGTGTCCACGCTGTCGATGCGGCCCGAGTGCTCGCCTCGCTTGATCTTCTTCTTGCCGTCTTCTACCACGCGGACGGCCGACTTGCGCGTGCCCGTGAGGAGGCCGCCGTCGACCCCCGAGAGACCGAGCGCGTCGACGCCCTGGTTCCGGAGGCCGGCGACGAGGTCGGTGTTGACCTGCGACATCGCCATCGTGAACACTTCCATCGTCTCCGCGTCGGTGAAGCGGCCGGTGACGCCCGCGGGCGTCTCGACGTACGTCGGCTCGATTCCCATCCGTTCGAGCGTCTCGTCGACCTTCGTGGAGCCGCCGTGGACGACCACGACGTCCTCCCCCGCTTCGACCAGCGCGGCGATGTCGGCCAGCGCGCCCTCGGGGTCGACGGCGCGTGCCCCGCCGATCTTGACCACTGTCGTCATTTAGGGCGCCCCCACGGGGTGGAAGCCGGTCGCTTCTAACCCTGCGGTCTCCTCCAGACCGAGTGCGACGTTCGCGCCGTGGATCGCCTGTCCGGCCGATCCCTTCATCATGTTGTCGATGGCCGAGAGGACGACGAGCCTCCTGTTTCCGGGGTCGATCTCGAAGCCGACCTCTCCCATGTTGGTGCCGGCGACGACCTTCGGTTCGGGGTAGCGGTAGACGCCACCGCCGCCCGCGACGGTGCGCATGAACGGCTCCTCCGAGTACGAGTCTCGATACGCGCCCCAGAGGTCGCTCTTGGTCACCTTCGACGAGGGGAAGACGTGACAGGTCGCGCTCGCGCCGCGGACCATGTCGACCGCGTGGACGGTAAAAGACACCGAGAGGCCGAGGAACTCCTCGATCTCGGCCTCGTGGCGGTGGCCCGTGGGCGCGTACGGTCGGACGATGCCCGACCGCTCCGGGTGCGAGGAGGCGTCGCCGCCGCCGGCTCCACCTTCGGAGGAGCCCACCTTCACGTCGACGACCACCTGCTCGTCGCCGCTCATGATCCCGGCGTCGAACAGCGGCTTCAGCCCCAGGATCGTCGCCGTGGCGTTGCAGCCGCCGGAGGCGACGAGTTCGGCACCCGGGAGGTTCTCCCGGTTGAGCTCGGGCAGGGCGTACTCCGCCTTCTCCAGGTACTCGGGGCAGACGTGGCCGTCGTACCACTCGTCGTACTGCGCCTCGGTGGAGAGCCTGAAGTCCGCCGAGAGGTCGACCACGGTGTCGGCGCTCTCGAAGAAGGTGTCGACGTGCTGCATCGAGACGCCGTGGGGCGTCGCGGCGAACAGCACGTCCACGCTCTCGAGCTCCTCGGGCGACGAGAAGCGCAGGTCCAGTTCGCGCAGGTTGGGGTGGACTCTTCCGACCGTTTTGCGTTCGTACTGCCGGCTCGTCGCCTGCACCACCTCGAACTCCGGGTGCTGAGAGAGCAGCCGGAGGAGTTCTCCTCCCGTGAAGCCGGAGCCGCCGACGACGCTCGCACGGAGCGTCATGCTACGCCGTCGCCTCCGTTTCGGTCTTCGCTTTGGCTTCGAGCCAGTCGACCACGCGACCGGGCACGTCGACGCTCTCTCCCACGGCGTCGTTCAGCGCCTTGAACTCGACCGTGTGGTTCACCTCGTGGACGGTGTAGTCGGCGTGGGACGGAGTCCCACGAGCCTCCGAGTCTCCCGACTCGGAGACGGAGCCGACCTCCATCAGGTCCACACCCAACAGTCCGCCGCCGACGGCGGCGGAGGCCTTCTCGACCAGTTCGAGCGCGCGGTCGTCGAGTTCGAACGCGGCGGTCTCCCCGCCCTTCGCGGCGTTCGTGAGCCAGTGCTCCGACGAGCGCGTCATCGCGGCGACGGGGTCGCCGTCGACCGCGAGCACCCGGATGTCCCGGCCGGGCTTCTCGACGAACTCCTGGACGTAGAACACCTTGTGCTCGTAGTGCCCGAGCGTCGCCTTGTGTTCGAGGATGGCCTCGGCCGCGTCACGGGTGTCGATCTTCGCCATGAGGCGGCCCCACGAGCCGACGACCGGTTTGAGCACGCAGGGATAGCCGAACGCCTCGATCGCCTCCAGCGCCGCGTCGGTCGTGAACGCGACCGTCGTGTCGGGCGTCGGGACGCCCGCGGCTTCCAGTGCGAGGCTGTTTTTTACCTTGTCGGCACACAGCTGTGCCGTCTCCGAGCTGTTGACGACTTCGACCCCATAGGCGTCGAGGAAGCGCGTGATGTAGAGGCTCCGACTCGTCGCCAGACACCGGTCGAGCACGACGTCGATCTCGTCGAACACAGCGGGCGCAGCCGAGATGTTGAACTGCTCCCTCCGGACGTCGATCTTCGTCACGTCGTGCCCGCGCTCGCGGAGCTCGGAGAGGAGGAGTTTCTCGTCGCGGCGGATCCGGGAGTACAGCAGTCCAACGTGCACCGCTACTCTCCCCAGTCCTCTTCGAGCTCGGGCGCCTCCTCGAGGACCACGGGGTCCAAGGAGACGACCTCCAGTTCGGCACCGCTCACGGGACTGTCGATGATCTCGCCGACCTCGACGTCGGCCGGGAGCGTGATCTCTTCGCCGGTCAGCGGGTCCTCCGCCGTAATCTCTTCTGGCATCGTACTACGTTCTCACCCGTGAGAGGACTTAAACCCATCGAACTTGTAAAGGAAAATAAATGAATAGGCTGACGGCTAATCGCACGACATCGGTGCGGTCGTCGTTTAAATCTCCACTCCGTATCAGTAATGTAGTAGGTAGTCCCCTGCCGGGGACGGCGGCGGAACCGCGACGGCCGGCACGCGTGGCACCCGTCGGTCCCGGCCGCGGGTCGGCTCAGTCATACCGCGCCACCTCCCTGTCGAGGCGCGCCCGCGCGTCGGCCAGCGCCGTCCGGCGGCGCTCGACCGTCTCCGCGTCCTCGGCGACTCCTCCCCGGACGGTGTCGAGCGCGGCCGACACCGCGGCGGGTGCGGGGCCGCCGACCGAGTCGCGGCTCGCCACGCTCTCGACGGGGTCGAGCGCGCGCTCGACGGCATCGCGGCTCACGTGGTCGAAGAGCGAGTCGCCGACGACCGCCTCGGTGACCGCGTCGAGCGTGGCGAGGTCGGGCGTGCCCGCGGACTCCGCCGCCGCCTCGGCGACGATCTCGTGGGCCGTCCGGAAGGGGAGGCCCGCCATCGCCAGCAGATCCGCGACGCCCGTCGCGGTCGCAAAGCCCTCGGCCGCGGCGTCGCGGAGCGCCTGCGTCTCCCAGGTCGCGGTCGCCACCGCGCCCGCCGTCACCTCCGTCGCCTCGACGACGGCATCGACGGCGTCGAACGCGTGGGGGTGGGCGTTCTGCAGGTCACGGTTGTACGCCCGCGGGAGGCCCTTGAGCGTCGTCAACAGCGCCGAGAGGCCGCCGACGGCGTCGCCCGCGACCGACCGGACGAGTTCGAGCGTGTCGGGGTTCTTCTTCTGGGGCATGATCGAAGACGTAGAGGAGTAGTCGTCCGCGAGGTCGACGTACCCCTTGTTGGCGAAGACGACGAGGTCCTCGGCGAGCCCCGACAGCGTCACCGCGTGGGTCGCCAGCGCGCCCGTCGCTTCGAGGAGGAAGTCCCGTGCCGAGGCGGCGTCCATCGAGTTCTCGACGAGGCCGTCGAACCCCAGCAACTCGGCGGTGCGCTCGCGGTCGACGTCGAACGGCGTACCCGCGAACGCGGCCGCGCCGAGCGGCGACTCGTTCACCCGCGAATAGGCGTCGAGCAGCCGGCCGGTGTCGCGGGCGACCGCCGACTCGTACGACAGCAGGTAGTGTGCGACCGTCGTCGGCTGGGCGGGTTGGAGGTGGGTGTAGCCGGGCATCACGGTCTCGGTGTGCTCGGCCGCGGTCTCCGCGAGCACCTCCCGCAGGCGGAGCGTCGTCTCTGCCGCGTCGAGGAGGTCTCCTCGCAGACGGTACCGCAGGCAGGTCGCCACCTCGTCGTTGCGCGACCGGGCGGTGTGCATCTTCCCGCCCGCCGCCCCGATCTCTGCGATGACGGCCGTCTCGATCGCCTCGTGGACGTCCTCGCCGTCCGAGAGCGAGCTGTGCCCCGCCTCGGCGACCGCTGCGAGCGCGCCGAGGATCTCGCCGGCGACCGCGTCCTCGACGATCCCCTGTTCGGCGAGCATCACCACGTGTGCGCGATCGACCGCGAGGTCCGCCTCGAAGATGCGGGCGTCGGACGCGAGCGAGGAGAGGAATCCCCGCGCGGGGCCGCCGCTGAAGCGGTCGCGGCGAACGGCTCCGGGGGCGTCCTCGCTCATCGGTCTACTCGCTTTCGCTCTCGTCTTGGTTCCCGCCGTCGGTCACCGCTTCGGCCGTCTTCGCCTTCGCCGACTCGTACGCGCGGTTCGCGAGACGCTCCTGGAAGCCGTGGTACTTTGCGACCCCCGTCGCGTCGCTCTGTTCGATGCCCGCCTCGACGTCGGCGGAGTTGAACGAGGCGTGGGACTCGGAGTACACCGCGAAGTCGGACTGGCGGCCGACCGGGCGCGCCTGCCCGCCTTCGAGTTTGACCGTCGCCGTCCCCGTCACCTTCTCCTGGGTGACCTCGACGAAGCCTTCGAGCGCCTTGACGAGCGGTCCGGAAACGAGCCCCTCGTACGCCTTCTCCGACCAGCGGTGGTCGATCTGGGTCTTGAACGAGCGCTCCTCCTTGGTGAGCACGAGGTCTTCGAGCGCCTCGTGGGCGTTCAGAAGCACCGTCGCCGCGGGGTGCTCGTAGTTTTCGCGAACCTTGAGCCCGAGCATGCGGTCCTCCATCACGTCCGTTCTCCCGACGCCGTACTCGCCTGCGAGGGAGTTGAGGTGCTGGATGAGCGAGACGGGATCCATCTCCTCGCCGTCGATCGCCACGGGAACCCCGGCGTCGAACTCGATCTCGACGAGTTCGCTGTCGCCCGTCGGCGACTGGGTCCACTTGTAGATCTCCTCGGGCGGCACGTAGTTGGGGTTCTCCAGTTCGCCGCCCTCGACGGCGCGCGACCAGAGGTTCGTGTCGATGCTCCAGACGCCCTCGTTGCCCGCCTCCACTGGGAGGTCCTTCTCGGCGGCGTACTCGATCTCCCACTGGCGCGTGAGCCCGAGTTCGCGCACGGGCGCGATCACGTCGAGGTCGGAGGCGCGCCAGACCGCCTCGAACCGGAGCTGGTCGTTGCCCTTCCCGGTGCAGCCGTGTGCGAGCGCGTCGCAGTCGTGTTCCTCGGCCACGTCGAGGATGGCCTGGGCGATCACGGGGCGGGCGAGCGCCGTCCCGAGCGGGTAGCCCTGGTACGTCGCGTTCGCCCGCACCGCGCGGAAGCACGTCTCCGCGAACTCCCGTTTCGCGTCGACGACGTAGTGTTCTAACCCGAGGGCCTCCGCGGTCTCCTCTGCCTCTTCGAACTCCGATTCGGGCTGGCCGACGTCGACGGTGACGCCGATGACCTCGTCGTGCCCGTACTCCTCTTCGAGGAGCGGGACACAGACCGTCGTGTCGAGTCCGCCCGAGAACGCGAGTGCCACGCGTGTCATGTACCTGGAGGTAGCGGCGTTCACGTGCTTAAATTCTTTGTTTTAGATTTAGAAAGAAAGTCTGAGAGATGCCTATAGCCGACACAAGCGTCGTTGAAGTCGTGTGAGCAAACGCGGGGTGAGTGAGTTGAGTTGGGCCTACCGGCCCGGTCGTCGCGGTCGTCGGACACCCTCGGCGAGGACAGGACGGACTCCCGAAGAAACGTGCGTGAGCAGGGGAGTCCGCATCATCGTTCGATTGTTGTCCCCCCTCGATACTAAAACGTTGCGAGACGGCCCCGATGGTGCTTCCTGGTGCGGGCGTTCAGACGCCGCCGTCCCACCGAGCGGTCGACGTCGGGGCTGGACGACCGGGCGACCCGCGCGGCCGCCCGTCGTAGTCACCGGCAGTCTCTACCAGCCACACCTATCTTTACGTCACGTCCGGCTGAAACGAAGCCACTGATGTCAGACGATTCCGACTCGGACGGACCCGGATTCAACACGCGAAGTCTCCACGCCGGTCAGGAACCCGACGCGGCCACGGGCTCGCGGGCTCCCCCGATCTACCAGACGACCTCGTACGTCTTCGACGACGCCGACGACGCCGCGGCGCAGTTCGCCCTCGAAGCCGAGGGCTACATCTACTCGCGGCTGATGAACCCGACACTGGAGATGCTTCAGGGCCGCATCGCCGCGCTCGAAAACGGCGTCGGCGCGGCCGTCACCTCGTCGGGGATGGCGTCGTTCGACCTCGCGACGTTCCTCTTGGCCGAAGCGGGCGACAACATCGTCTCCGCCTCGTCGCTGTACGGCGGCACGTACACCTACCTCACCCACACCGTCGAGCGCCGCGGGATCACGACGCGGTTCGTCGACACGCTCGACTACGACGCGTATTCGCAAGCTATCGACGAGGACACCGCCTACGTCCACCTCGAAACCATCGGCAACCCCGCTCTCGACACGCCCGACATCGAGCGCATCGCTTCGATCGCGCACGAGAACGGCGCGCCGCTGTTCGTCGACAACACGTTTGCCACGCCCTACCTGTGCCGCCCGCTCGACCACGGTGCGGACCTCGTCTGGGACTCGACGACGAAGTGGCTCCACGGCTCGGGCTCGACCGTCGGGGGAGCGCTCGTCGACGGCGGCTCGTTCCCCTGGGCGGAGCACGCAGAGAAGTACAGCGAGCTCGCCAAACCGAACCCGGCGTACCACGGCGTCAACTTCGCCGAGACGTTCGGCGACGCCGCCCTCACGTACGCTGCCATCGCCCGCGGCCTGCGCGACCTCGGGAACCAGCAGTCGCCGTTCGACGCGTGGGTCACGCTCCAGAAACTGGAGTCCTTCCCGCTCAGGATGGAGAAACACTGCGAGAACGCACAGATCGTCGCGGAGTTCCTCGACGACCACCCCGACGTCGCCTGGGTCAACTACCCCGGCCTGGAGAGCCACCCGACCCACGACAACGCCTCGCGCTACCTGGAGGGCGGCTACGGCGGCATGATCAGCTTCGGGCTCGACGGCGGCTACGACGCCGCGAAAGGCACCGTCGACGGTGCCAAACTCGCGTCCCTGCTCGCGAACGTCGGCGACGCCAAAACCCTGGTGATCCACCCCGCCTCGACCACGCACCAGCAGCTCACGGACGCAGAACAGGAAGCCGCGGGCGTCACGCCCGACATGGTCCGTCTGTCGGTCGGGATCGAGAACCCCGAGGACATCCTCGCGGACCTCGACGAGGCCATCTCCGAGGCGTCCTGAACCGGGCGGGCCCCACCCTTCCATCTCGGCTCCCTCCCCGCGTTCGTCGGTTCGCGTCTCGGTGACGAACTCCTCGGAGCGACGGGACACCCGTCGGGGCGAGGAGATGGACGTCAGACCGACGAGACGGACCTTCGAGCGGTGAGGTAGTACGGACGGGGCGGACTCCGAGTGACCGAGCGGCACCGCCAAACGGACACACGACCCGCGCGCCGGCGGAATCCCGTATCCACACAATACTTACTCACTCGAATTCGAACGTCTACGCGTGTTTTCGCTCCTCCTCGTCATCGGGCTCGTGGTCGCCGCCTTCGTCGGTTTCAACGTCGGTGGCTCGAACACCGGTGTCGCGTTCGGCCCGGCCGTCGGCAGTGGAGCGGTCTCGAAGCTCGTCGCCGGCGTCCTCATGACCGCGTTCGCGTTCTTGGGGGGTTGGACCGTCGGCCGCCGCGTGGTCACCACGCTCGGGAGCAACCTCGTCGCCGGCGATCCCTTCACCCTCCCGGTGAGCATCGGCGTGCTCTTTTTCATCGGTGGCGCGCTGTTCGTCTCGAACGTCTTCGGCGTGCCGGCGTCGACGTCGATGACCGCCGTGGGGGCGATCGCCGGACTCGGGCTGGCCCGGAACGCGCTGGCGACCGACGTCGTCCTCGAGATCGTCTCGTGGTGGATCGTCGCGCCGCTCATCGCGTTCTGGGTCAGCGGCGTGGTCGGACGCTACGGCTACGACGCCATCGAGGCGCGCCTGGCGATCGGCGGCGACGGTGGCTCGCTGTTCACCGTCGACACCGACGGCACGATCCCCACGCCGGAACTCACCGACGGCACGACGCCTCGCGAGGCGACCGGTGGCGTCCTGGTCGTCGGGATCGCCTGTTTCATGGCCTTCTCCGCGGGCGCGTCGAACGTCGCCAACGCCGTCGCGCCGCTCGTCGGCTCGGGCCAGTTGACGATGAACGCGGGGATCATCCTCGCGGCGGGAGCCATCGGGCTCGGTGCCGTCACCATCGCCCGCCGGACGCTCGACACGATGGGCGACGGACTCACCGATCTGCCGCTGGCGGCGGCGCTCGTTGTCGCCGTGGTGAGCGCGACGCTCGTGACGGCGCTGTCGGCGATCGGGATACCCGCGAGCTTCGTCGTCATCGCCACGATGAGCACCGTCGGGCTGGGCTGGGGACGGGCGACGCGCGCGGAGGGCCGACTCCTCGTGGAGGCCGACGACGTGGTCCAGGGCATGACCGACCCGGACGTCGCGGTCGGCGACCTCTACCGCCCGTGGGCGACGCTCCGGGTCGTCGCGCTCCAGAACGCCGTCCCGGCCGTGGCGACCGTCGGCGCGTATCTCCTCTTCTCGGCCTGGTAGCGGACACCGCCCGACGACGCGGTACTGCGACGCTCCGACGTTCCGACGCTTCGACGCACCGGCACAGGGCGTTCACACTCCGGCCGAGAGCGGTAGGCACAAAACCCGTGGGAGGTAACTCCGCCCGTGGTCGAACTCCTCCTCGTCGTCGGGCTCGGGGTCGCCGTCTTCGTCGGGTTCAACATCGGTGGCTCCTCGACCGGCGTCGCGTTCGGTCCGGCCGTCGGGAGCGCCGTCGTCTCGAAACTCGGTGCCGCCGGGCTGATGACCGGGTTCGCGCTCCTGGGTGGGTGGACCGTCGGACGCGAGGTCGTCGAGACGATGGGTGCCCGGATCGTCCCGCGCGACGAGTTCACACTCGCCGCGAGCGTCGGCGTGCTGTTTTTCGTCGGCGTCGCGTTGCTCATCTCGAACGTCTTCGGCGTGCCGGCGTCGACGTCGATGACTGCCGTGGGGGCGATCGCCGGCCTCGGTGTCGCGACGGGCACGCTCGACGAACGCGTCATGCTCGAGATCGTCTCGTGGTGGATCGTCGCGCCGGTGCTTGCCTTCTGGGCCTGTGCGGTCATCGGCCGTTACGTCTACCCGTATCTCGACGCCCGGGTCTCGCTCGACCGGTCCGACGGCCCGCTGCTCGAACTCGACCGCTCCGGCGTTCCCACGCCCAGGCTCGGCCCGGGAACGACACTCCGCGAACTCGGGACGGTCGTTCTCGTCGTCGGGATCGCCTGCTACATGGCGTTCTCGGCGGGGGCGTCGAACGTCGCTAACGCCGTCGCACCGCTCGTCGGGTCGGGGGCGCTGAGCCTCGACGCCGGCATCCTGCTCGCGAGTGGGGCGATCGGCGTCGGCGCGTTCACGATCGCCCGCCGGACGCTCGACACCGTCGGCAACGACCTCACGGAACTCCCCTTGCTCGCGGCGCTCGTCGTCGAGACCGTGAGCGCCACGTTCATCTCCTTCCTGTCGGCGATCGGGATCCCGGCGAGCCTCGCGGTGTCGGCGACGATGTGTATCGTCGGGCTCGGATGGGGTCGCGCCACGCGGACGGTCACGCTGGGCGAGGCGGTCCGTGGGGAGTCGCCCCGGCTGTCGGTCAACGCCCTCGCCGCCGAACCGACCGACGAGGTCACTCCCATCGGTCAGGCGGACGAGTCGCTCACCGCCCACGAACTGTTCAACCCGGGGACGACCGGACGCATCATCTTCTTCTGGCTGCTCACACCCACGGTCTCGGCTGTGACTTCCTACCTGCTTTTCTCCGCCGTCACGATCTGACCCCGCGCCGGCGACGGTCGTGTGGATCTCACGCTCGAACGGGTTTTGGCTGGCCAAAACCAGTGACAGCGGCGGGGAAAACAGATCAGAACAGCAAAGCATAATGAGGTGGCCTCCGAAGGTTGGAGCGAGATGCCTACGGTAGAATACCTCAATTACGAAGTACTCGACGACCAGGGCTGGGACATGGACGACGACGACCTCTTCAACAAGGCCGCCGACGCAGGGCTCGCGGACGAGGATTACGGCTCGCTGGAGGTCAACCAGGGCGAGTACATCCTCGAGGCCGCCGAGGCCCAGGGCTACGACTGGCCCTTCTCGTGTCGCGCCGGTGCCTGTGCGAACTGCGCCGCCATCCTCAAAACCGGCGGGATCGACATGGACATGCAGCAGATCCTCTCCGACGAGGAAGTCGACGACGAGAACGTCCGGCTGACCTGCATCGGGACGCCCACCGAGGACGAGGTCCAGATCGTCTACAACGCCAAGCACCTCGACTACCTCCAGAACCGCGTCATCTGAGGCGGGTCGGTTTCCCCTTTCGTTTCTTTATTCAGCCCCACAGCGGCCGCGCCGGTCGTCTCGTCCCCTCCGGTTCTCTCTCCTGATTCTCACGCCAAAAGGGCTAATTCCTTCGCCGACGCGCCACCTGTATGTTCGCTTCGGTACCCGACATTCTGCGGCTCGTCGCCATCCCCGTGTTGGGCTGGGCGGCCCTCTCGGACGTGCGGACGCGGCGGGTCCCAAACCGACTGTGGCCACCGCTCGCGGCGCTCGGGATCGTCCTCCTCGCGTGGGACCTCCTCGGAGCGGTCCCGCCCGCCGGTTTCGAAGACCGGCTCTTTCTCGTCCAGACAGCGATCAGTCTCGTCTTCGTCGTCCCCTTCTCGTATCTGTTCTGGCGGCTGGGCGGCTTCGGCGGTGCCGACGCGAAGGCGCTCATCGTGCTCGCGATCGTTTTGCCCACCTACCCGGTGTACTTCCTCCGGACGACCGCCCTCCCGCTCGTCGAGGCACCCCTCGGCGTCTTCTCGTTTACCGTCCTCACGAACACCGTCGTCGTCGCCGTCGCCTATCCGGTCGTTCTCGGCGTCCGGAACCTCCTCGCCGGCGACGTCGCCTCCATCATGCTCTTCGGTCGCCGGGTCGACGTGGCCGACCTCCCGAGCGCACACGGTCGACTGTTCGAGACGCTCGACGGCTACAGCCGGGGCGGCCTCGACGTCGATGCACTCCGGATGTACCTCCGGTGGCGTGGGAGCTCCCTCGCGGCGCTCCGGGCGGAGCCCGAGGCACACCGCGACCCCGACACCGTCGGCGAGACGTTCGACCCGACGGACGGCCGGGTCGAGGCCGTAACCGATGGCGGGCTCGCACGCGGGGCCGACGCGACCGACCGGCACGAACCGGTAGCCGTCGGCGTCGACGGTCGGGACTCGTTCGACGATCCGTGGGCGGCCGAACAGTTCCTCGCGAGCATCGACGGCACCGCCTACGGCACCACGCCCGAGACGCTACGGGAGGGACTCGAACTCGTCTCGGCGCGCGAACGCGTGTGGATCTCCCCCGGAATCCCGTTCCTCGTCCCGATGTTCGCCGGACTCCTCCTCGCGTTCGTCTACGGCGACGTCCTGTTCGGCGTGCTCGCGGCGCTCGGCATCGCCTGATCGCGTCTCGATTGCGGACACGGACGACACGCTCCCGTACGGTGGACGGTGTGCCGTCACGCCGCGGTCCGCCCACCGGCGACTGTCAGTACATCGCGCTCACTGGCCGCCGTCTCGTATTTGAACGTTCGGCGTCCGGCGAGACCGAGCCACCCACACACAAGACATATCGGCGGTACGCTCGTCACCTCGCGTATGAGTGACACAGACGCCGCAGGGGAGACGGCCACGGCCGGGGTCGACCTCGACTTCGGTGACGACGGCCTCGTTCCCGCGGTGGCGCAGGACGCGGAGACGGGCGAGGTGTTGATGCTCGCGTACGCGACGCGCGAGGCGCTCGACCGGACCACGGAGACGGGTCACGCACACTACTACTCGCGCAGCCGCGACGAACTGTGGGAGAAGGGGGCGACGAGCGGCCACACGCAGGCCGTCGACGAGATCCGCGTCGACTGCGACGGCGACGCCGTCCTCTACCTGGTCGACCAGGCCGGCGGGGCCTGCCACACGGGCTACCGCTCGTGTTTCTACCGCCGACTCGACGGTGCGGTCGTCGGCGACCGCGTCTTCGACCCCGACGACGTCTACTGATGGCCGACGCTACGTCCGGGTCGTCGGTCTCGGTCGACGACCTCGAGGCCGCCCGGGAACGGCTCCGACAGGCGGAGGCGGCGGTCGACGACTACGGCGAGGACGAGGCCAAACGGGTCACCGAGGCGTACGACGCCGCGACGGACCTGCTCTCGGAGTACGTGGAGTCGGCGACCGGCACCGGCGACTTCGCGGCGTACGTCGAGTTCGAAGAGCGCTTCGTGAGCCTGGTCGAGGGGCTCCCCGACGACCTCCCGACCCGCGAGGCGTTCGAGGAGGCGAACGAACTGCTCGATCGCCGCCGGCTCTCGGAGAAACACTTCGAACAGGCTCGAAACGTGCTCGCGCCCGCACGTGAGGCCGCAGAGACGCTCGACGAACGCGCGGCGGCCCGCGAGCACCTCCGCGAGACGCGCCGGACGGTCCGGCGTCGGCTCTCGACGCTCGACGACGAGATCCAGGCCCGAGAACGGCTCGTCGACCTCGGGTCGGCCGATCTCGACGCGCCGACCGAGGAGCTCCGCGAGCCGATCGAGGCGTACAACGACGCCGTCACGGACGCGTTCGACCGCTACCGCCGCGAGGCGAGCGCCCGCGACCTCCTCGGCCTCGTGTCGGCGACGGACGCGTACCCCCTCGTCGACTACGAAGCCCCGCCGGCGTCGATCCGTGCGTATCTCGACGAAGCCGCGGTCGGTACCGAACCGCTCCCGACCGTGCTCGACTACGCGGGATACTCCCGCTCGAAGCTCACACATTACGTCGACGACTCCGACCGCTTCCGACAGACGGTGGGGACGAACGAGACGTACCTCTCCCGGCTCGACGCGACGCCGCTGACGGTCGGGTGGCCGCCGTCGGTCGCCGGCCGTCTCCGTCGTCGCGCCGAGGAACTCGTCGCGGTCGTCGCCCGGTTCGCCGACGAGTCGGTCGTCGCGCGCGCACGGACGGTCCGTGACCTTACGTTCCGCGCGGACTACGACCACCTCCGTCGGGCGGCAGTCGCCCGCGACGAACTCACCGACGCCGAACGCGACCGCCTCGCCTCGGGGGCCGTCGAGGCCGAACTGTCCGACCGGCGCGCTGAGCGCGAGCGCCTCCGCGCGGCGCTCGACGCCGACGCGCCGGAGTGACCGACCGATGCCGCTCACGCCCGTGACGGCGGTGGCCACGGTCGTGGGCTGCGTCGCGGTGCTGGCCGGCGCGGCGTGGCTCCGTGCTCCGGCAGCCGTTCACGACCTCCAGGTGGCGTATCTCGGGAGCACCCGGCGGGACGAACAAACCGTGCGCAGCGGCGCGCTTCCGCGGGGTGTCGTCCTCCTCGTCCTCGGCGTCCTCTGTCTGCTGTTCGTCGTCGTCTCCGTCTGAAAAGGCTGCTCAGGCGTCGTTCCGACCGTCCGTGAGCGCCGCCTCGACCTCGCTAGCCAGCGATTCGGCGCGCTCGGCGTCACGCGCCTCGGCGTAGATCCGGACGACCGGCTCCGTGCCCGAGGGTCGGACGAGTACCCACGCGTCGCCGTAGTCCAGCCGGTAGCCGTCGATGGTGTTCGGCTCGACGTCGGCCGCGTTCGCGTAGCGCTCGGCGGCGTCGAGCATCGCCGCGAGTTCGCGCTCGGCCTCGTAACGGAGGTTCACCCGCGTCGTGTGGTAGTCCGTGAAGGGGGCGGCCACCTCGCTCGCGGGTCGGTCGGCGACGAGTTCGAGGAACTTCGCGCCCGTGTACGCGCCGTCGCGGACGAGCCGGTACTCGGGGAAGAAGATCCCTCCGTTGCCCTCGCCGGCCACCGGGACCGTCTCGCCGTCGGCTTCGAGCTTGCGGATGTGCGTGATGATGTTCGTCGAGCCGATCGGCGTGAGTTCGAGCGCCGCGCCCGCGTCCGTGACGGCGTCGACGACCCGCTGTGAGACGTTGACCGCGGAGACGAACGTGTCCCCCGCCGAGAGCTCCGCCGCGGCGAGCGCCGCGAGCGACGACTCGCCGTCGATGAACGCGCCGGTCTCGTCGACGAACACGGCGCGGTCGGCGTCGCCGTCGTGGGCGATGCCGACGTCGGCGGCCGTGGCGCGCACGAGCCGCGAGAGGCTGGTGAGGTGACTCCCGACGGGCTCGGGCTGGCGGCCGGGGAAGTGGCCGTCCGGTGTCGCGTTCACCGTGACGACGTCGCACCCCAGCCGGCGGAAGAACTCCGGACTGGTGAGCGTCCCCGCGCCGTGGCCCGGATCGAGCGCGACCGTCAGGTCGGCCGCCGAGATGGCCTCGCGGTCGACCGACGCGAGGAGTTCGTCGACGTACGCCCGGTTCGCCGACTCGACGGTCCGGACCGAGCCGACCCCGTCCCACGGCTGCAGGTCGAACTCCTTCGAGAGGACGTGCGATTCGACCGCTTCGAGCACGTCGACGGTGAGTTCCACTCCATCGTCGCCGACCAGCTTGACGCCGTTGTACTCCGGGGGGTTGTGCGAGGCGGTGATGTGGACCGCCGGTACCGCCTCGACCTCGCAGTAACGGACGACCGCCGGCGTGGGCGTGACGCCGAGGCGGTCGATGTCGATCCCGGCGCTCGCCAGCCCGGAGGCGGCGGCGTTCTCGAACATCTCACCGGTGGTTCGCGTGTCCCGCGAGACGACCGCACGCTCGGCACCCCAGACGGTCCCAGCGGCCTGTGCAACCCGCAGGACGAACGAGGGGGTCAACTCCTCCGCGACCACCCCTCGCGTCCCGCTGGACCCGAAGATCTTCATTCGGCTTCCCATCCGAGGGCCGCCCCCAAAGCCGTTCCGAACGGGCAGCCCACGGGGCCGACGCGTGGCGGGTGGACCGCGACCCGCGGAGGGTAGACGGCGACCCGCGGACACCGGGTGGATCCTGCGCGTGTCGGTGCGTTTACCACCTGGCCCCCCCTCCGACACGCCATGTTTCCCGACTTCGAGGTCGTCCCCGCGGTCGACATGCAGGACGGCGAGGTCGTCCAACTCGTCCAGGGCGAACGCGGCACCGAAACCCGGTACGGTGATCCGGTCGAGGCGGCACGCCGGTGGGTCGACGCCGGTGCCCGGACGCTCCACCTGGTCGATCTCGACGGCGCGTTCGAGGGCGAACGGAAGAACGCCGCGGCGGTCGACGCGGTCGTTGACGCCGTCGACGTCCCGGTCCAACTCGGTGGCGGCATCCGGACCACGGCGGACGCACGCGGCCTCCTCGACAGCGGCGTCGACCGCGTCATCCTCGGTACCGCCGCGGTGAACGAGCCCGAGATCGTCGCGGATATCTCCGAGACCCACCCCGGAAGCGTCGTCGTCTCGCTCGACGCCAAGGCGGGCGAGGTGGTCGTCGAAGGGTGGACGCAGGGGACGGAACTGGACCCTGCCGACGCCGCCAGCCGGTACGAAGCGCTCGGCGCGGCGGGCATCCTCTTCACCGACGTCGACGTCGAGGGGCAACTGGCGGGTGTCAACACTGCCGCCGTCGAACGGGTCGTCGACGCGGTCGACCTGCCGGTGATCGCCAGCGGCGGGGTGACGACGCTCGACGACGTCCGTGCCCTGTCGGATGCGGGCGCGGCGGCGACCGTCGTCGGGACGGCGCTGTACGAGGGCCGCTTCACGCTCCGCGAGGCGATGGCCGTCGCCGAGTGAGAGGCCCGTTTCGACTCGAACGCCGACACGCTCCCGTCCGCGCTGGCGTCTGCCGGACGTCGGCCGTACGTCTGACACAGGTCGTTCGTCCGGCGTTCTCGACGTTCGTCTCGACCGACGCGACCGATCGCTCGACCGGAAACGAAGGGGTTTGAGATCGGCTCACATACGCACCGGTTCGCCGGCCGGGCCGTCCTCACCGTTCGGTGGCCCTCCGAGCCGCGGACCGACGGTCCGTGGACGAACCTTCTTTATCCGTGCCCCGCCTCGGCGCAGGTATGACACGGACCGCCGCCGTCTCCCGCGAGACGGCCGAGACGACGATCGATCTCACGCTCGACGTCGACGGCGACGGGGACAGTGTCGTCGACACCGGCGTCGGCTTCTTCGACCACATGCTCACCGCGTTTGCCAAGCACGGCCTCTTCGATCTCACGGTCGACTGCGACGGCGACCTCCACGTCGACGACCACCACACCGTCGAGGACGTCGCCATCGTCCTCGGTGAGGCGTTCGCCGAGGCGCTCGACGACAAACGCGGCATCCGGCGCTTTGCCGACCGCAAAGTGCCCCTCGACGAGGCCGTCGCCTCGGTGGTCGTCGACGTCTCCGGCCGGCCGCACTTCGAGTTCGAGGGGACGTTCTCACAGGCCTCGGTCGGCGAGTTCACCAGCGACATGGCGCGGCACTTCGCCCTCTCGCTGGCGATGAACGCCGGACTCACCCTCCACGCCTCGGTCGACGGGGAGAACGCTCACCACGAGGTCGAGGCGCTGTTCAAGGCGCTCGCGCGCGCGATGGACGACGCCACCCGACTCGACGACCGCCGGAGCGACACCCCCAGCACGAAGGGCGACCTCTGAGACACCTCTTCGTTCCGTCGCTCCGCCTCCGGTCTCCGGTCAGTCCTCGGTCGTCCCCGGGTCCGTCTCCTCCGCGTCCCGCGTCGGGGGCTCGTCGGTCCCGTCGGACGTCCCGTTCTCGTCGCCGGACGCGCCGAAGCCCAGATCGAGCGCCGCCGCTTCGAGACCGGTCGCCTCCGACTCGCTGTCGTCCGTCCGCTCCGACTCCGCATCGGTCGCGGCTTCCGACTCCGCATCGAGCGCGGTCTGGGACTCCGGATCGCTCACGAGGCCGCGCGGTGGCGTCCGCGGTGCGGTGTACGTGTAGAGGACGTCGTCGTGGACGACGTAGTACTCCGTCTCGTCGGGCGCTTCGATGACGCCGCTGTCGGTGTCGATGGCGAAGTCGACGAGGTCGGCGAGTGACGCCGCCTCGGCCTCCGGGCGGTCGAACGCCTCGAACGGCAGCCGGAACGACGTGATCCACTCATCGAACTCCGAGCGGTCCTCCCGGTAGGCGAGCCACTCGCGTTCGGCGTCGGTGAGTTCGAGCCGGTACCGCGACCGGCCGACGGCCAGTCCCGCGAGCCCGGCGAGCGAGAGTGCGAGGAGCGCCGGCCCGCCGACGCTCCGGAGCGGCCCGTACGTCCGCGGCACCGTGACGCTCTGCGTGGTCTCGAACTGCTGTCCCGACGCCTCGGCCGGTCCGACGCGGTAGGTGTTCCCCTCGATCGTCACCGGGAGCGTGTGCACCGCCTGCCTGTCGACGCGTTCCCCGTTGACCGTCCCCTCGATGTCGACGGTCGCGCGGACGAACGTCTCGACCGTGCCCACTCCCCCGCCCAGTCGGTCCTCGATCCGCCCGCGCTCGCTCTCGACGGCCGAGGCGTTGAACGAGAAGGGCGCTCGCACGTCGTCTCCCGGTGCGACCGTCGCCGCATCACTCTCGTGGAGCGTCCGGCTCCGCTCCCAGAGGACGGTCGCCCCGCCACTCTGGTCGCCGGTCTGTTCCCCCACGCTCCGCGTGACCAACACGACGTCTACGCTCGTCTCGACTGTCCCCCCATCGCTCGCCCGGTAGCCGAACGCGTAACTCCCGTTGACGGTCGGCGCGATGGACGAGAAGTAGACCTGCCGATCCTCCAGCGTGCGGCCGACCGGAAACAGCGGGTTCTCCCGCGTCACCGTGGCCGCGTGGTCGAACGTGCCCGAACTCTCCCACGTCGCGACGACCCGCTCTTCCGTGGTGGTCCCCGGGTCGACGTGTGCCGTGTACGTCGCGAACCCACCGACGAGCGCGCAGACGACGAGCACGGCCGCGACGGTGGCGAACTGTCGGTCGAGCAGCGCGCGGAGGCGGAGATCCCAGAGTGACACTCGTGGCTCTCTCTTGTCATCTCCGGGTATTTGTATATTCGCTCCCGAATTCACGTTTTGAGACTCGGTCTCGGGTTCTCAGGAGTACCACCGACGCACGGTATCGCGGACCGACGAGCCGAGATTCGTCTCCTTCTTCCGAGTCCTCCGTCGGATCCGGCCGCTCCCCAACAGTCCGACGCCGAGAAGGTAAAACGGGACGCCGATCAGCAGGTCGATGACGACGATGGGTACCCAGGGATGGACCGCGTGGAGCACGTCGATGGTGGAAGGCGGGAGGAGCGCGAGATAGCGGTGTTCGACGACGAACCGTCGGTAGTAGCCCGTCTGCGGCGGTGCAGAGAGAGTGACGGAGGTGTTCCTCACCTCGCCGCGCTCGACGCGCAACCGATGGGGTTCGACGGTGACGCCCTCGCTCGCGGGCTCGACGTAGACGTAGACGGGGACGAAGCCGTTGTTCCCGACCGCGTAGGGAATCGTGTTCGACTCGCCCATCGGGATCACGGTGGGCCGTTCGGACTCGAACTCGGCGCTGACGACGCCGTACTGTTGTTGACCCGCCGGGCCGACCATGGCGGCTGTCATACTCCCGACGAGCAGGAGCGTGAAGCTGAGAACGATCAGCCGCGAGTCGAGGCCCGTCTCGCGGCCTCGGTCCCGACTCCCCCTGTCTCGGCCCTCGCGCGAGCGGAACTCCCCGGCGAGGTAGTACAGTACGGTCACGCCGAAGAGGAGGTAGGCGATACCCTGCGTCCCGAGGAGCGAGCGCGTGCCGAACAGCGACGCGAGGGTTCGTTGCGTCCATTCGAGTCCGCCCTGGACGGCCTCGACGGCGGTGCCGAGCGCGGGCACGACGAACACCTCGCCCCCGGGTTGCCAGGCGACGGCGACGATCTGTGCGTCTTTGACTGGGGGTTCGTCGCCGTCCTGATCGGTGAACGGGTTGGCGTCACCTCTGGTGACGTATCCGCGGTCGGTCTCGCCGACGACCCGGTGGGTGGTGAGTCCGCCGCCCTGGATCTCCTCGGCGCGGAACGTGACGACGTCCCCTTCTTCCATCGGGCCGGCGAGTTGCGTCGGGATTGCGACGAAGCCGTCGCCGGGTTCGAGCGTCGGGGCCATGCTGCCCGTTTCGACGAACGCGAGGAGGACGGGTTGGCCGAGGAATTGGCCGACGAGAAGCGAGAGGACGACTGCGACGGCCAGGAGTTCCAGTGCGCGTGTGACCGTCCGGCGAACCGACATTTAGTAACCGACTGAGCAGTTCGTGTAACCAATTAAAAAGCCTCCGGTGACGCTGTCTCCCCGTCCTGCTACCCGTCGTAGAACACGACATCCAGTCCGGGGACATCCTCGAAGTCGTGATCACGGGTGACGAGCGTGTAGCCGTGTTCGCGGGCTGGTGCGGCAACGAGTGTGTCGCGAGCGGAAAGCGGTGCCCCGTCAGCGTGGAGACGGCCGTCCAGGTTGCCCGCGGTGATAGCTCCCGCGAGTCCGAGCTCTATCCTCTCCAGCGTCCGGAGGAACCCGACGGCGCGGTCGAACCGATCGTCGCCGACCCGTGCCGTCCCACGGAGTACCTCGAACGCACAGATGACAGGTGTGGCGAACCCCTCGCGTGATCGTTCGCGCATCCACTCGGTCGCCGCCTCGTGGTGTGTCTGTTCGGGATCAAGGAAGTCCACGAGAAAAGCGCTATCTAAACAGTTCATCGTGCGTGTCGTCGAGGTCGTCGGCGAGTTCGCCCCGGGCTTCGTCGACTCGGGCACCGAGACCGGGACACGATCCGGCGAACGCCATCGGGTCGGTCTGCTCGGTGAGACGGGTGACGAGGTCGCTGAAACTCTCGTCTTCGCGTTTGAGCGCTTTGAGACGGTCGTACGCGTCTTCGGTGATGGTGATGTTCTTCGAGGCCATCGGTTGCATGTACACGTACTTGTAGATGCCACTTGAGCGTTTGGTCACTCGTACGTCTCTGTCGGCACGTCCAGCGTCCGGAAGTGCTCGACGTTGTCCGTCACGTCCGTCGCGTCGAGTTCTGTCGCCGCTCCGGCGACGATGGCGTCAGTCGCGAGCGAGTTGATATACGGTTTCGGTTTACGTCGTCGGCTCGGTGCCGTCGGGCCTCGACTTCGGCTGTTTTCCACGCGGTCTCCGGTGTGACCGGGACCACTGACCCACTCGAACTGCGTCCTGATCTCGACGGGGTCAAATTCCGCAACGAGCTTCCGTCCGACCACAATCCCCTTGAGATCGATATAATAGTCCCCGGCGGCCGGGAGTGTCGGCGCGTTTCAAGTCGGTGGAGGTGCTACAGTCGTGTATAGGCGTCGTCAAGCACCGACAGCACAGTGACGGTGCGCCGACGATCGAGGGCACGGGGACACGAGTAAAGGACGTTGCCGTGGCGTACGAACACAGCGGATACGATCCAGACGCGATCACGCAGTTGTATCCGGACCTTTCGCTGGGTGACGTTCACAGAGCACTGGCGTACTACTACGACCACGTCGACGCGTTTCGGTCGGCTCCCACCGAGTCGTCCTCCGCATGACGCGGCCGGTGTACTGCAGCGAGAGTATCTGGATTCCAGTCGCCGACGGCCTCCGTCGTCGTGGGTGGGACGTTCGCACGGACAAGGGCGAAGGTAGGCTCGTCGACCCTGACCGCCAGCAGTTACAGTACGCCCGGGAGAACGACTGGATCCTCCTGACGTTCGACGAAGACTGTTCGTGGAACTCGCTCGTGAACTGGACGTCGGTGAGGCTGCGGCAATCACACACGCGATCGAGCAAGAGGCGGATCTGGTGCTGCTCGACGAACGCGAGGGGCGGAAAGCGGCCCGTCGTCACGGACTCGACGTGACGGGTGTGATCGGTGTCCTCCTCCGCGGTGTCGAGGACGGCACTGTTGAGTTGCGGACCGAACTCGATCGACTTCGGAACGCTGGCTTTTGGATCTCCGACGAACTCTACACGGAGGCACTCGAACGGGGTCGATCGGACGGGTAGCGACTATCGGACGTGGATACAGGACTCGTCTGGTTCCGCCGGGAGAAAGCCGTGGCTCTAGTTCGTTATCCTTCGGAGGAAAATCGTCACGTCCGAGAACGTCGACGAGTTCCGACCTCGGACGACAGGCGTGTCACCGCGTCGCGTGCCGGCGATGCAACGGTTCACTCACCAAGATATTTCTTGATAATCGAGTTTACGTGGCTCAGTGTGACGTAGCCGCACTCCGCCTCGCCGACGACGTTGTAGTGGTGAGACCGCTGCCTTGGATCTCCCTGGTGGGGAAGGTGACGACGTCGCCCTGTTCGGCGGGGCTGGCGAGTTGCGCTGGGATGGCGACGAAGCTGTCGCCGGGTTCCAGCGTGGGTGACATGCTGGCGGTTTCGACGAACGCGAGGAGGACGGGCTGGCCGAGGAACTGCCCGGCGAGTAACGCGAGGACTACGACGACGACGAGGAGTTCGACGGTGCGGACGAGCGTTCGACGGATGGCCATTTGGACAGTAGAATGAACTGTTGGTGGAGTTGAACAAAAACGCTCTGGTGGCGTTCTCTCTCTCTCTCTGGGTTGGTTCGCCGTGTCGTCTCAGTACGTCTCTACTGGAACGTCCAGCGTTCGGAAGTCCTCGACGTTTCTCGTTACGACTGTCGCGTCCAACTCGGCTGCCGCACCGGCGATTATCGCGTTGACGGCGACCGCGTCGATTCGGTCTCGGTTCACGTCTTCTGTCTGGTGTAACCGGGCCTCCAGTTCTGCGATTTGCCACGCTGTCTCTGGTGTAATCGGGACGACGCGGACCTACCCGAACTGCGCGGTATTCGATCGAAGCCTAACTCGTCGTCTCGCTTGCGGATCTTCAGTCGTTTGTACACGCCTTCGCTGAGTTCGATACTCTTGGTATTCCTATTTTGTACGCTCAAAAACTATTAAATAGATTGACTGCGGTTGCGAAATAGACATTTCGGTATCAATGCTTAGGTGGTGTCTTGTTTCGTTACGCAACACGCGCTTCAGCGTAATCACATGTGAAAGTCCACTAGAACCAGTATGTTTTTAATTATATAAACAGGTAACATGAACAATTCACGATCAAAATTCCTACTTATTGGGCATCTTTATACCGGGTCCAGCAAAAAGTATTGTTTATATTGGTAATTTAGAGGTCGCCCTGCGGCGGCAGGGCACTTGCATAAAAGCCAATCTCGTCGGGAACTGCGCTGAGACTCGTGGTGATCTCGTCAGTGACCCGAACATCGTCGCTATCCAGCCAGAAATCAACGTGAACGTAGGCTGAATCACCAGAACCAAGTTCTAGTGCTGACGACGTGGGGCTAGTACCGGGATCACCCTGCAATGGAATCGGTGAGTTCGGGAACGCGTTCAAATTACTCCAGCTCGTGCCCTCATCAGCTTCATCGCTCCACGACAAAGTCATCGGTGAATCATCCGGGAATCCGATGAACCCACTGGAACTATCTGTAGATCGACCGTCGATCAGCTGGAACTTGAGTTCGTTACTTCCCTTGTTGACAATTTGGAAGACGTTCCGGAACGCTGTATTGGCGTCTTGGTTCAGACTGTCAAATTCTAGTGTGAACTTTCCTCCACTCCGGATGTATGCGTAGTCGCTGGTAGGGTCGAAGCCCATATACGCGCTACCATCACCTGCAGTGTTGACTGAAATGCGGTGTTGAATAGCGATCTAATCTGTCGATATCGCTGCTTTAGAAGGGTGAAGCCGAGGAATTCGATTCTGACTTATGGAAGTCGACCTCCTCGACTTCGTTGAACGGTGTCGTCACCTAGCCAAACAAGCTTTAGGAAAGCACGCGGGCGAGCCCGCCAGCGGCGGGTTCGCCCGCTGGATCCACGTCGTTCTACACTGCTTTCGGCTCGAAGAGGGCCATAGCTACCGTGAAACGCCGAATCGGCTGGAGTACATGGCTGAGATACGTGATGTACTCGGGCTTGATCGGGACGATCTGCCCGAGTTCAGCACGGTCTACAAGTCGTTCGATCGGTTCAAGATGTGGGTGTGGCGGGCGTTGCTGCGCGTTTCAGCGCAGCAACACCCGCACTCTGGGCACGCGGCTCTCGACAGCACATTTTTCGACCGACGCTCAGCCTCGTCGTACTACCGCCAACGATCCGGCAGCACCGTCCAGACACTGAAAGTGACGACGCTAACCGATGTAGAGTCTCTTGCCGTCCTCGACGTTCATATCTCGGCACGGTGGAAGCACGATACGAAGACAGGGCCGCAGGTCGTCCGCCGGAACGCGGACGACCTGCTGTCCGTGGCGGCTGACAAAGCCTTCCACAACTGGATCACGAAATACGAGTTCTACGCACTCGGTGTCGATCCACTCATCTTACAGCGTGGATCGAAGCCGCTCACGGTAGGTCATAACGCGTTCATCCGGACAAAAGGCTACTCTCAGCGCTGGATGGCCGAAACCTCGTACTCGACAACGAAGCGCTCGCTCGGCGACGCCGTGCGAGCGCTTGGCTGGTATCGGCAGTTCCGTGAAATCGTCCTCATGTTCGCCATCACTAACATAGAACCGCTTTGTGAGCCGCTCTGACTATGACTCAGAGGCTATTCAACACGGCAGACTGAAATACTTCGATCCACGGTTGAAACCGCAAACGCACCAGTTCCAGTCATCGCTGCCCCGCCGGCAGCGAGCGATCCGAGCGCCGCGAGATACTTGCGTCGTTGCATAGTCTTGGGTTTCTTCTGTACGCACCGCCGGTGATCAACCGCGTGGATCACTCGACGGCGCTCACTCACGTCATGCGATGCTACCATTGTGGTTATTCACCGGACTGTCACGTCACTGCCCGAGCGTTGCCGCGTGAAACACCGACGAAGTCCGCTCGAAATACGGAATGAGTCGACCGAAGTCGAACCGAAGTCGGACCCCAACGATTCCGTAAAACGTCTTAATCACCTATTTAATACCGGTTTTCGGCTGGCCGTCACGTTCTATATCGAATGCTTGCCATACATAATTTCTACTTTGCTGAAATGATAGAAAGGATTAAGTGGTTAGTATACCGGTAAATGCACGGGAGGTACATGTGAGCACAGGGACACGCGTCGGCGGCACCGTCGACGCCGCGGCGGACGAGTCGCAGGAGTCCGACCGAACGGAAGATGTGGGTGAACAGGACACGACGACAACCCTCGAACCGGACGTGTCGGACGATCGGATCACGGACGGCGATGTGTTCGAGGTACTGAGCAATCAGCGCAGACGGTACGCCCTGCACTACCTCATGCAACACGCGGACGAACCCGTCGAGATGGGCGACCTCTCGACGCAGGTCGCGGCGTGGGAGGTCGGCGTCGAGCCGCAGGCGGTGACGTACGACCAGCGGAAGTCGGTGCACACCTCGCTGTATCAGTACCACGCACCGAAGCTCGACGACACGGGGCTCGTGGAGTACGACTCCCGACGCGGGGTCGTCGAACTCACGACCGCGGGGTCGGAGCTCGACCTCTACCTCGAAGCCGTCCGCGGTAGGGAGATTCCCTGGGCGTCGTACTTCCTCATCCTCTCGGCGTTCGCCACCGCGCTCGTGAGTGCCGCGTGGCTCGACGTTCCGTTCTTCGCCGAGCTGCCGGCGTTCGCGTACGCGGGGTTCGTCTCGGCGGCGTTTCTGGCCTCGTCAGTGGTCTTCGCGTACGACAACCGGACCGCGATGCGCCTCGGCTCGACGGGACCGCCGCCCGGGGTGACCGAGGAGTGAACCGCGGGGCGCTCGTTCTCGTGGCGCTCGCGCTCGTCGGCGCGACGTCGATAACGGGCGTCGGGAGCGTGAGCTCCGTCTCGGCCGATCGTGGCGTCTCGGTCGCCGTCGCTCCGGACGGCGAGGCGTATCTCGGGATCGAGTTCGGCCCGCCTGACAACGGCACGCGCGATCTCGTGGTGTCCAACCACGTCTCGACCGACGACGTCACCGTGACTGTCGATGGAGACGGGTTCGAGTCGACGGCGGATGCCGGTCCCGGCGATCCGGCCGAGTTCGCCGTTTCCTGCGGGTCGACGGTCGAACTCGTCGGCGTCGGCTCGGGCGTCCGGATCGAGGCAACGCGGGACGTGGAGGAGTGCACGCCGTCCGGACCGGGCGGAGACGACGCGGACGAGAACGGCGAGGCTGAAGACGGGGAGGACGGCGACAGTGGTGACGGTGACGACACCGACGAGAACGACGAGGGCGAAGACGGGGAGGACGGCGACAGTAGTGACGGTGACGACACCGACGACGGCGACGACGATGACGACGAGGACGAGTGACTCCTTTCAGCATGCGCTTCTCCAGCCTCGCAGTCGGACGTAGTCGCGAGCCCTGTCGGCGCTCCCGTGGGCCCGTCGCTCCGGCACAGAAAACGACTAAACGCCCCGCCGTCGTACACCGGGGCAGGCGATGTTCGACGAGATCATGCGGAAGTTCGAGGGGAGTCCGAGCCAGCAGGCAGTCATCAGACTCCTGCTCGAACGCGGCTTCTCCGTCAACGACGACGGCCGGGTCGTCTCGGGCGGGATCGAGATCCCGAACACCGGCATCGCCCGCGAGATCGGTGTCGACCGGCGCGTCGTCGACTCGACGACCGATACGATCCTCGCGGACCCGGAGCTCCGGCGGATCTTTCAGAACATCTCGTCGATCCCGAGCCTGATGGACCTCGCGCCCGTCCTCGACCTCACCGTTCTCACGGTCGAGGTCGACGACGCCGACGCCCCGGGGATCGTCGCGCGCGTCACCACGCTCATCGCCGACCACGACATCTCGATCCGGCAGACGATCAGCGAGGACCCCGAGTTCACCGACGACCCGAGGCTGTATCTGGTGACGGACGGCGAGATCCCCGGCGACCTCCTCACGGAACTGTCGAACCTCCCGTTCGTCCGTCGCGTGAGCATCGCCTGACTCGTCGGCCGAGAGTCGGTTCGGTTCCGTCGTTCGGTGACGCCCCGTTCACGTCTCCTGTGAGTCGTCGTGGACGGTCGCTAGGGCGGTGGGGCCACGGACCTCCCCACCCGACTGCGCTCCTCGCCGCTCACGTCCGTTCGCGGCGCCGGTGCTCGTCCCTCGCGTGTCGGTCCGGCACGGAGGCCGGACCTGCCGCGCCACCGCGTGCCGTGCGATCGTTTCGTTCCTCGTCCGGTCTCCGCTCGCCGCTACCCTTTTGTCCGCCCGTCGGCGACGGAGAGCCGAGATGACCGCAGGTGACGCCGACGACGCGCCCGACTCGTACCGCACTGTCGCGGGTCGCGGGCAGGCCGAGTTCGAGATCAGGGGCTCGGAGTTCGTCGGCTACGTCTCGCCCGCCGAGACGGTCGCCGACGCGGAAGCGTTTATTCAGGCCGTCGAGTCCGAACACCCCGACGCGACGCACAACGTCCCCGCGTACCGCGTCCCGGCCGACCCCTCGAAGGCCGACGTCCTCCTCAGAGAGTGGTGCTCGGACGACGGCGAACCCGCCGGGTCGTCGGGCAAGCCGGCGCTGAACGTGCTCGTCCAACGCGACCTCCGCAACGTCGTGAGCGTCGTCACGCGCTACTACGGCGGCACGAACCTCGGCGTCGGCGGGTTGGCGCGGGCGTACTCCCGGGCGGTGACGGAGGCGGTCGACGACGCCGGCGTCGTCGAGGAGCGCCCGCACGAGCGATTCACCGCGACGGTCGACTACGACGACTCTGGTACCGTCCGCGGGATCCTCGAATCCACGGGCGCCGAGTTCGAGGCCGACTACGGGGAACGGGCGTCGTTTTCGGTTCGCGTGCCCGTCGAGGAGGCGGCCGGGCTCAGGGATCGGCTCCGAAGTGCGACCAGCGGACGGGTCGAACTGTGTTGAGAGGAAGGGGAGTCGCCTCGATGCGGCCGCTCGATCCGTCCACTCAATCGGTCGCTTCCGCGCGTCCCGTCGGCTGCGGCGGCTGTTTCTCGCTCGCGGCCCGGTTCTTCAGCGTGAGCGCGCCGAACAGCACTGCGCCCGCGGCCCGCAGCCCGAGGTCGACGACGATCGGTTCGCCGACGTTCCGCGCGATGCCGACGACGCCCAACACGTCGGTCGCGGCGTTGAGCACGAGCAAGGGGGCCATCAGGAGGAACGCCGAGACGGCGAACAGCACACGCTCGCGGCGGCTCACCGGCGCGTAGAAGAAGCCGATGACGGTCGCGCCGAGGGCGACGACGCCGACGAACACCCCGATGATGGGGATCACGACCTCGGGGAGGAAGTACGTGAGCTCGGAGACGTCGGCGGCGTTGAGCACGCGGAAGTCCTGGTTCTGCCCGCGGAGCAGGAGGATGCCCGGCGTGAGCGCGAACGCGAAGGGGACGATCGCCTTGTTGAGCGAGAGCGAGAACGCCTTCGTCCCCGTCCTGAACGGGTTGGACTTCGCCACCCCCGAGGCGGCGTAGGCGGCCACCGCCACCGGCGGCGTGATGTCGGCGATGACGCCGAAGTAGAGGATGAACAGGTGCGCCGCCAAGAGCGGGATCGTCGACGATTCGGCGATGGCCGGACCGAGGAGCGAGACGAGGATGATGTACGTCACGGTCGTCGGCATCCCCATCCCGAGGATGATCGAGGCGATCGCGGTGAACAGAAGCAAGAGGACGATCGAGCCCCCGGCGACGGCTTTGATCAGCGCCGTCAGGTTCGGTCCCAGCCCCGTGGCGCTCACGACGCCGGGGATGATGCCCGCGGCGGCGACCGCGACCACGACCTCCGTGGAGGTGCGCGCGCCGGCGTCCATCGACTTGCCGATGAACGTGACGTACCGGAACGGTCGCGACGACGCGAGATCGGGCCGCGAGAGCGCCCCGGCGAGCCGCTCGCTGGCGGTGTCGACGGCCTCGTCGAAGTTCAACAGCGGCGCGTCGCCGTTCGGGTAGACGAGCATGAACGCGAGGCTCACGAGGACGACGAGGCTCCCCAGCGACCCCCCGGCGGCCAGGAGCGCCTCGCCCAGCGGGAGCGGCTCGGCGGTCGCACCGGTCAGGAGGCCCAGGAAGTCGACGCCGCGGGTGAGGAACGACGCGAGTTCCGCGACGAAGAGCACGGCGATCGTGCCGACGAGCGGGACGCGCGTCCGTTCGTTGTAGGCGGCGACCAGGGCCAAGAGCGCCATGATCGCGACCAGCGTGAACCACGCCGACCGCGCCACCGTCAGCCGTTCGACGAGGAGGTAGTACAACAGAAGCAGGAGGGGGACGAGGTAGAACCACCCCGACTTGAGGTGGGTCACGATGTCGACGACATCGTCGCGTGAGAGGCCCCCGATCCCCGCCCGCGAGGCTTCGAGGTGGACCATCACCCAGACACCGAAGAAGAAGACGATGGCGGGGATCGTCGCCGCGATGATGATGTCGGCGAAGGGGACGCCGATGAACTCGATCATCAAGAACGCGGCCGCTCCCATCACCGGCGGCAGGATCTGTCCGCCCGACGAGGCCGAGGCCTCGACCGCCCCCGCGAACTCGGCGCGGTAGCCCGAGCGCTTCATCAACGGGATAGTGAACGCGCCCGTCGTCACCGTGTTGGCGATCGAGGACCCCGAGATGGTGCCCATGAAGCCCGACGCGAGGATGCTCGCCTTGGCCGGGCCACCCTTCCGGGTGCCCGTCGCGGCGTAGGCGAGTTCGATGAACCACTGGCCCGCACCGGACATCTCCAGGAACGCCCCGAAGAGGATGAAGATGTAGATGAACTGCACCGACACGGTGACTGGGATGCCGAACACCCCGTTTTCGGTGTTGTACCAGAGGTTCTGGACGATGTTCGCCCAGCTTCCTTCGGGAATCGAGAGCACGCCGATGAGCGGCATGTCGGGGGTGATGAGAAAGCCCCAGCGGGCGTAGACGATGAACGACGCGACGATGAGCATGAGATAGACGCCGAGGGCGCGCCGCGTCGCCTCGAGGACGAGCAGGGTTCCCATCGCCCCGAGGAAGAAGGCGTACGACACCTCGTTCAGCGGGATGCCGGTCGCGCTGACGACGTCGATCGGGACCGCGAGGTACGGGTACACTTCGGCGATGGTCCGCCCGGCTTCGAGCCCGAGGACGCGGAGGCGCTGGATCTCGCTGAAGTCCAGCACCATGTACGCCGCGGTGAGCGTCGCCAGCAGGATCAACGCGAGGTCGACGGGCGTCACGCGCTCGCGGTCGGCGTCGACGAACAGCCAGTGGAGGACGCGGCGACACGCCGCGGCGACCCGCGTCACGGGGCTGTCGGTCCCGAACCGCGTTTCGAGCGTCGGTACCACCCACGCGAGTCGGCTGGCGAGTTTCCCCTCGCCGTCGCTCGGCGGGAACAGGAGGAACGCCAACACGAGCGCGAAGGCGACGTGGATCGAGTTGACCTGAAGCAACTGGAGCGAGCCGAGGCTCACCTCGCCCACGAGCGGTATCGAGAGCTCGAAGATGAAGCCGCGGGCGGCGAGCCAGATCTGAAACAGCGAGAACGCGATCCCGATGACGCTGACGGCGAGGGCGGCCGCCCCCGACAGCGTCCGTTTCCGCTCGATCCCTTCGAGGATCTCCTCGGCCTCGGCGTCGCTCAGCTCCTCGGTGTCGGTGTCGGCGTCGGTGTCGATCCCTCCGGGGTCCGTCGTGTCGCTTCCGTCTGCGGCTCCGTCGTCGGCTCTGCGGGGGTGTTCCCCGTCGTCGGAGCCGTCTCGGTCCGGTACGTCGGGTCGGTCCGGGTCTGAGTCGGTCATGATCGGGTCATCGCGAGCGCAACTTCAACGAGAGTTCGGTCCGCGATATAAATACGCACTGAGTTCGCGTCCGAGAGCGCGACGAGGTCGTAGGTCCGGTCTCCCACGTGGAGTTCGTGACCGGCGATCCGGCCGGGCTTGACGTACAACTCCTCGTACGAGCCGTCGGGGTCGAAGACGAACGAGCCGTTCTCCTGGCTCACGTTCACCCGCGCCGGCAGGCCCCAGCCGTACGACTGGAACTCCATCCGCGTCATCACCAGTTCGCCTCCGCGGACGGCGTACCCGTCGAGCACGCGCGTCTTTTCGACGCTGTGGGTGTACTCGAGCGCCACGGTGGTGTTCTCCTCGACGGGCACGCGGAGCAGTTCGTCGCCGCTGTCGGCCGTTTCGACGACGAGCGCCTGGCCCGCGGGCAGGGAGGTGGCGGCTGCGCCACCGACGGCGAGCAACAACACTACCGAGACGGCGACGACGGCGCGTAGTCTGCGTTGATGATCCATCGCGTCAAAGAACGTGGCGTGTCGGGTGTGAGACTTGCTGCGACTCGGCGCTCAGCCGAAGTACGCCTGCGCGCCCGGGTGCAGGTCGATCGACATGCCGTCCTGGGCGGACTCCGCGGAGATGAAGTCCGTCTTGATGGTGAGCGAGTCGACGTTGTCGAAGATGGCCGCCGTGACCGTCTCGACGAGGTCCTCGGGCTGTTCGGCGTTGGTCGCGATCATCGCCTGGACGGCGACGGTCGGGACGGCCGAGTCGAGGCCGTAGGTGCCCTCGGGCACCTCGTCGTCCGCGTAGAACGGTGCGGCGTCCTTGACCGACGTCCGGTCGTCGCCCTCGATGGGGACGATGCGGACGTCCTCGGTCGCGCCGAGTTCCTCGATGGCGCCGACCGGGTAGCCGCCGACGACGAACGCCGCGTCGATGTCGCCGTTCTTCAACTGGTCGGAGGCCTGCGAGAAGCCGGTGTTCTGCTCGGAGTAGTCGGTGATGCCGAGCGCTTCGAGGATCTGGTTCGCGTTGACCTGCGTCCCCGAGCCGAGGTCGCCGGTGTTGATCGTCGCCCCGGAGAGGTCCGAGGGGCTCTCGATACCCGTGTCGGCGAGCGTCACGATGTGGATCGTCTCGGGGTACAGCGTCGCGACGCCGCGGAGGTTGTCGACGGCGTTGCCCTCGAACGCGTCGATGCCCGAGCCGTTCGCCGCGAAGAACGCGACGTCGTTCTGGATGAGCGCGAAGTCGGCGTCGCCGCGGGCGAGCGAACCGACGTTCTCCACGGAGGCACCGGTCGACTGCACCTGGACCGTGATGCCGTCGGCGTTCGACTCGATGACGTCCTTGAACTCGTTCGAGAGCGGGAAGTACGTCCCGCCGGTGCCGCCGGCGTGCCACGAGATGCGGTTGGTTCCACCGGAGCCGCCGTCGCCGGACTCGGTCTCGGTTTCGGTCTCCATCTCGCCGGACTCGGTCTCGGTGTCGGTTTCGGCACCCCCGTCGCCACCATCGCCGCCGTCGCCACCGGCACAGCCGGCGAGGCCGGCGATTGCGGCGGTCCCTGTCGCTGCGAGGAAGTCGCGTCTGTTGAACTTCTTTCGGTCCATAAGCCAACGAAGGAGACTCGACATATATATGACTACCCATACACATATTCATAACTGAATGAATATACTGAACGTCTCTGATATCCCGTCGGGGCCGGTCGCCGCGTCGCTCAGTCGACGATGATCTCGGAGTCGCCCTCGCCCGTCGATGCGGGCCGCATCTCGCGGTCGTAGCGGTCGACCCAGCCGGCGAAACAGTCGGGACAGAGCCGGTGGCTGTGGAGTTCCGCGCGGTCGACGGTCACGCGGACGGTGCGCGCGAGGGCATCCGAGACGGGTTCGCCGCAGTCGTCGCACGGCTCCCCGGAGCGGCCCCCGTCCGAGCGCGGGCCGTCGTTCATGTCGTCCGGAACGCGCGGTCGCCGGCGTCGCCGAGCCCCGGGACGATGTAGCCGTCGTCGTCGAGGTAGTCGTCGATCGCGACGGTGAGCAGGTCCGCGTGTGGGTACTCCTCGCCGACGCGGAGCAGGCCATCGGGCGCGGACACGGCCGAGAGGACGAACAGGTCGGTGGGTTCGGCGGCGTTATCCAGCACGTGGTCGAGGACCGCACACATCGTACTCCCCGTCGCGAGCATCGGATCGGCGACGATGACGGTGTCTTTCTCGCTGATCTCGGGGAGTTTGACGTAGTCGATGGTGATGGGGAACTCGCCCTCCTCGTTCATCCCGGCCTCCTCGTCGCGGCCGGCGGAGATGACGCCCTGTTTCGCCCGGGGGAACGCCTTCAACAGCCCCTCGACGAACGGCGTCGCCGCTCTGAGCACGTTGATGATGACGACGTCTTCCAGCCCTTTCACCCGCTCGCCGGTGGTCTCTTCGAGGGGCGTCTGGAGCGTGACGTACTCGGTCTCCATCGCGCCGTCGATGATCTCGTAGCCACAGATGCGACCCAGTTTCACGAGCCCCTTCCGGAAGGCGACCTGTTCGGTCTCGACGTCTCGCAGGCGCGAGAGCGTGTCCTTTGCCAGCGCGTGTGTGATGAGATACGCGTTGTCGCGGTCTTCGATCGGCATCGGTCTGTGTGTCCGCGGGACGCGTACGGGCATAAAGCAGGGGTGTTCGCCGCCGGGCGTGTCACTGGACGACGACGAACGTGAGGATCGCCAGCCCGAGTGCGCCGATGGCGACGTTCTGGAGGCTGAAGGCCACGATGTCGAGGAACGACAGCCCCCAGACGACTACCGCGGCGAACAGCGTCGACAGCACGAGGTTCATCACGAGATGGACCCGCGGATCGCCCTGTGAACCGGTCATCGCTCACCGGTCGCCGCGGTCCGACTTAGTTTCTTTGCGCTGGCCCGCGTCGATCGACCGTGGACCGCACCGACCTCGAACTCCGAAACCGCGAGGGCACGCCGGTCGACCCGTGGCCGTTCGTCGTCGTCTGCGGGATGGGATTCCTCCTCGCCTTCTCGTTCGGGCCGGGCTACCTCCTCTCGGTCGGTCTCGACCTCGCGGCGGCGCTCGCCGTCTCGGCGCTCGTCTTCGTCGGGTCGGTCGCCGCCGCGTACCACCGGCTCGTCTGGCTGGCCCGGCCCGACCTCCGGGGGGAGATCCCCGCACCCGTCCGCCTCCGGCGGATCGTCTACTGGGGCGTCGCCGTCGCGCTCCTCCTGTTCGGCCTGTCGCTTCCGCTCCTGACGGCCCTGTTCTGATACGGTCTGTCGTCACTGGGTACCGGTCCTCGCCACCCCCGGGGGTGTGGCGATAGCCGGCACTGACCGACAACAGACCGTCTGACACCGCTTTCGACTCCGCTACTCTTTCACCCCCGGTGGGCGTAGCCGAGCGTATGGCCGAGGTGGAACGCTCGCGATTCGTCCGAGCCACGCCCGCCGAACTCGCTCGCCGGCTCTCCCCCGAGACGATCGTCGCGGCCGAGGGGAGCTTCGAGGTCCGCCGCGTCGACGACTCCGGCGACTCCGGCGACTCCGGCGACTCCAACGACGACGCGACCGTGGTCACGGTCGGCGGCGGCGGCCTCTCGTTCGACCTCCGCTTCGAGCGGCGGCCGGACGGCTACTACTACACGCAGGTCGGCGACGCGGGTCCGTTCGAGTCGATGGAGACGTGGCTCCGTTCGACCCGCGAGAACGAGGGGTCACGCCTCACCGCGCGGTCCGCGGTGTCGCTCGCGGTGCCGCTCCCGTTCGCCGACCGACTCGCCGCGTGGAAACGCGGCGGCGAACTCGACCGCGCGCTAGACGCGCTCGCCTCGTCTGTCGAGTGAGACACCGTCGCGCGACTGACGCTCGTGCGAGCGCGTCGCACGGTCGCGGCGGGATTTATCACGAACGATCCGCTGAATCCACTCATGGGACTGTTCGGAACGCTCAAGCAGGCGTTCGCGGCGTCGACGCAGTCGACCGACCGCGGCACCGGCACGACGGAGTCGAAGGGGGCGTACTGGTGTCACGACTGCAACGAGCGGCTGTTGGACCTCGACGTCGAGGGCGAGGACCCGCCGTCGTGTCCCGACTGCGGCGCGGAGATGACGTTCGAGCGGTCGCCCGGCTCGACCGGGTGTGCGTGCTGAGACGGATCGATCCGTCGGACGTCGCTCGCCGCTTCCGTCCTCGCCCGCGCCGTCGCGGTCGCCGACTCCACGAACTCGACCGAGACGGTCACGTCAGCCCCCGTCGCGGCGCTGATCCGGCCGGCGAACCGTCCGGGGAGCGCCGCGTACGACTCGTCGGCCGGCCGCCTGAGCCGGACCGTCACCTCCCGCGGGGACGACGCCACCCCGAACCCGCCGAACTCGACCGAGACCGACAGGAGAGAGAGCGCCCGGTGTCCCGGATCGTCTAACACCTCCTCGACGGCGGCGTTCGCCGTGTTCTCGAACGCGCTCTGCTCCGCGACGGCCGCCCCGACCAGTCCCGTCACGACCACGATACAGACGCCAGCCACGAGCGTCGCGTTCAGCGCGCCCGACCGGAGCGCCCCGCGCGGGGTGCGCTCGCGCCACGCCTCGGGTCGGTAGCCCAGATACCAGAGCGCGACCGCCCCGCTCGCGGTGATCGTCAGGATGTTCACCACGAGGAGGACGCCCGCGCCCACGGCCACGGCGGGGTAGCCCCACGCGAGGCCGACGCCGACGGCGGCCGCCGCCGGGATGAGCGCCGCGGCGACGGCGACGCCGACGAGCGACACCGGGAGGTCGGTCGAGAGGCCGAACGCCCCGGCCGCACCGGCGCAGACACCTACGAGGAGCGAGAGCACGCCCGGCGACGTCCGGCTGCTGAGCTGTGCGATTGTCGTCACGTCGACCGCGCCGGAGACGAACGCGGTCGAGCGGAGGACCCATCCAAGCGCCGTCGCGCTGGCGACCGCGAGACCCAGCCCGAGCACCTGTGCGCCGAGGCCGTCGCGTACCATCCGCTCGTCGCTGAACGCCACGCCGACGCTGGCCGTCAGCGCCGCCCCGACCTGCGGGGCGATCACCATCGACCCGACGACGATGGCGGGCGAGTCCAGCAGGAGCCCGACCGTCGCGACCACCACGCTCAACAGCGTCATGGCGTAGTACGTCCGCGCGCCGGGATTGAGGTTCCGCGCCTTCGACCTGATCTCCTCGGGGACGACGGCGTCGTCCTCCTCGCCCTTCTCGACGAACCGCTCTTCGAGTTCGGCGAAGTGCGGCGTCGCCGCCGTCTCGGCGTTGGCGATGACGGTGAACGAGTCGTCGAGGCCGGCGTCGCGGAGGTCGTTGAGGACCGTCTCGACCGCCTGTGCCGGGAGGGGAAACTGGACCACCACCGCGCCGTCGCCGTCGCCGCCGCCGACCTCCTCGGTCACGACGTGATCGATGTGCTCCTCCGAGAGCACGTCGAGTACGGCGTCGACGTCCGTTCGGGGGACCCGGGCGTGAATGAACCGCATTCCTCTGTGGCCATGCCCGGCGCGCACATATACGCTGACACCGGTCGGATCGGCCGACCGTCTCCTCGACCGACGCGACCCCTTACTCCCCCTCCGGCGTCGCCAGCCGAACCTCTTCGCCTGTCTCGGCGGGGAAGTCGCCCACGTCCCACGTCGCGGGGTCGTAGTCGGCGAACGCCTCGTCGGCGAGGAGGCAGTCGTCGAGACGGTCGACGAGCGCCGCCTCGTCGATTCCCGTGCCGATGAACACCAGTTCGGTCCGGCGGTCGCCCCACTCGTCGTCCCACGGCAGGTCACGGTGATTGCGCCGATAGGCGTCCTGCTCGAAGTCGGGACGGGTGGCGACCCACGGCCCCGTGGCCTCGACGTGCGCAGAGGGGCCGGCCTGGCTGAACCCCTGTGTGAGTTCGGAGCCGGCGACCCACAGCGTCCCCTTCGAGCGGACCACCGACGCCGGCAGGTCCGAAAGCACCGCCGCGACCCGCTCGGGATCGAACGGGCGGCGACGCCGGTAGGCGAACGAGGTGACGCCGTACTCCTCCTCGGGGTGGCTGTGGCCGCCGTGGTGGTCGTAGCTGTCGTGGTCGGCGTGGTCGGCGTGGCTGTCGTGATCGACGTGGTCGGCGTGGCCGTGATCACCGTCCGCGTCGTCCTGGTTCCCGTCGTGCGACTCGGTCTCCGCGAGCACCTGTCGCCACCCGGCGGCCTCGGCGGTCCGTGCGGGATCGTACAGCCGCCGCCCGAGCAGTTCGTCGGGGTCGACCGCCGAGTACTGCGTCCGCACGATCTCGGCGTCGGGCCGCAGGCCGTGGACGAGTTCCTCGACGGTCGCCAACTCGGCCTCGGAGACGAGATCGGCCTTGTTCAACAGGACGACGTTCGCCAGTTCGATCTGTTCGACGAGGAGGTCCGAGAGAGGTCGCGTCTCGCCCTCGGTCGCTCCCCGCCGCTCGACCGTCCGCTCCTCCCCGAACGCGGTCGAGAACTGGTGGGCGTCGACGACGGTCACCAGCGCGTCGACGACGTACCGCGCGGAGGCGTTGCCCCGCGTGAAGAGCTTCGCCACGGGACCGGGCTCGGAGATGCCCGAGGCCTCGACGACGAGGTGGTCGAAGTCGCGCTCGCGCGCCAGCCGCATCACGGCCCGGTCGAGGTCGCCGCGGAGTTCACAGCAGATACAGCCGTTCGAGAGCTCGGTCACGTCGCCGGCGAGGCCGCTCGACCGACCGCTCACGAGTTCGGCGTCGACGTTGATCTCGCCCATGTCGTTGACGAGGACGGCGATCTCTCGGCCGTCGGCGTTGTCGAGTAGGTGGTTCACCAGCGTGGTCTTCCCCGCACCCAGACTCCCCGAGAGGATCGTCACCGGTATCTCGTCCCCTGGCATCGGTTCGAGGGTGACGGTCTCGCACTATTGAATGGGTGGGTTGTCCGTCCGTGGCGCACGGCCGCGCGCATGCGACACGCTTTTGCTTCGGACGTGGTGGTGTCACGGTATGACACTCGCCGACCGCATCGCGGCCTTCCTCGCCGTCGCCGAGGAGTGGGCACGCGGGCTGTTCCACGGCCTGTTCACCCACCCGGCCTACGAGAAGATCGAACAGGAGGCCGAGGACGTGGAGGACACGTTCATGCTGGCGTGTTTCCCCGACGCGTTCGGCATCCCCTCGCCCGTGTCGTACTACACCGCGGAACTGCTCCCCTACCTCGAAGACGAGTTCGAGGCGTGGGAACGACGCATGTGGAACCGCGGGTCGCTGCTCGAACGCAAGGGCGAACAGTACCACTTCTGAGCCGATGCGCGAATTCGTCTTCTTCGGCGGTAAGGGCGGCGTCGGCAAGACCACGGTCTCGTCGGCGTACGGGTTCAAGTGCGCCGCCGCGGGCCTCGACACGCTCGTCGTCTCGACGGACCCCGCCCACTCCACCTCGGACGTCTTCGACCAGCAGTTCGCCGACGAGCCGACTCCCGTCGACGGGATCGACAACCTCCACGCGATGGAGATCGACCCCGACGACGAGGTCGAACGCCACCTCATGGAGACCAAGCGGGCGATGGGCGATCAGGTGAGCCCGGCGATGGTCAACGAGATCGACCGCCAGCTCGAGATGGCCCACCAGACGCCCGGCGCGTACGAAGCGGCGCTGTTCGACCGCTTCGTAAGCGTGATGCGCGACAACGCGTACGACCGTGTCGTCTTCGACACCTCCCCGACGGGCGGGACTCTGCGACTCCTCTCGCTCCCGGAGTTCCTCGAGGGGTGGATCGACCGCCTCCTGTACAAGCGAAAAAAGAGCATCGACCTCTACGAGAAGGCCGCCATCGGCAACAACGAGCCCCGGCGCATCATGGACGGCGACCCGATCGTCGCCCGACTCGAAGAGCGCAAGGAGCTGTTCGAGTTCGCCGGGCGAACCCTCCGGGAGCGGGCGGCGTTCTTCCTCGTCGTCAACCCGGACGAACTCTCGCTGAAAGAGACCTCGCGCGCGGTCGAGAACCTTGTCGACGCCGGACTCGCCGTCGAGGGACTCGCGGTGAACAAGCTCACCCCCGAACCGGACCCGGACGAGAACGGCCGCGGCGCGCGGTTTCTGCGCGACCGCGTCGCCACCGAGACCGAGCGACTGCGGACGCTCCGCGAGGAGTTCGACCAGCCCGTCGTCGCCGAGATCGAGACGCGCGTCTCGGAGGTCAAGGGCTCGCTCCTCGCCGACGTCGCCGACGAACTCGACATCGGGGTCTCGGCCGAACCGCCCGCATGAGGCGGGTCTCCGCCTCGATATCGGCGCTCGTGTGAGACGGGTGCACAAGCCTCCACAAGACATACAATCAGCTGTCTCCACCGAGAGACGATAATTCGGCTTCGAAAAAAAGTAAACAAACGCTCTACCGGCCGTAGAGCTACTCTGCTCGGTTCAAATTCCATTCATCTGAGATATCAAATTTTAAGTAGGGCTTTCCTCATGGTTCTTTCTGAGGTACCAGAATATGGTACAAGCACTATGGCTGGTCATCGCGGTGCTGGCACTGTTCAGCGCGGGGTATCTGGGGTACTCGCGGTACCTGTCGAGGTTCGTCGAACTCGACGACGCGCGTGAGACGCCGGCACACAAGTACGAAGACGGACAGGAGTACGTTCCAGCGAAGAAGCCGGTCCTGTTGGGGCATCACTATTCGAGTATCGCGGGCGGGGCACCGATCGTCGGTCCCATCACCGCCGGCATTCTGTGGGGCTGGGTGCCGGCGCTCCTGTGGATCGCCATCGGCAACCCGCTGATGGGGAGCGTCCACGACTTCGTCTCGCTGTCGTCGAGTCTCCGGCACGAGGGGAAGTCGATCGGCTACATCATCGGCGAGTACGTCGGCGAGAAGGGCAAGAGCATGCTCCTGTGGTTCGCCTTCCTCACCATCATCCTCGTCGTCGCGGTGTTCGCGCTCGTCGTCGCTATCGTCTTCGACGCGTTCCCGAGCGCGGCGACCGCGAGCCTCATCTACATCGGGCTCGCGTTCCTGTTCGGCATCTATCTCTACCAGCTGGATCTGCCGTTCATCCCGGGGACCGCCGTCTTCGTCACTGGCGTCTTCGCCGGCGTCTGGGTCGGCATCCAGTACCCGCTGGTGCTCGTTCCGGAGGGCGGGAGCATCTTCCTGCCGACGGTGATCAACGCCAACGTCTCGGCGTGGATCCCGGTCGTCATCATCTACGCGGCGCTCGCCAGCGCGTTGCCGGTGTGGATGCTGCTCCAGCCGCGTGACTACCTGTCGTCGTTCCTCCTGTACGCGGGCGTGGGCGGCGCGCTGCTGGCGATCATCGTCGGCACCGTCGGCGGCATGTGGCTCGGCATCACGCCGATCCCGACCCAGCCGCTCGCGGTCAACATCCCGGCGTTCAACGGCTTCTGGGGCGTCACCGGGACGGCCCCGCTGTTCCCGCTGTTGTTCATCACCATCGCCTGTGGGACGATCAGCGGGTTCCACTCGCTCGTCTCCTCGGGCACGACGGCCAAGCAGCTCGACAAGGAGAGCGATGCCCGGACGATCGGCTACGGCGGCATGCTCGGCGAGGGCCTGCTCGCGACGGTCGCGCTCTCGGCGCTCGCGGTCGCCGGCGCGAGCCTCGACCCCGCCGGTGGGATCGGCGTCGCCCTCCCGAACTTCGCCACGGGCGGGGGTATCTTCCTCACGTCGTTCGGCATCCCCCAGAGCTTCGGCGCGCCGTTCATGGCGCTGGTCCTCGTGAGCTTCCTTCTTACCTCGACCGACACCGCCGTCAGGCTGGGTCGGTACATGATGGAGGAGATCGTCGGCACGCCGGAGTCCTCGGCGGAGTCGTTCGCCGTCAACCGCTACGCGAACGCCGCCGTCCAGGGCGTCCCCGCCTACATCCTCATCACCAGCGGCTCGTGGGTGACGCTCTGGCAGCTGTTCGGCGGCGCGAACCAGCTGCTCGCGGCGCTTGCGCTCCTGACGGCGACGGTGTGGCTCGCCAACTGGGACGACTCCAAACAGCTCATCTCGACGGGCGTCCCGATGGCGATCATGGTCACGATCACGACGCTCGGTCTCGCCTGGCTGGCCTTCTACAGCAACCTGTACACGAAGTTCATCCAGGGGAACCCCGCCGACTTGGGCACGTTCGGCATCCTCTCGGCCATCGTCCAGATCATGCTCGCGCTGACGCTCATCTTCCTCGCGCTGTCGCTCGTGAAGATGGGCTACGACAACATCCAGAACGTCCGCGGCGGCACCGGTGCGCTCGCCACCGACGGCGGAACGCCCGACGACGACTGACCGGCGCACTCGCCGCCGACCCAATCGACCATCCGTTTCTCGTTCTTTCGACCCGCCGAGCGTCAGCCCTCCCGTCCGTTCTCCCGCTCTCGACCACGTCCTCGCCAGTCGCGCGCGCCGGTGTCGGCGCGCGCCTCGCTCAGCGCCCCTGCCGACACCCCCACTCTTCGCCCGCCGCCGGGCGCCCGCTGCTCGCTGCTCGCCGCCCGGCGCCCCGCTCAGTGCTCGACGCCGGCGACGATCCCGGCGACGTCGACGTCGCTTCCGACCGGGGCGACGACGATCACGGTGACGAAGTCGTCGCCGTCGCGGCCCCGCGTCAGGGACACCGTCACGGGTTCCCCGCGGGCCGCCGCCTCGACCCGTTCGAGCGCCGTCTCGTTGCCGAACAGCGTGACGTTCCGCACGCGCTCGCCCGCGCCGACTTCCGCCACGTCGTACCGCGTCTGTGCGTAGTCGACCTGCGCTTCGATCGCGAGCGTCGCCAGTGGATCGCGGTACGCTGGGCGGTTCTCGACGGGCCGAACCGCCGGGGTGCTCACGACCCCCACCACGACGCCGTCGTCGCGGCGGTACTCGCGAACCGGCGTCGTCACGTTCACCTCGACGACCGACCGGACGCTGACGTCGCCGCTCAGCGTCGTCTCGACCCGCTCTCCAGCGTCTCGTTCGCCTCGCGGTCGAGCGTCAGGCCGGTCGCCTCCTGCGTGGCTCCCGAGAGCGTGGCCGGCGTGCCCGTGCCCGTCACTCGCCTGTTCTGTGGCCCGCCGACGCAGCCGCCGACGAGGAGAAGGGCGACACAGCAGAGCAAAAGCCGCTCAGCGCCGCGCCGCCGCGCCGTCATCGGCGGAGCGCGCGAGCGAGGCGCGCGAGGAGACCGCCCGAGCGCTCCGCGCCCGCGCCGGGGTCCGCCCAGAGCGCAAAGGCCCGGTCGACGTCGGTGTTCGGCGAGGCGACGACCGCCTCCGCGTCGGGGGCGACGACCGCGACGTTCACCTCGTAGTGGCCGTAGTAGCCGAACTTGAGCAGTTGGCGCTCGGTGAACGACGCGACGAACTCGCGGACGTCGTCGGGGATGGCCGGCACGACGAGGACGAACGTGAACTCCGTCCCCTGGTGTTCCTCGTCGGCGTCGATCCACTCGTCGGCGAGGTCGTGTGCGAGGTCGACGAGCCGCTTTATTTCGCTCGTGGTGACGCTCGACGCGCGTCGGGCGAACAGGTACTCCTCGACGTGGTGGTTGGCGAAGTTGATCGAGCGGTGGAAGAACTGCTTCTGGTTCTCGATGCGCATCTTCCCGAAGAGCTCCCACGTCTCGCCCCGCACCCGTTCGTCCTTCGCGAGGTCGTAGTTGAACATCAGCCGCCCCGCGACCCGATCGAGGTACTCGTCGTCCCAGTCGGGGACGCCGGCCGCGACCGTAGCGATCACCTCGTCGTCGACCGTCTCCCGCACGTCCCGGGGAACGTCACGCGTGCGGTCGACCCCGTCGTCCCCGCCGAGCGGGCCGTCGCCGCGCCGGCTGTCGTCGCTCGCGGTCATGACGGTCGGCTCTCGTCGTCGGGGTCGTACGCGTGGACGTCGCCCGACGCCGCTGGCGCGCCGACCGCGATGAGTTCGACCGCCGCGTCGGCCTCCGCCGGGTTGTACGCCCGCTGGGGACTGCCGGGGTCGACGGCGAACAGGCTCCCCGCGGGCACGACGTACTCCTCCTCGGGCGTCTCGACGTGGAGCGTCCCCGAGAGAACGAAGAACGCCTCCTCCTGCTCGTCGTGGTAGTGGTATGCCAGCGGCACCTGCTCGCCGGGCTCGGCCTCGAACCGGTTGATCGCCATCCGTTCGAGCCCCGCCCGCTCGGAGAGCCGCCGTAGCGTACACGGCCGGTCCGGGGTCGGCTCGACTGTCTCCGTCTCCACGACTCGGTAACCCATACGGTCTCACATCTCACGGGCGGACAAAAAAGCACGTTGACCTCGCTCGGCGACCGGGTGGAGGTGTCGGGACCGGTCGGCGTCGGTGGTCGGAGGCCGGTGCGTCCGCCGCACACGACGGTAATACTTAATCATCGACAGTGCATACTCCGTCGCATGGGTGGAACCGGCAGCGAGACCTGCGGGCGGTGCGCGATGACGTCCGTCGTGGACACGGCACAGACCGATCAGGACGACGACGAGCGGAGCGCGCGCGACCCGTTCGCACGCGGGCGCATCGAGGTGAGCGACGCCGAGGCACGCCGCGTGTCACCGGCCGCGTGGCTCGGGGGGATCAAGCGGAAGCTCGACGATGTCGCCACTCGACTCACCTACGGCGGACGCTGATCGACGCGGGTGCCGGCGCGGTCGTGCCAACGGCTACCGCGGTGAGTTTTTTACGCAGTAGCGACTGTGGGTTACGGTAAGGAATGGAAGAGAGCATCTCGGGGTTCAAACACCGTGGCTCGTGGGGGGATATCGTCGAGCACGGCGAGCGCATCACCAGTGCCCTGCGCGACGCCGGTGTCGACGGGGAGGCGTTCGAGGAGTGGGACGAATGGCGGCCGAAGTCCCACGAACGACTCTCCCAGGACGTCAACGAGAAGACGGCCGCACAGGCGAGTGTCGCCGAGGGCGAGGGGGAGAAGGCGGGGAAGAAGCCCGAGGAGGACCTCCAGAGCGCGGGTCGGAAACTCTCGGAGTCGTACGACAAGGTCGAGGAGGGCGACAACGAGGGGGCCGTCGAGCGGTGGCAGGACTCCATCGACTACGTCAAACGCGCCGCGGACTCGGCGAGTCGGAAAGCACTCCGCGCGGTCGAAGACACCGTCTACCGGAAGGTGATGACCCAACTCGCGCCGTACTACTTCGACAACGAACTCATCAGCGCCAACGTCCAGCGGGCCGCTCGCGGCACCGGGGAGGAGGACCAGTTCATCTTCGAGGTGAACGTCAACGACGACGACCTCAAGGGGGCTGTCTCCGACCGACTCTCGGAGTACGAGTCGGAGGTGGATCGCTGGCACATCGACACCCAGAAGGAAACCGCCACGGTCGAGGCCGCCGAAGGCGTCGAACCACCGCGAAACGACCCCGAATCGAAGTCGACCACCAACTGAGCCGCGGGCGTCCCCCGCGGCACCCGTTCGGTGGCGACCGCCACCGTTGGCCGTTGCCCCCGATTTATATTACCCGCGCTTCACTCAATACGTATGCCCGAACTGCTTCGTATCGACTCCGGCGAACTGACCACCGAAGAGATCCTCTCGGCGCTCCGGGAGGGACGGCGCGTCGTCGTCCAGACGGAGATGCTCGGTGGCACGTACGAGGTCACGCTCCGTCACGACGGCTCGACGTTCTACTGCGACACGCCGACGACGCTGCACAAACACGACGACGAGGACGGGATGCGGACGTGCATCACGAAGATGGGCTACGCCCGGACCGACGCGGCCGAGGACTGACCACCGCCCGCTCCCGGCTGTGCGGCGGCGTTGCACACCCGCTGGGGGACATTTAATCACGGCTCCCCTCGTTCCGGCCACATGGCAGACTCCCCAGACATGGCCAACCTGCTGGAGACGGACGACCCCGGGTTCCAGCACGTCCTGTCCTGTGTGTTCGGCATCCAGGACCACGAGAGCCGGACGTATCTCGTGCTCTTACGGAACCCCGGCAGCACCGTCGCCGAACTCGCCGACGTGCTCGACCGCGACCGGAGCAACGTCAACCGCTCGTTGACGACGCTGATGGAGAAGGGACTCGCCGAGCGCCAGCGTCGACTGCTCGACCCCGGCGGCTACGTCTACCAGTACACCGCGACGCCGCTGCCGGAGGCCAAGGAGATGCTCCACGAGGCGCTCGACGCGTGGGCCGAGACGGTCCACAGCCGCATCGACGACTTCGGCTCCGAACCGGCGGCGTGAGGGTCAGCCGCGGTAGGCGACCAGGTGATCGGTAAAGGGATTCACCACGTAGAGGTGGCCGCCCCCGACGGCCGGCGGCACCGTTTCCGTCGTCTGGTTCGGGAGGGTCCAGCGAACGCGGCTCCCGAGGCCGAACCCCGGGCGTTCGTGGGAGAGCGCGGCGGAGCGGTTTCCGAGCGCGACCACCGTCCCGTCGGCGGTCACGGGCGCGGCGCCGACCACGTCCGTCCGGAGGTCCCACCGCCAGCGTTCGTCCCCCGTGGCGGCGTCGAGCGCGACGAGGTCACCGTCGACGACGAACGCCACGTCGTCGGTCGCCGCCGGGGCCGACAGGCCCCCGACGGGCGCGCGCCACTCTTCTCTCCCCTGGGGCGTCAGCGCGACGGTCCAACTCTCACTGGAGTACCCGCGCGCGTACACCCGATCTCCGTGGACCGCCGGGGCCGACAGACAGTACGGGAGGTCGACCGTCCACCGGTCCGCCCCGGTGTCGACCGACAGCGCGCGCAGGCGATTCCGATCGGCGACGTAGACGGTCCCGTCGCCGACCGTGGGGGCGACGCCGACGCCGAACGGTTCGTGCATGTTGAACGTCTCGTAGCGCAGCGGCTCGAACCCCTCACGCCGCCACTCGATGTCGCCCTCGGCGGCCGAGAGCGCCAGACACTCCGTCGACGTCCGCAGGTACGCCGTCCCGTCCGCGACGCGGACGCTGTAGGCGTACCGGCCCGCGGGGGTGCGCTCCCAGCGCCGCTCGCCGGTCGCCGCGTCGTACCCGGCGACGCGTCCGCCGCGACCCTCGCGTCCGCCCTCGTACGTCGTGACGACGAGGACGTCGTCGGTCGCGGCGTAGGCCGGGGACCCGGCGACCTCGGGTGGCGCCACCCCGTTGGCGTCCCGCTCCCGGAGGCGGCTCTCCCACAGTTGGCTCCCGTCGGCGGCGTCGACCGCCCGGAACCGTCGGTCGGTGCCCACGTAGACGGTTCCGTCGACGACGACCGGCTGAGTGATCGGCCAGCCCCCGACGTCGGTCCGCCACGCTTCCGTCACCGCCTCCGGGAACGTCCCGTCGACGCTGGACGTGTTCCGTGGTCCGCCGCCGGCCATCGGCCAGTCCGCGTCGGGAAACGACCGATCGGCGGACTGTGCACAGCCGGCGAGGCCGGCCGTCGCGCCGAGCGCCGCGGCCGACCGGAGGACCGCGCGTCGCGTCGGCGTCGCCGTCGTCGGGCGGGTGGCGGGCATCGCTCCGGTTTGGGTCACCGCGGCCAAGTGTTTTCCCCCGCGGCCGGGACCGCCCTCCTTTTTACTCCACGGCGCAAGCCAACCGACAATGAGTCTGGAGTTGACCGGCGAGATCCCGACGGCACCCGACGACGCCGACGACGGCGTCTGGTTGGAGTGTATCGAGTGCGGCGAGACGTTCGCCCCCTTCGCCGACATCCGCTACACCTGTGACGACTGCGACGGCCTCCTCGAAGTGACGTACGCCGACCCGCCGACGTTCGACGACTTCGAGGGTCGCGGCGTCTGGCGCTACGCCGCTGCGCTCCCCTTCCAGGAGGGCGTCACTCTGCCCGAGGGGGCAACGCCGCTCCACCGCGTCCCCCGCTTGGAGAAAGCGATCGACGTCGACACGCTCAGAGTGAAACACGAGGGGATGAACCCGACGGGGAGCTTCAAAGACCGGGGGATGACCGTCGGCGTCCGCGTGGCGAAAGCGCTCGGCGTCGGGCGACTCGCCTGCGCCTCGACGGGCAACACGTCGGCGGCGCTCGCCGCCTACGGCGCGCGCGCGGGCCTCGAAACGCTCGTCCTCCTCCCCTCGGGGAAGGTCGCCGCGGGCAAGATCGCACAGGCGGCGCTCCACGACGCGCGCATCCTCGAAGTCGACGGCAACTTCGACGCCTGTCTCGACATCGTCCAAGAGCTCGCCGCCGCCGGTGAGGTGTACCTGCTGAACTCGCTGAACCCCTTCCGCCTGGAGGGACAGAAGACGATCGGGCTCGAGATCTTAGAGGAGTTCTCCGACGACTACGGGACGTACCCCGACCGGATCGTCCTCCCGGTGGGGAACGCGGGCAACACCGCCGCGCTGTACAAGGCGTTCCGCGAACTCGTCCAGTCGGGGGCGCTCGACGCCGACGACGTGCCGAAGCTGACGGGCGTGCAGGCCGAGGGTGCCGCGCCGATGGTCGAGGCGGTCGACGCCGGTGCCGACGAAGTCCGGCGCTGGGACGACGTCGAGACCATCGCCACGGCGATCCGCATCGGCAACCCGGTGAACGCGCCCAAGGCGCTCCCCGGCATCCGCAACACGGGCGGCACGGCCGTCTCGGTCTCCGACACGGAGATCACGGCCGCCCAGCGCGCGCTCGCCAAGGAGGGCGTGGGCGTCGAACCCGCCTCCGCCGCGAGCGTCGCCGGCCTGAAGAAGCTCCGCGACCGCGGCGACGTCGACGCCGACGAACGGGTTGTCTGTCTCACGACCGGCCACCTCCTCAAGGACCCGGACGCGGCGTTCGAGGCGGGCAACGAACCCGAACCCGTCGCCAACGACACCGATGCCGTCCTCGATCTCCTCGACCGATCCCCCGGACAGTCCCCCGGTCTGCTCCGCCGACTCCTGCCGTTCTGACCGCCCCGCGTTCTCTCGTCGCTTCCGACCGTCGGCTCGGACACTCGTTCACGTCGTCGTGAACGTGCGTGACGTCCGTCTGACGCACCCTTTTGATCGTCGCCCGAGTAGTCGGTACCGTGCCCCCGAGTCTTCCAACAGGAACCGTCAGCAGCACGTCGGCGGGCACGCGAACGTTTCCGCCGGAGTCGGATCGCGAGCGTGCTCCCGCCGCGTCGGCAGGTCCCAGTCGACACCCGCAGGTGCAACCGCTCCCGACGACGCCGAGACCGGACCTCGGACCTGCCACGGCCTCGCGACGCGACCACGACCACGTCACGGAACTGAAACAGGAGAACGAGGCGCTCCGCGAGTACATCGAGACGCAGGCCGCCGAACGGCAGGCGGTCATCGAGCGCTACGAACGACTCCTCGAACACCGCGAGGCCGAGGTCGAAGCCGAGACCACGGCCACGACACGGTCGACATCCACGCCGACGGCGGGCGACGATCCGCGCCTCGGGGTTCGGACGGCCCTCTCGTCGCTTCGGTCCCGGATCGCACGTCGTCTCGGACTCGACTGAGTACCGAAAGCGCCGTCCCCGCGGCGCTCCCCGCCGGGGCGACCGGCCCGTACACTCTTGACTGTGCACTCCTATCCCTCGACTATGCCTTGCTCGTCTAGGTCACGCACGGAACGCAAAGAGGCGACGAAAGGTGCGGCCGCGGGTGCGACGGTCGGCGCACTCGTCGGCTCGCCGCTCGGCCCGCTCGGTGCCGGCATCGGCGCGGGCTTCGGCGGTGCCTCCGGCTTCATCGCCGGCACCGCCAAGGGGAAAATGCGGTCGAAACTGAACCCCTGCCGCCGTTGACGCCGCCGGCTACTCCTCGTCGCCGTTGTCGAGGGTGATGTACTTCACCTCGGTGAGCCGCTCGTCGGCGAGCAACTGGTCGCGGACCGACTCGGGGACGGGGTCGTCGAGGTTGTAGACGGTGAGTGCGGCGTCCTCGCCGGGTGCGCGTCGCGCGTTGAACATCCCGGCGATGTTGATGTCGTTGTCGCCCAGGACCGTCCCGATGAAGCCGATGACGCCCGGCCGGTCGTAGTTGCGGGCGACGAGCATCCGGCCGTGGGGGATGGCGTCGACGCGGTAGCCGTCGAGGCGGACGATGCGCGGGTCGTCGCCCGCGAAGAGCGTCCCGCAGACGCCGAGCGAGTCCTCGTCGTTCTTCACGGTGACCGTGACGAGGCTCTGGAAGTCCTCCGACTGTCTGCTCTTGGTCTCGACCACGTCGATCCCGCGCTCTTCGGCGATCTTCGGCGCGTTGACCGCGTTGACCTGCCACTCCAGCGGCTCGAAAACGCCCTTGAGCGCCGAGGCGGTGACGAGTTCGACCTCCTCCTCGGCGATGTCGCCCTGGTAGCTGACCTCGACCTCCGAGATGCGCTGGTCGAACACCTGCGCCCCGACCTTCCCCGCCGTCTCGGCGAGTTCGATGTACGGCCGGATCCGCGGGAACGCGCTCCGGTCGACCGACGGGGCGTTCAGCGCGTTGATGACTGGTTCGTCGGCGAACGCCGCGAGCACCTGGTCGGCGATGCTCGTCGCGACGTTCTCCTGTGCGGCCTCGGTCGAGGCACCGAGGTGGGGGGTGACGATGACGTCCTCGACGGTCAACAGCGGGCTATCGGGCGAGAGCGGCTCCGCCTCGAAGACGTCGAGTGCGGCCCCTTCGAGCGTGCCGTTCTCGACGGCCGCCGCCAGCGCCGCCTCGTCGACGACGCCCCCGCGGGCGCAGTTGACGAGGTAGCCGCCGCCCATCAGCTCCAGTTCCTCGGTCGAGATGAGCCCTTCCGTCTCCGGCGTGAGCGGCGTGTGGACGGTGAGGAAATCGGCACGCTCGAGACACGTCTCGAACGCCACGAGTTCGGCTCCCAGGCGTTCGGCGCGCTCCTCGCCGATGTACGGGTCGTAGGCGACGAGATCCATGCCGAGCGAGTCGAGCCGCTTCGCGACCTCCTGGCCCACGCGGCCCAGGCCGACGATGCCGAGCGTCTTGCCGTTGAGCTCCGTCCCGAGGTACTCCCCTTTCGCCCACTCGCCCCCGCGGAGGCGAGCGTGCGCCTGCGGGATAGAGCGTGCGGTCGCAAAGGCCATCGCGACCGTGTGTTCCGCGGCGGCGCGGACGTTCCCCTCCGGCGCGTTCGCCACGACGACGCCGTGGTCGGTCGCGGCGTCGATGTCGATGTTGTCGACGCCGATGCCTGCCCGCCCGACGATGACCAGATCCCGTGCGGTCTCGAACACCTCGCGCGTCACCTGGGTCCCGGATCGGACCACGAGCGCGTTCGCGTCGGCGATCGCGTCGAGGAGGGCGTCGCCCTCCGAATCGTAGTCCGTTACGACGTCGTGGCCCGCGTCGCGCAGACGCTGTATGCCCGCGTCCGCGATCGGGTCCGTGACGAGTACCTTCATGAGCGTACGGTTCTTGGGCGCGCGTTTAAGCGTTATCTTCACCGGGCGATTCGCCCGGGACCAATGTGCTCACACGACGCACGAACCGGCGCGAACGGACGTTTCAGACCACTGAAACCGCGGTCCGGTTTTCGACTCATCCTCCGCAGACGGCCCCCTCGTCTGGAACGCGACCGGAGATGGGAAGCTTTCAAAGTCACGGCGTCGTTGATCGGGTATGAAACTGATCGCGTTCGACTTCGACGGGACGCTCTCGGACTCGGAGATGACGGTGCTGCTCGGCGACCGGGAGGGGGTCGCCGACGAGATGGCGGAGATCACGGAGCGGGCGATGAACGACGAGATCTCCTACGCGAAGAGCTTACGCGATCGCGCGTCGCTCCTCGAAGGGCTGGAAGAAGAACGCGCCGACGACGCGTACGGCGAGGTCGCGCTCCGACCCGGCGCGGCGGAGTTGCTCCGCCGCCTCGACGACTACGGCCACCACGTCGCGATCCTGACCGGGGGGTTCGAGCGCGGCGTCGAACGCGCACTCGACAAGGAGGGCGTTCGCGACGCGGTCGACACTATCGTCTCGAACCGGCTCCCGATCGAGGGCGGGCGACTCACCGGCGGGGTCGAGGGGCCGCTCATCGAGGGGACGAAAGACCACGAACTCGAACGGCTCGCTTCGGAACTCGGCGTCGCGTCGGACCAGACCGTCGCGATCGGCGACGGCGCGAATGACCTGCCGATGCTCGAAGTCGCCGGACTCGCCGTCGGTTACCTCCCGAAGCCGGCCGTCGAACCCCACTGCGATCTCGTCGTTCCGACGATGGAGCGCCTCGCGCAGGTCTTCGAAGAGCGCGGCCTGCTGCGGCCCACCGAGGAGTGAGCGGTCGCCGGCGTCGGCGGCGTCAGTCGCTCCGGCCGGCGTCGGCGGCGTCAGTCGCTCCGGCCGGCGTCGGCGGCGTCAGTCGCTCCGGCCGGCGTCGATTTCGCGGCTCAGCCGCTGCAGGTGGACGTAGCCGACGCCGCTGATGACGAGCAGGACCAGGGTCAAGACGGCGTAGCCGACGAGGAGCACGTCGAGGGGGACGGGTGGGGCGACGCCCGACTCGCCCGTGCTCGTCGCGGTCCACGTCCGCACCGAGAGGACGACGAGGCCGACGTAGCCCGCGGCGACCGAGACGACGAGCGCGATCGTCGGGATCTCGTTCAGGTCGAAGTCGGCGACTTCGATCCGCGGGAGGTCGCCGAAGACGCCGTGGCGCGACGCCCAGTCGTACAGCGGTTCGTGACCTCCGAGGCCGTCTTCGACCCGGATGAGGTGACGGTTGAGGTAGAGGATCTTCACCGTGGATTTCAGCCCGTCCATCGCCACCACGCCGTACAGCACCGGCGTGAGCGCGATGAACCGCAGGTCACCCGTGACGACCGCGTACCCGAACACGGCCGCAACCAGTAGGCCGCCGCGCGTGGCTCGCGTCATGCGTGCGGTTCGTTCCCGATCGACTTTCCGATGGAGGAGTTCGTACAGGCGAAGCCGAAGCTCCACCGCAGTCCCTGTCTTTCGACTCTCACCCGACATGATCACGCGTTCTCGTGGAGGGGTCGTTAAGTTCAGGGTCGGCTCTCGGCCGGTGAGAAGCCGCGTCGCCGCCGACGCCGGCGTCCCCGCGAGCCCTCGTGAAACCGGACACCGAGCCGGCAGTTCACGAGATCCGACGGGTTCGACACTCATATCTCCGTGTCAATGCTCAAGCCGGCTACCGCCTAACACCTGTTCGAGGAACCGTCAAACCCTCTCCCCCCATCACATCGCCGGGTTCAGCGGTCCCTCGATAGGGAACTCCCCCCCTTTTGTCCCGCGTGCCACCATCGGAGCGGACGCGACCGTCGTGCGGTCGATCGGTGTCGGTAGCCAGCCCCGTCGATCGGCACGCGCCGTGACGACGACACGAACCGAGGCCGGTCGACGTGTCTCGCCCGCGACGGCTCACCGGTTCAGCGTGTGGATCGCCTGCCCGAGCGCGTTCTCGCAGGCTTCCATCGTCGCCTCGGCGAGCGTCGGATGGGTGTGGATCGTCGCCGCGACGTCCTCCAGCGTGGCTCCCATCTCGATCGCGAGCGCGAGTTCGGCGACCAACTCGGAGGCCTCGGGGCCGACGATCTGCCCGCCGAGGACGAACCCCGTCCCCTCGTCGGCGACGACGCGGACGAACCCCTCCGTGTGGCCGGTTGTCAGCGCCCGCCCCGACGCGTTGAACGGCATCTGCCCGACGACGGGCTCGAAGCCAGCCTCCTCGGCCTCCGCCTCGGTCATGCCCACGGTGCCGATCTCGGGGTCGGTGAACACCGCCGCGGGGATCGCCTGGTAATCCAGCCCCACGGGTTCGCCCGCGGCGACCTCGGCGGCGACGATTCCCTCCTTCGAGCCGACGTGCGCCAACATCGGCTCGCCCGCGACGTCGCCGACGGCGAAGATCGACTCGACGTTCGTCCGCGCCTGGTCGTCGGTCGTGATGAAGCCGCGGTCGTCGGTCTCGACCCCCGCCGCGTCGAGGTCGAGCGTGTCCGAGACGGGCTCGCGCCCGACCGCGACGAGCACCTTGTCCGCGTCGTACTCGTGTCGGTCCCCGTCTTCGGTCTCGGTGGCGACGACGATGCCGCCGTCGTTGCCGTCGCGCCACTCCGCCGCGCCCTCGCCGAAGTGGAAGTCGACACCGAGTTCCTCCGCCCGCGTGCGGACGACGCGCGCCACGTCGTCCTCGTACCCCGGGAGGACGTCGTCGAGCATCTCGACCACCGTGACCTCGCTCCCGAGTTTGGCGAACACCGTCGACAGCTCCATGCCGATGTAGCCCGCGCCCACCACCACGAGTCGGTCCGGGACCGAGCCGAACGCGAGCGCGTCGCGCGAGGAGGCCACGGGGTCGTCGGCGTACGAGAACCCGGGGATCTCCATCGGTCGCGACCCCGTCGCGACGATGCAGTGCTCGAACTCGATGCTCTCCGACCCCTGCCCCTCGCCGCCGTGGGCGACCCGTACCCGGTTCGGGCCGTCGAACCGAGCCGTTCCCTCGACGAGGTTGACGCCGTTGGCCTTACAGAGCTTCTCGACGCCCCCCGTCAGCTGATCGACGACGCCGTCCTTCCAGTCGCGCATCCCGGCCATGTCGACAACCGGGTCGGCGTGGATCCCCATCTCCGCTGCGTTGCCGGCGTCGTGGGCCAGCCCCGACGCCGTGATGTACGCCTTCGACGGAATACAGCCGTGATTGAGGCAGGTCCCGCCGTACGCGTCACGCTCGACGAGCGTCGTGTCGAGCCCCTTCTGGGCGGCGCGGATCGCGGCGACGTAGCCGCCCGGTCCCGCGCCGATCACCAGAAGCTCCGTCCCTGTCGAGATGTCTCCGACGACCATGTGTCGGTTCTCACCGTCTGTGGTGTTAAATGGACACCACGCGGCAGAACGGGTCGTTCTCGTTCACGCTGGTCACTCGCTCCGATCGCTCACGAAGACCCCGCGCGAGTCGTTCACGACGTCCGCTCCCGCGCGCCGACCGCTCCGCCACCGACCGCGGTGCGGTGGCGCGTGCCGTCGCCGGCTCCGTCCGGCGACAAACGCGCGAGGGATGAGGACCGCGGTCGTGAGCGGAGCGAACGACGAGGACCGCAATCGGCTGGGGAGGACGTGGCCTCACCGCCCTGGTGGCCGCCCTCGCTCGCTGTCTCCCTCGTTCCACCCGACGCGAGCACGACCTACCCGACCGTCCACACCACACCGGGGCAGTCCGTCCTCCACCGTCGAGCGGTTCGGTCGCGCTCGCTCAGCGAACGCACTCGCTTACAGCGACACACCCGACTCACGACAACACACCCTGCCTACAACGACACACCCGCTCACACCAACAGCAGCCGGTGGTTCTCCGGAAACTCGACTCCTCGTCGGCGGCGTCGATGTCGTGGCCGCGTGAGTGTACTCGCCGGCGAGCGTCCGCCGCGGTCTTCGGTTCGAGCCAGTGCCTCTCCCGCACACGACCGCGAGAGCGCTATGATCCGAAGCGCCGAACGAGTGCTATGCACGAGGTCACTGTCACCCGAACGATCGACGCACCGACGGCTGCCGTCTGGGAGGTCCTCGACGACTTCGGCGGCGTCGCGACGTACAACCCCGGCGTCCTCGAGTCGGGAATCATCGCCGGTCCCGACACCGGCGAGGGTGCGACCCGCGAGTGTGTGCTCGACGGGAGTGGTCGCATCGAGGAGCGAATCGTCGACTACGAACCGAACACCTCCTACACCGTCGAGTTCATCGACATGGGTGACTTCCCGCTGAAAGAGAACGTCGTCACCATCTCCGTGGACGAACAGGTGGACACACAGACGGCAGTCACCATGGCGGCACGGTTCACGCCGAAGTTCGGCCCCCTGGGCTGGGTGATGGCGAAAGTGATGATGGAATCGAAGTTCGAGGAGACGTTCGGGGAGACGCTTGACGGACTCGCGTCGCACGTCGACTCTCGAGTCGCCCGCGGCGACCCGGCGTCGGAAGCCGCCTCGGACTGACTCGCTCCCGAGCTCACAACAGCAACAGCCGGGGGTTCTCCAGATACTCGATGAGCGTGTTGGCGAACCGTCCGGCGTCCGCCCCGTCGACGACGCGGTGGTCGATCGACAGCGACAGCGGGAGGGTGTGTCGTGCGACGACCTCCCCCTCTTCGACGACGGGCCGCTGTTCGATCGCGCCCAACCCCAAGATCGCGACCTCGGGGTAGTTGATGATCGGCGTGGCGTACTCGCCGCCGATGGCACCGAAGTTGGTGATGGTGAACGTGCTGCCCCGCATCTCCTCGCGGGCGATGCTCCGGTCGTGTGCTCGTTCGACGAGGCCGCCGAGCTCCGAGGCGATCTCCACCGCCCCTTTCCGGTCGACGTCCCGAACCACGGGCACCATCAGCCCCGCGTCGGTGGCGACGGCGACGCCGACGTGGTACTCCCTTTTACGGAGGATCTCCTCGTTCTCCTCGTCGAAGACGGCGTTCAGCTTCGGGTGCTCTTTCAGCGCCTTCACTACGGCCGTCATCACCAGCGGCGTGTAGGTGAGCGAGACGCCCCGCGCTTCGGCGTGCGGTTTCAACTCCGACCGGAGCGCGACGAGGTCGTCGACGACGGCGGTGTCGTGGTGGGTGACGTGCGGCGCGGTGAACTTCGAGCGCTGCATCTGCTCGCCGATGGTCCGGCGGATGCCGCGGTAGGGGACCCGCTCGTCCTCCTCCCCGTCGGTGACGGGTTCGGTCTCGACCGTCGCGGGCGGTCCAGCCACGGGCTCGCGACTCGCCGCCTCCCCATCCCCGGCCTCACCGATCTCACCCGCCGACACGGCGGCCGCGTCGGCTTCCTGTGCCGCCCGCTGGGCCTCGGCGTACGCCCGGACCGCGTCGGGCGTGACGAACGCCTCGCCGTCGCGCCGTTCGGTCGCGGGCACGTCGTCGATGTCGACCCCTTCGTCGGCCGCCAGCTTCCGGGTCGCGGGCGCGGCGAGCGTCCGGTCGCGGCCGGCCGCCTCGGTCGCCTGCGTCGGCGCCCCGCTCGCCGCGTCGTCGGCTTCGCCTCCCTCCGCCGCGTCGCCACTCGTCGCCGACGGCCCGCCGAAACTCACCGCGGCGGGCCCCTCGTCACGCTCGGCGGCGTCCGCGCTGGCTCCGGGCTCGGCTTCGGCCGCCGCCCGGACGTCCCCCTCGGTGATCCGCCCGCCCGGGCCGCTCCCGTCGATCGTCGCGAGATCGACGCCCTCCTCGCGGGCGAGCCGACGGACGCTCGGCGGGGCGAACACCCGCGCGTCGGGTTCGTGGTCTGCGTCGCCCTCGCTCTCCGCCCCGGCGGCGCTGTCGCCCGACGCCGCCGGCTCGGTCGCCGCTGGGGCGTCGCTCGGCCCTGTCGTGGTCTCGGGTTCGGACGCGGACGCGGACGCGGACTCGGGTTCGGCCTCCCCTTCGGCTCCGGCTTCGTCGGGGACGTCGAACGTGATGATGACGTCGCCGACCGGGACCATCTGGCCCGCTTCGGCGCGGAGCTCCGCCACGGTCCCGTCGTAGGGGGAGGGAACCTCGACGAGCGCCTTGTCCGTCTCCACCTCGGCGACGACCTGATCTTCGACCACGCCGTCGCCGGGCTTGACGTGCCACGCGACCAGTTCGCCCTCCGCCACGCCTTCGCCGACGTCGGGGAGTTTGAACTCGCGGATCATGGGTACTCCACGGCCTCCCGGATGCCGTCCTCGATGCGCGCGACCGAGGGGAGGTAGTAGTCCTCCAGGGCGTACAGCGGGTAGGGAACGTCGTACCCGGTCACGCGGACGACGGGCGCTTCCTGGTACAGCAGCGCCTCCTCCTGGATCGTCGCAGTGATCTCACCCGCGAGCCCGCCCGACCGGGGGGCCTCGTGGACGACGCACGCCCGCCCGGTCTTCGTGAACGAGTCGACGATAGCCTCCCGATCCAGCGGCGAGACAGTCCGGAGGTCGACCACCTCGACGTCGACCCCCTCCTCGGCGAGGTTCTCGGCGGCTTCGAGGGTTCGCGGCGTCATCGCGCCGTAGACGAAGACCGAGACGTCTTCGCCTTCCCTTCGAACCTGTGCCTCGCCGATCGGGACGGTGTGTTCGCCCTCCGGGACGTCACCCCTGAACGCGCGGTAGATGAGCTTCGGTTCGAGGAAGATCACGGGGTCCGGATCGCGGATGGCAGAGATGAGTAGCCCCTTGGTGTCGGCCGGCGTCGACGGGATGACGACCTTGAGCCCGGCCTCGTGCGCGTAGAACGCCTCCTTCGACTCGGAGTGGTGTTCGGGCGCGCGGATGCCGCCGCCGTAGGGCGCGCGAACGACGAGCGGACAGGTAAAACGACCGCGAGACCGCGTCCGGAGCCGGGCGGCGTGAGAGACGATCTGGTCGAACGCCGGGTACATGAAGCCGGAGAACTGGATCTCCGGGACGGGTTTGAGCCCGTAGGCGGCCATCCCGATGGCCGTGCCGACGATGCCCGACTCCGCGAGCGGGGTGTCGATGACCCGATCGCCGCCGAACTCGTCGTACAGCCCTTCGGTCGCGCGGAAGACGCCGCCGTTCTTCCCGACGTCCTCCCCGAGGACGATGACGTCGTCGTCGCGCTGCATTCCGGTGTGGAGACCGTCCCGTACCGCCTGGACCAGGGTGAGGTTCTGTGTTTGTGACGTGCTCATTGTGAGTTACTCGTTGCGGAACGCCTCGTCGCCGAGTCGCTCGCGCATGGCGGCGAACGCCTCGTGTTGCGCCTCGATGTCCGGGGTTCGCTCGGCGAAGGTGTGGTCGAACAGTTCCTCGGGGTCGGGCCGGGGGGTCGACTCCGCCGTCTCGATGGCGTCGGCCACCTCCTGCTGGACCTCGCGTTCGATCCGCTCGACGTCGTCGTCGTCGAGTCGGCCCGTCTCGCGGAGGAACGTCTCCAGCCGCGGGATGGGATCTTTCCGTTTCCACTGTTCGACCTCGTCGCTGTCGCGGTACACCGTCGGGTCGTCAGCGGTCGTGTGCGCGCCGAAGCGGTACTGAACCGCCTCGATGAGCGTCGGCCGGAGTTCGTCGGGTGTGTCGGCCTTGGCCTTCTCGACCGCGGCGCGCGTGACGTCGTACACCGCCAGCGGATCCATCCCATCGACCTGGATCCCCTGAAAGCCGTAGGCGTCGGCCCGCTGCGCGATCGTCTCGGCCGCCGTCTGTCGCTCCCGGGGGACGGAGATCGCCCACTGGTTGTTGTTGCAGAAGAACACGGTGGGGGTGTCGAACACGCCAGCGAAGTTCATCGCCTCGTGGGTGTCGCCCTCCGAGGAGCCCCCGTCACCGAAGTAGGTGATGAACGCCTTCCGCTCGCCTTTGTGTTTCGAAGCCCACGACGCGCCGACCGCGTGGAGGGTCTGGGTGGCGATCGGCACCGCGACGGGGAACGTGTTGACGTCCGGCGGCGCTTCGTTGCCGCGCTCGGTGCCCATCCAGTACAGCAAGATCCGGTCGAGCGGGAAGCCACGCGTGTGGAGCGCGGCGTGCTCGCGGTACGACGGGAAGAGCCAGTCCTCCTCGTCGAGCGCGTGGGCGCTCGCCACCTGTGCGCCCTCCTGTCCCGACAGCGGCGGATAGGTGCCCATCCGCCCCTGCCGCTGGAGGCTCACCGCACGGGTGTCGAAGTGCCGGGCGAGTTTCATCTCGCGGTACATCGACACCAGCGTCTCGTCGTCCACGTCGGGGACGTCGCCGACGACGCTGCCGTCCTCGTCGAGGACGCGGACCTGATCCCGTGGATCGCGCTGTAGCACGCTCACGGTGTGACCCTCCCGTGCATGAGCAGAGGGTCACCTCCCTGTCGTATAGTGTTTTCGTAGAACGGGATCGCCGGTCGCGTACCGAGGCGCTCGACGGTGCCAGCGGGCGGTTCGCCGGAGCCAGCGGTTCGTCCTTCGAACCGTCGGCCCGGCACGCACGGCGGGGGCGTGGCTCGCTCAGTCGGCGGCACGCGCGGCCCGTCGCGCCTCCTCGACCGTCCGGCCCTCGCGGACGAGCGCGTCGACGAACAGCTCCCCCGCTTTGTACGACGAGCGCACCATCGGCCCCGAGGCGCAGTAGAGGAAGCCGAGTTCGTCCTCGGCGACCCGCCGCCAGGTGTCGAACGCGTCGGGGTGGACGTAGTCGTAGACGTCGAGGTGTGACCGCGACGGCTGGAGGTACTGCCCGAGCGTGACGACGTCGACGTCGGCCTCCCGGAGGTCCGACAGCGTCTGGTACACCTCGTGGGCGTACTCGCCGAGGCCGAGCATGATCGACGTCTTGGTGTGGATGTCGGACTCGGCGGTGACCTGTTCGAGCACGGACAGCGACTGCTCGTAGCCCGCGCGGCGGTCACGGACGGGCCACTGCAGGCGTTCGACCGTCTCGATGTTGTGCGCGATCACGTCGGGGCGCGCGTCGATGATCTCCCGCACGAGTTCCGGTTCCCCTTGGAAGTCGGGGATCAGGACCTCGACGAGGATCGAGGGGTCGCGCTCTTTGATCGCGCGGATGGTCCGCGCGAAGTGCCCCGCGCCCTGGTCGGGGAGGTCGTCTCTATCCACGGAGGTGAGGACGACGTAGTCGAGGCCGATCTCGGCCACCGCCTCGGCGACGTTGTCGGGTTCGTCGGGGTCGAGCGCCTCCATCCCTCCGGTCTGGACGTCGCAGAAGTTACAGCCCCGCGAGCAGCGGTCGCCCATCAGCATGAACGTCGCCGTTCCCGGGCCGTCTTGTCCCGACCAGCACTCCCCGAGGTTCGGGCAATTGGCCTCCTCGCAGACGGTGTGGAGGTTTCTGTCCCTGAGTTCGCGCTTGATCTCGGTGAACCGCTGGCCCGACGGCGGTCGCATCTTCAGCCAGTCGGGTTTTCGACGGTGCCGGCGACTCCCGCTCATACCGGACGGTAGGCGGCTGTCGTGAAAAACGTGCGGTCGAGTACGGACCGACCGGGGCGTCCCCATCGTGACAGTACTGCCCGGGAGAGGGGCCGCGCGGTCGCCAGGGTGACGACGTCTCGCCCTCCCCGGCCGACTCGCTTCCGCCGGTCGCTCGTTCGCCGCACGTCGGCCGTATGTGACGCCGTGAGGTGCTGTTCGCGGCTCCGGCCGCGACCAGACACGAGCGACGCGGCCGCGTTCACCCGTCGATCGGACAGGTGTCGACGCCGAGCAGCGCGTTCAGCGGACACCGCTGGACCGCGCCGGTCACTGTCAGGATCGCCCCGACGACGAGGGCAGCGACGGCACCGAGCGTCCCGAGCGGCAGCAGTTGAACGAGTGCCGTGAGTCCAACGACAAGCAAGACCGGACCGATGATCAGGCGCGCGTTTCGATCGATTCCGCCGACGTTTTTATTCATCGTACTCACCGCGTTTCTCTACGGCGCGAAAGGTATTGTATCTTGTTCACAATCTCTCTTCTCAGGAACGGGCCGTTCGCACCGTCCGGACGGCGGTCACCGGAAGTTTTTGGTCGAGCGAGCGCCCCCCTCCGAGCATGACTGTCCCCGGGAACCGGCTGCGAGCGGGAGGACGCCACGGGTGAAAGTGGCCGAGGCCATCCCCGAGTTCGCCGACGCGTTCGGCTTCGAGGAGTTCAACCGGATGCAACGCGAGGCGCTCCCGGCGATCATGGAGCGCGACGAGAACGTGGTCGCCGCGGCCCCGACGGCGTCGGGGAAGACGGCGCTGGCGGAACTGGCGATGTGTAAGACCCTCGGGGAAGGAGGAACGGCGCTCTTTATCGCCCCCTTGCGCGCGCTGACGAACGAGAAGGAAGCCGAGTGGGAACGTTTCGAGGATCTCGGCTACTCGGTGTACGTCGTGACGGGCGAGCGCGACCTCAACCCTCGCCGCGCGGAGCGGGCGGACATCCTCGTGATGACGCCCGAGAAGACCGACTCGGCCACGAGGAAACACGACTCTCCCAGATACGGCTTCGTCACCGACGTGGACTGCGTCGTCATCGACGAGGTCCACCTCCTCGACTCCGACTCCAGAGGCGGGGTGCTCGAAGTGACCGTCTCCCGCCTTCGGCGGCTCTGTGACCCGCGAATCGTGGCGCTGTCGGCGACGATGCGCAACGTCGCCGACGTCGCCGCGTGGCTGGACGCGGTCGAAGAAACGACGTTCGAGTTCGGCGACGACTACCGCCCGGTGAAGCTCCACGCGGGAGTGAAGACGTACAGCCACGGCGAGAACAGCTTCGCCGACAAGTACCGTCGACTGTACAGAGCGTTCGACCTGGCCGAACCGCACATCCGCGAGGCGGGCCAGGCGCTCGTCTTCGTCTCCTCGCGGCAGGACACGGTGCAGGCCGCGGCGAAGGCGCGCGACGAGTTCGCCGAACGCGACGTGCCGATGGGTGCCCGCGGCGACTACGACTTCCACAACGAGGCGAAGGAGCTGTCGAACGATTCGTTGCGAAACTCCGTCGTCGACGGCATCGGGTTCCACCACGCGGGGCTCGGGAAGGAGGACCGCGATCGAGTGGAGAGATGGTTCCGCGAGGGGAAGATCCAACTGCTGTTCTCGACGTCGACGCTCGCGTGGGGTGTGAACCTCCCCGCCCGGTGCGTCGTCATCCGCGACACGAAGTACCACGACCCGCTGGAGGGCGACGTGGACATCTCCCCGCTGGACGTGATGCAGATGCTCGGTCGGGCCGGCCGGCCGGGCTACGACGACGTCGGCTACGGCTGGGTGGTGTGTGACCGCTCTGACGCCGACCGCTACCGGCGACTCATCAGCGATGGAAAAGACATCGAGTCCCACCTCGCCGCCGAGTTGGACTCACATCTCAACGCCGAGGTCGCGATGGGCACCATCGACGACCTCGACGACGTGCTCTCGTGGCTGGAGACGACGTTCTACTACGTGCGCGCGCAGTCCCGTCCCCAGGAGTACGCCTTCGACGGCCTCAGGGATCGAGTCCGGGAGACGCTCGAATCGCTCGTCGACCGCGGCTTCGTCTCGATGGACGGCCTGGGGGTCGAGCCCACCTCGCTCGGCCGGCTGGCGTCGAAGTACTACCTCGATCTCGCGACCGCGCGGCGCTTTCACGACCTCTCCGAGCGCGAGTACATCGACGCCGACGCCGTCCTCGAGAGCGTCGCGGGCGCGTCGGAGTTCCACTCCGTCTCCTGCCGCTCGGCCGAGACCGACGCGGTCGACTCCGTCCTCACGGGGATGGACAGCTCGCTCGACGGCGGCAACCGCAAGGTGCTCGCCATCTGCCGGGCGTCGATGACTGGCTCGACCCCGGCTGACCTCCGGAGCGACGCCTGGATCATCAGGCAGAACGCCCTCCGGCTGTTGGCGGCGCTCCGGGAGTTCCTCGACACCTTCTCGGGCCCGCGCGCGGCCAACCTCGCCCGCCGGGTCGAGGCGCGCGTCGAACACGGCGTCTCCCGCGACGCGGTCGGGCTCACCGCCGTCGACGGAATCGGCTCGCGTCGGGCGGGGCGGCTCTCGTCGGCCGGGCTGCGAACCCCGTCCGATCTCGTCGCGGCCGGCACGACGGCGCTGACCCGGGCGGACCTCTCTGAGGGGGTGGCCGAGCGGGTCGTCGAGTCGGCGCAGTCGCTGCCGGCGATCGAGATCGACTGGGGGCCGTTCCCCGAGACGGTCGAGCGCGGGACCAGCGCGGTCAGGGAAGTCTCCGTGCGAAACACCGGGGGGAGCGGCCGTACCGGGATCCGCGTCACGGTCAACGACGTGGAGATGACGACGAAGACGACGTACCTCTCGGACGCGACGCACGTCCCCGTCGGCGTCTTCGGCGCGACCGACGACGAACTCACCTTCCGCATCGAGGTGTCGTTCCCCGACCTCCCGCTGCTCCCGGTCCACGAGGAACGAACCGTCGCGGTCGTCGACTGACACCGGAGTCAGGGGTCGCCGTCGACCAGCCGCATCAGCGCTGCGCGCAACGCCGCAGGCCCCTCGACAACCTCGTCTGCGGCGGAGTGGTCGACGCCCCGGTTCTGCGGCGTCCGGTAGGCGATACAGTACGCTCCGGCCGCGACGGCCGCCGCGACGCCGTTGTACGAGTCCTCGACGACGACGCAGCGCTCGGGGTCGAGGCCGAGCTCGGCCGCGGCGTGTTCGTAGATGTGCGGCTCGGGCTTGCCGGGGTCGTCGATGTCGTCGGCGCTCAACACGAGGTCGAGCGGGTCGAGGTCGAACCGCTCACGGACGACCGCGATCCAGTCCTGTGGCGCGGAGGAGACGATCGCCAGTTTCGCGCGAGCGCGGAGGCCGTCGAACAGCTCCTCGGCACCCTCCATCAGCACGACGCCGTCGCCGTATACCACGTCCATCGCGTGTTCGTCGTACCGACCGACGAACTCCTCTTTCGAGACCGTCGTTCCGTATTCCGTCGAGAGGTAGTCGTACATCTCCCGGTAGTTCCGCCCGGTCACCTCCTCGCGCGTCGGCGTTCCCTCGGTCGCCTCGGCGAAGACCCACTCGTCTTCGAACGCGTGCCAGAACCGTTCGGAATCGACCAGTACACCGTCCATGTCGAAGAGTACAGCGTCCACAGTGCGTGTCGTGTCGGGCGGCCCGAGTGAAAGCTCTGCTGACGGGACCGCCACACGCATCCGAAACTGACATTCACGGATTCGTGAATAAATTACGGACATACCGTGAGTGATTTAAATTCCGCACGGAGACAGGTCGGTACGACCGACTGTCGGGGTCCCCGACTCGGGCGGTCCACCACACCACCATGATCAGTCGCACGTCCGTCGCGGTCGGACTCGTCGCCGTCGTCCTGCTCGCCAGCGCAGCGTTCAGCTTCCCGGGAGGTGCTTCGACCGACGCCGCGAACGGCTCGACACGAATCGACCAGGTCGAACCGACCGAAACAGAGACCGAGACCCCACCACCGACAGCGACGCCAACGGAGACAGAAACACCGACTGAGACGGAGACGGCGACACCGACGGAAACACCAACCGCGACACCGACCGAGACGGAGACAGCGACACCAACAGAGACGGAGACGGTGACACCAACAGAGACGGAGACGGTGACACCGACCGAGACAGAGACGGCGACACCAACAGAGACGGAGACGGTGACACCGACCGAGACAGAGACGGCGACACCAACAGAGACGGAGACGGTGACACCGACCGAGACAGAGACGGCGACACCGACCGGAACGGAGACAGCGACACCAACAGAGACGGAGACGGCGACACCGACCGGAACGGAAACAGCGACACCGACCGGAACGGAGACAGCGACACCAACAGAGACGGAGACGGCGACCCCGACCGGGACGGAGACAGCGACCCCGACAGGAACCACGACGCCGACATCGACCCCGACGGCAACGCCGACAGCGACGGAGACCGAGACAGTGACGCCGACGTCGGCGGTGGCGGGGACGGAGACTCCGACGAACGCCACTACGACGCCGACGCCGACGGACGGGTCGAACGGGACAACAACGGCGACCGAAACACCACAGCCCGAAGCTCCCGTCGGCGGTGGTGGTGGGAGTAGCGGTGGCGGAGGCGGCGGTGGAGGCGGAGGCGGCGGCAGTAGCGACGACGGGAGTGGTGGTGGCGGCAGTAGTGGCGGTGGGCTGTTCGGCTTCCTCGACAGCGGCTCGGGGACGGCCACCGCGTCCGCGACGCCCTCGCCGACCCCGGTCAACACCAGTTCCGTCCTGACGACCCGGTCGAACGCCTCGGACGCGGACGTGCTGGACGTCGACGACACGGTCGTGACCGACGTCTCCGTCCGGTCCGAACGCGTCGCGGTCGGCGAACCGACCGTCGTCGTCGTGACGGTACGGAACCCGACGACGACAGCGGACGATCACACGGTCGAACTCGAACTGTTCGAGCAGATCGTCAACTCCCGTGAGGTCAGGGTTCCGCCCCGGGGTGAGGTGCAGGTCGAGTTCACACACAACATCGTCGCGCCCGGAACGTATACGGCGCGCGTCGGTGCCGAGACTGCGACAGTCACGGTCGTCGAAGCCGACCGTGGGTCGGACACGCCCACGACGCCGACAGCGACGTCGACGACGTTTCCCGGGTTCGGCCTCTTCGTCGCGTTCCTTTCGGTTCTCGCCGGGGGACTCCTCCTCGCACGGCGTCGGGCCTGATCGCTCTCGACCGGATCGTCCGACGCCGGAGTCGGCGAGTCCCGTTCGGCGGATCGCGTGTTCCCGACCAGCGTATTTTTGTGACCACGAACGTACGTAGAAGCTGAATTGCTGGGCACACTACACATCGCACCGGGTCGGTGGCAGCGATGAGCCGACCCGCCGGACGGCCCCGATGAACGGTCGATCGCTCGTCGCGCTCTGTCTGGTGCTCTGTACGCTCACGGGAACGGTGACGGCACCGGTTGGAGCGCTCGAGACGGCGCACGCGCCGCCCGTCCCGTCGGACACCGAACGCACGACCCTCGCCCACGGCACGACGTGGCCCGTGGGAACGGCAGCGTCGACCCGCGCCGCCGGCGTCGGGGCGGCCGACCGGAACGTCTCGCTCACGACCCCCGGTCCGAACGTCTCGCTCACGGCGACGGGCGCGACGAACGGCACCGTCTCGGAGTACGAACTGTCGAGCCTCGACGGCGTGGGGAACCTCTCGATCGAGGTGACCGGCGTGGCGACGACCGAGGTCGACACGGTCTCGACACCGCTCACGCCGGGAGCCATCTGGGATCTGCGTATCGCCGGCGACGTCGAACCGGCGGGTCCGGACGGAACCGGCAACCCCGAGGTGTCGTTGACGGCCCGTCAGGGCTCGTGGAACACCGGCTACGCGTCGAACGACCTGCCGAACGGGACGCTCTTCGGCGACGACACTCACTCGGCGCACACGATCCGTTCGGTCCCGGCGAACGTGGAACTGCACCGGCTGACGATCCCCGAACTGTCGTCCGTCGACGGCGGCTGTGCCGACGTCTACGTGAACGAGGACGGACAGAACGGGGCGTACAGCGAGGGCATCCAGGTCGCGTCCGGCCTCTGCCCGACGGGGACGGGGTCGACGACCATCCAGTTCGACACCCCCTACACTACGACGTCCGACGGGGTGACGGTCGAGTTCGTCTCGACGATCGGCGGGCCGGTCCGCGCCCCGCTGGACGAGACTGCCGCCGACCGGGACGGCTACGAGAACAGCGAGCGCGGCGACGCGGGTGACTTCGTCGCGAACCTCACCGTCTCGACGGGCCTCCCGGCGAACGTGTCGCTCAGGGACTCCGCCGGCGACGTCGTCTCGTTCGGAACCTTCGACGACAACGAGACCGTGACGGAGACGGTCGACCTCCAGACGGGTGATTCGTTCAAGCCGTCGTTCGCGGCGAACGGTGCCGACCTCGTCGCCACCGTTCGGTACCAGGAGATCTCCCACAGCGCGAACCCGGCCGTCACGGTGAACGGCAACCGAACCGAGTACGCGGGGACGCTCGCCCCCGGCGAGACCGCGTCGCTCCCGGCGAACGCGGAGTGGCTCCGGCCCGGACGCAACACGGTCGCGGTCGAACTCGACACGGCGTCGACGTCTGACGAGCCCGAACCGGCCGTCGACCTCCGCTACCGACACGGTGCGCCCTCCTCTCCGGCACTGTCGCCCGCGACGCCGTCGACCCCGGCGGGGAGCGAGACGTCCCCCGAGCCGGACGACGCGGCCACTGCGGTCACGACCGGCGACCGTGGCACGCCCGAGCCCGGCGCGACCACCGCCGCCGACGCGCCCGGCGACGGGGTCGTCGTGACCGACGTCTCGTTCGAGAAACAGGAGATCCGCCCGTCGGAAGAGGCGGTGGTCCTGGTGACGGTGCAGAACCCGACCGACCGCCCGAGAACCGACACGGTCGAGCTCGAACTGTTCGGACAGCTGGTCAACTCACGGGAGGTCACCGTTCCAGCCGGGGGGGAGACGACGGTCCGGTTCGTCCACAACATCGTCGCGCCCGGGACGTACACGGCCCGGGTCGACACCGAGACCGCGACGGTCCGCGTCCGCGCCCCCCGGTCGACGACGGCGTCCACCAGTTCGAGTTCGACGTCGACGACGTTCCCCGGTTTCGGGCCCCCCGTCGCGCTCGTCGCGGCCGCCGTCGCGGCACTCCTGTTCGTCCGCCGGGACTGACACCCCTCACGGTACGAAAACCCTTGGCCGGAGGTTCATACCGGAGGGGGCAGCCACCCCGTCGCATGGACTCGACCCGTGTCTTCGCCGGCGACTGTACCACCACGTTCGAGGGCACCCGCGACCGCACGACCCGCGGCCACGTCGTCGTCGTGGTCAAGCCCGACCGCACCGTCCTCGTCCACGACGCCGACGGCTACCAGCCCGTGGCCTGGCTCACGCGACCGGATTCGCTCTCCGTCGAGGAGGACTCCTCGGGGTTCGGCCTCACCGCTCGAGCCGGCGAGCAGACCCTCCGCGTCGTCTCTCACGCGGTCGCCGGGCGCGCGGCATACCCGGTCACCGAGGCGGGCGTTCCCGTCGGCCACCACCCCGAGACGGGCGAACCGCTCGTCCGCGCCGGCGGGAGCGTCGTCGGCCTCGACTCGGGCGTTCGCTACCCGCTCGTCGCGGGCGCTCGAGTGCTGGCGGAGACGTGTGACGACTGCGGGCTCCCGCTGATGCGCGCCGAGCGCGGGGCGGTGTTCGAGGTGTGTGTCGACCGGTCGTGCGACCCGCTCGACGACGCGGTCCGCGCGCGGTTCGACGGCGTCTGGTCCTGTCCCGACTGCGGCTCGCCGCTCCGGATCATCAGGCGCTCGGGACGGCTGCTCGCCGGCTGTGACGACTACCCCGCCTGCGAGACGGCGTTCTCGCTCCCCGCGGGCGTCGTCGTCGACACCTGCGGCTGTGGGCTCCCCGTCTTCGAGACGGCGACCGGGCGGCGGTGTCTGGACGGGACCTGCGAGCCGTTCCGGGCGCGGGACGACCACCCCGACGAGGCCGTCGACCACGCTGGCGACGGGCACGGGAACGACGTGCTCGACGGTGACTCCCGCGACGCGGACACCGACAGCGACGGTCGCGGCTGACTGCACGCAACCGGTGGGCCTTTGACGTCCCACGCCGGCAAGCGGGTATGCAAGGGACGCTCGATCCCGGCGGGACGGTCGCCCTCGAGGGCAACGCTCGCCAGCGGTTTTACGACTCCCGCGGGTACGGCCGCCCGACCGGCGGCGACGGGCTCGAACTCGCCTCGGTCGAGGCCGCACACCTCCTTCAGCGCGGCGACCTCGACGGTGTCGTCGCCGACGGCGACGAACTCGGCTTCCGTGCGTTTCTCGCCCGGACCGGCGTCGTTCTCGAGTTCGTCGTCTACAAGGACCTCCGCGACCGCGGCTTCTACCTCTCTCCCGCGCGCGAGGACCACCCGGATGACGCGGACTTCGTCGTCTACCCCCGCGGCAGCGGCCCGTGGGACGACGAGGTGGCCTACCGCGTCCGCGTCGTCGGTGAGCGCGAGTCGCTCCCGGCGCGGGCGCTCGGCGACGTCACCCTCGCGATCGTCGACGAGGATGGCGACCTGACGTACTTCGAGACGGCGACGGACGTCCCCGGGGGAACGCTGGATGCCGACCCACCGACCGACCTGGAAGGGACGCTCCTGGCCGACCGCGTGCTCGTCTGGGAGCCACCCGAAGCGTTGTACGAGGGCCACTTCTACGGCCAGCGGCTCTACGGCCGCACCGCCGACGCCGGTCCCCTCCAGCTGTCGCTCGTCGAGGCGGCCTCGCTCGCGCGCCGTGGGTCGCTGACGGTGATGGACGCCGACGGCGACCGTGAGGTCGGCGAGGCGGGCGTTACCGCCCGGGGCCGCGACGTGGAGGGTGAGCGCTTCGACCGCCGCCTGCGGACGTACGCCGCGCTCCGCGGTGCCGGCGGCGTTCCGAAGTCCGGCTTCAAGTTCGGTGCGGACTTTCGCGTGTACGAGTCGTTCTCGACCGTCTCCGACCTCTCACACTCGGACTCGCTCGTCCGCGTGGTCCCGCGGGACCACACCACCTTCCCGCGCGACCTCTCGCTCGACGTCCGCCTCGCCGGCGGGGTCCGCAAGCGAATGGTTTTTGCGCTGACCGGCGCCAACGGTGGCATAGACTGGCTCTCCGTAGCCCGCTTGACCCCATGACCGACGACACACCGACGGACGCCGACGAGCACGACCCCCGAGCCGACAGCACGAGTCGCACCGATGGCGGCACGGCGACCGGTGCCGACGACGTGACGCTCGACCCATGGGGATCGTCGACGATCGCCGACTACCGCAAACTGTTCGAGGAGTTCGGCATCGAGGAGTTCGATTCTATCCTCGAAGCGGTGCCGAACCCCCACTACCTGATGCGCCGAGGGGTCATCTTCGGGCACCGCGACTACGGTCCCGTCGCGGAGGCGCTTCGGAACGGCGATCCCGTCGCCGTGCTCTCGGGGTTCATGCCGACGGGGGATCCGCACATCGGCCACAAGCTGGTGTTCGACGAGATCATCTGGCATCAAGAGCAGGGTGCGGACGCCTACGGCCTCATCGCCGACCTCGAAGCCCACGCCGCCCGGGGGCTCACCTGGGCGGAGATCGACGAACACGCCCGCGACTACCTGCTGTCGCTCCTCGCGCTCGGCTTCGATCCCGACGACGGAGTGCTCTACCGGCAGTCGGGCAACGAGGAAGTCCAGGACCTCGCGTTCGAACTCGGCTCCAAGGCGCGGTTCGCGGAGCTAGAGGGCATCTACGGCTTCGACGGCGAGACGTCGGTCTCGCACATGCAGAGCGTCGTGACGCAGATGGCCGACATCCTCTACCCGCAGATGGACGAGCCGAAGCCGACGGTCATCCCCGTCGGACCGGACCAGGACCCACACGTCCGCCTCGCGCGGGATCTGGCGGCGCGAATGCGTTTCTTCAAGATCACCGAGGCGTACTTCAGTCAGGAACTGGACGACGACGAGCGGGTCGTCGTCGCCGAGGCGTACGAGACGCTCGCCGACCGCGCGGACGACGACCAGGACGTCCGCTGCGTCCACGGCGCGCAGTACCTCCTCGACCCCCAGACGGTCGACTTCGACGCCGACCGGCCGACGGTCGACAGCCCCGCCGTCGGCGACGGCGTCCGCGCCAGCGCCGCGACGAAGCTCCAGAACGCCGGAATGGAACCGCTCCGCCCCCGCATTCGGTTCCTGTCGCGTGACGCCCCCGATCGGGCGTTCGAAGCGCTCGTCGAGCGGATCCCGGGCGAGAAGCGGCGCTACGACGAACACGTCGACGCGTTCGACCTCTCTTTCGAAGAAGCCGAAGAACTCGCCCGGCAGGTCGAAGTCGACACTGGCGGCTACGGCTTCTACCCGCCGTCGTCGATCTACCACCGGTTCATGACCGGTCTCACCGGCGGGAAGATGTCTTCGTCGATCCCCGCGAGCCACATCTCGCTGTTGGACGACCCCGAAGACGGCTACGCGAAGGTCAAATCGGCGACGACGGGCGGACGAGACACCGCCGAGGAACAGCGCGAACTCGGCGGCGAGGCGGACAAATGCCCCGTGTACGAACTGTACGCGTATCTCCTCTCCGGCGACGATGACGACTTCGCGAAGGAAGTGTACGACGAGTGCGTCGGCGGCGAACGGCTCTGTGGCGACTGCAAGGAGCAGGCGGCGCAGTTGATGAAGGAGTTCCTCGAAGACCACCAGGCGAATCGGGAGGAGGTCGCGCCGATGCTGGACGACCTCGACATCGAGTTGGAGTCGCCGCGGCGGACGGTCGCGGGCGAGGCCGACGACTGAGCGCTCACTCCTCGACGACCGTTCCCACCCCGTCCGCCGCGGCGCAGTCGAGGACGTGTTCGGCGGCCGCCGCGTCGAGCACCGCGCTCCCGACGCTGTCGACGACGAGTCGCTCGTCGTCGCGGTCGCGGCCAGCGCGCCCCTCGAACACCTCCGAGAGCGCGACGAGTTCGTCAGCCGTGAGCCGGCCCTGGAGATCACCCGTCTCGGCGACCTCCGCGGGCACGTCGGCGAAGACGCGCGCCGCCCGCTCGATCGTCGTCTCGTCGAGCTCGCACATCTCCTCGGTGTAGGCACCGACGGCGACCACGAGCGTCCCGGCCGCGAGCGCGCTCCCCGGAAAGACGGGGTCGGTCGCCGTCGTCGCCGTCACGACCACCGAGGCGTCCGCGACAGCCTCCTCGGCCGTGTCGACCGCGGTGGCATCTATCCCCTCGGCCCGGAGGTCGGCTGCGCACTCGGCCCGGGAGTCGGGCGTCGGGGAGTAGACTCGAACCCGTTCGAGATCGGTCGCGGCTGCGACCGCGCGCGTCTGCCACCGCGCCTGTGCGCCCGCCCCGACGACGCCCAGGCGGACCGGCCCCTCGGGCGCGAGTTCACGGGCGGCGAGCCCGCCGATACAGCCCGTCCGGGCGTTCGTGAGCCGGTTTCCGTCCATCGTCGCCAGCGCCTCGCCCGTCGCGGCGTCCGTGACGTGGACCTGCGCGCGGACGGTCGGCAGGCCCGCGTTCGCGTTGGACTCGTGGACCGTCGCGACTTTGGTGGTGAACGTCGACGCGCCGTGGATCGCCGCCGGCATCACGAGCGCCGTCCCTTCGGTCGCCCCGTCACCGACGGGGAAGTGGGGCCGTGGCGGTCGTTCGACGTCGCCGCGTCCCTGCTTCACGAACGCCCGCTCGACGACGGGAAGCAGGTCAGAAAGCGAGAGCACGCGCGCGACGTCCGCGTCGGTGAGGACACGCATGGACGGTCGGTCGCGTGGCGGGGTGGTGAACGTTTCTCTGACTCCTTGCTTCGGTCACCAGACCGCGCTGCTGCCGGAGCGGTGCGGCCGCGGACCTCCCCACCCGGCTCGGACACTCGGTCACTCCGTTCGCTCGTCTCCTCGTCTCTCGCGCCGGGGCTGGCGACACCTCCGCTCGCGGCTTCCCACTCGCTCTACTCGTTGGGAACGCGGCCGGAGCCGCGACCGCCGCGCCACCGCAGGGCCGGCGGGTACTCGGACGCACGGCTCGGCCGCTCCCGCACAACGTTCTTCACCTCTGCCACGCGACATCGACCGTGCACGTCGTCGTCTGCGGCGGTGGGATCGTCGGACTCGCCGCCGCGTACTACCTGGCCCGTCGCGGTGCGGCGGTCACCGTCTGCGAGGCGGGCTCGCTCGGCAGCGGCAACACGGACCGCTCCGCCGGCGGGATCCGCACGCAGTTCTCGACGCGCGTGAACGTGCGGCTGTCGCTCGCCTCGCTCGACGTGTGGGACTCCTTCGAAGAGCGGTTCGGGGTCGACATCGCCCACCGCCGCTCGGGCTACCTCTTCCTCGCGCGGCGCGAGGAGACCGCGGCGCGCTTCCGCGAGCAGGTGGCGATGCAGAACGACCTCGGCGTCCCGAGCGAGTATCTCTCGGCGGACGAGGCCCGCGAGTACTGCCCCGAACTCCACGCAGCGTCGTTCGTCGGCGCGACGTACTCGCCGACCGACGGCTTCGCGGATCCACACCTCGCGTTGCAGGGCTTCTCGCGGGCGGCCAGCGAGGCCGGGGCGGAGATCCGGACGAAGACGCCCGTGACGGGGGTGACGGTCGCGGACACCGGCGACCCGGTGCGGGCCGACGTCGCGGTCGATACGCCCGACGCGACGCTCGACGCGGACGTGTTCGTCAACGCCGCGGGGGCGTGGGCCCGACGCGTCGGCGCGATGCTCGGGCAGGATCTCCCGATCGCGCCGCGTCGTCGGCAGGTCGCGGTCGTCGCGCCCGAGACGCCCGTTCCGGAGTCGGTTCCGCTGACGATCGACCTCGACACTGGATCGTACTTCCGTCCCGAGCGCGAGGGGCAGGCGCTCGTCGGCGGCCACTTCGCGTCCACGGACCCCGATGTCGACCCCGACGACTACGACACGACGATGGACCTCGACTGGGCCGTGACTGCGGTCGAACACGCCGGCGAGACGGCGGGCCACTTCGGCCCCGAGAGCGGCATCGTCCGCGGCTGGGCGGGGCTGTACGCCGTCACGCCCGACCACCACCCAATCGTCGAACTGTCGCGCCCGGGGGTCGTGACCGCGGGCGGGTTCTCGGGCCACGGCTTCCAGCACTCGCCCGCCACCGGCAAACTCGTCACCGAACTCTGTTTCGACGGCACGGCGTCGCTGCTGGACGTCTCACGGCTCTCCGGCGCGCGGTTCGACTCCGGCCGCGACGGGGGCGACGACGAGCGGAACGTCGCCTGACATGCCTGCCTTCGGTCGGTACTGGCTGTCGCCGCCCCCGGGGTCGGGACGACCCGTACGCAGTGAGAACAGGCCTCGTGAGCCGTCTTCTCGGCCGGTGAGAACGACCGCGCGCTTCTACCGTGGTGTCGGTCCAACGGTCACCGGGTGACCGAGATGACACTCAAGGACATCGCGATCAGAACCGTCGAGACGGCCGCGCCCGAGGCGACCGTCGAGACGCTGGCACGGACCATGGACGACGCGGGCGTCGGGAGCGTCGTCGTCACCGAGGCGAACCGCGTGGTCGGCATCGTCACCGACCGCGACGTCGCGCTGACGCTGGCCCGCGACGTCGATCCGGCCGAGTTGACGGCCGCGGACGTGATGGCCGCCGAACCACTGACGCTGCCGTCCAGCGCCGGCGTGCTGGAACTCACCGAGGTGATGGCCACGGAGAGCGTTCGCCGGATCCCCGTCGTCGACGACAACAGCGTCATCGTCGGGATCGTCACGCTCGACGACGTCGTCCGACTCCTCTCGGTCGAACTGACGAACCTCGCGGCCGTCGTCGAGGCCGAATCTCCCTGATCGCGGCTCGACTCGCTGTTCGTGTTCTTCCGTGGCCGCGTCTCCTCTGAACCGACGGTACGACGTCGGCGTGCGAGCGGTCGCGTCGTGCTTTCGTCGTCCGTTGGTCGTTCGTTGGTCGTTCGTCATCCGGCCGTCGGACCGGACGTGGTGCCCGAGCGGTCCCCGGTGAGCGGCGAACCGCCTCGCGCCTCCCCGGCCGACTCCATCACTCGCTCCGGTACTCCATCACTCGTTCCGGTCGCTCGCTCCCGCGCGCATGAGCCATCACACGCACTCACAACGCTTTTGTCCGCGGGACCGACTCCCTCAACCATGGCTCCCGAACCCCACGCGCGGCGTCCCGCTCCCCAGCTACCGGCTCCGGGGTTCGGCTTCTTCTTCGCGGGCTGATCGTCGATCGTCGGCGAACCCCGACCGCGTCCGAGGGGACGCGGCGGGCGAAACCGACGCGCACGGCCCCGTCGACCGCCCCGCGGCGGTCACGACCCGCAACGGCTAACTGACGACCGGACGCTCCACCATCCAACGAAGACGCGACACATGACACGCACACTGCCGAAAGCCCAGCACGCGGTCCTCACGACCGCGTCGGCCGACGATGCACAGACGATCGACGAACTCGCGGCGGCGACAGGACTGAAGCCCGAAACCGTCACCGGGGCCGCCTTCGAGCTCGAAGACGAGGGGCTCGTCACCATCTCCGAGGAGGTCGTCGTCGACTACGCCGTGACCGAGGAGGGCACGCGCTACGTCGACGAGGGCCTCCCCGAGCTCAGACTCTACCGCGCCGCGGTCGACGCCGGCGCTCGCGACGATCCCGTCTCGATGGGCCAGGTCATCGGGGCCGCCGACCTCGACGGGAACGAGGTCGACGTGGCGCTCGCGAACCTCGCCCGGAAGGGGTACGGCTCCATCGACGCGGGACAGCTCTCGGCAAGCGACGCCAACCCCGACGCCGACCCCGAGGCGGCGGCGCTCGCGGCGCTCTCCGCCGGTGACGCGACCGACGGGATCGACGCGGCGGTGCTCGACCAGCTCGAATCCAGGAGCCTCGTCGACCGGACCGAACACACCGTTCGCTCGGTGCGGCTCACGGACGCCGGCGTCGACGCGCTGATGGTCGAGGGGGTCGCGGTCGCGGAGACGGTCGATCGGCTCACCCCCGAACTGCTCACCTCCGGCGAGTGGCGCGACGTCGAGTTCACCGCCTACAACGTCGAGGCGGACGCCCCCCGCGTGCAGGGCGGGAAGACGCACATCCTCAGACAGACCGCCGAACGAGTGAAGGACGTGCTCGTCGGCATGGGCTTCCAGGAGATGGACGGCCCCCACGCCGACGCCGAGTTCTGGATCAACGACTGCCTGTTCATGCCGCAGGACCACCCCGCCCGCACCCACTGGGACCAGTTCGCGCTGGACGTCCCGCCCATGCGGGACCTCCCCGAAGACCTGGTCGCCCGGGTCGAAGACGCCCACCGCAACGGTGAGGGGGAAGACGGCGACGGCTACCACTCGCCGTGGACCGAGGACGTGGCCCGAGAGGTCGATCTGCGGGGGCACACCACGTCGCTGTCGATGCGATATCTCTCGGGAGACGCCGTCGGCGACCTGGAGCCCCCACAACGATATTTCTCGGTCGAGAAAGTGTATCGGAACGATACGCTCGACCCCACGCACTTATTGGAGTTCTTCCAGATCGAGGGGTGGGTGATGGCCGAGGACCTCTCGGTACGCGACCTGATGGGGACGTTCACCGAGTTCTACAGCCAGTTCGGCATCACGGACATCCAGTTCAAGCCCCACTACAACCCGTACACGGAGCCGTCCTTCGAGCTCTTCGGCAAGCATCCCGAGACGGGCGAACTCATCGAGATCGGGAACTCAGGAATGTTCCGCGACGAAGTCCTCAGACCGCTGGGCGTCGAGTGTGACGTGATGGCGTGGGGGCTCGCCCTCGAACGGCTGTTGATGCTCATCTACGGCTTCGACGACATCCGCGACGTCCACGGGACGCTGTGTGATCTGGACCTGCTGCGGGAGACGGAGGTGCTGTACTGATGCCCGTCGTCGACGTCGACCCCGAGGAACTGCGGCGGCTCACGGGGAAGGACAAGTCCGACGAGGAGTTCAAGGAAGACCTGTTCGCGCTCGGGCTCGAGTACGAGGGCGAGACCGAGGACGGCGAGATGCAACTGGAGTTTGGACCGGACCGCCTCGACCGCCTCTCGGTAGAAGGGGTCGCCCGCTCGCTCCGCTACCAGTACGGCCTCGACCGCGGCGTCGCCGTCCCGAAAACGAACGACCCCGACTGGACGTTCGAGGTCGACGCGAGCGTCCCCGACGAGCGGCCGTACGTCACCGGCGCAGTCGTCCGAGGCGTCGACCTCGACGACGCCGGCCTCGACTCGCTCATCCAGCTCCAGGAGAAGCTCCACGCGACGATGGGTCGCAAGCGGGCGAAGGGTGCCATCGGTATCCACGACCTCGCGATGATCAAGGGAGAAGTCCTCTCGGAGGAGGGCGGCGACAACACGATCACCTACCGCGGGGTCGACCCCGACGGCGATCGGTTCGTGCCACTGGACGCCAACAGGGAGTTGACCCCTGCAGAGGTACTTCGAGAGCACCAGACGGGCAAGCAGTACGCCGACCTCGTCTCCGAGTACGACCGCTACCCCGCGATCTACGACGAACTGGGACTCTTCTCGTTCCCGCCCGTGATCAACGGCGCGCGGACGGAGGTCGACACCGACTCCCGGGAACTGCTGGTCGAACTCACGGGCACGGACCAGTGGACCATCGACCGGATGTGCGCGATCATCTGCTACGCGCTGTCGGCGCGCGGCGCGACGATCGAGGAGGTCACCGTCGAGTACGCCGACGGGACGACGGCACCGGACGACGGCTCACGGCTGGTGCGTCCCGACTTCTCGGTCGACGAGAAGACGGTGTCACACGACCGCATCGAGTCCGCCCTCGGGATCGACCTCGACCGCGAGGAGGTGGTCGACCTCTTCGAGCGCTCGGGGCTGGACGCGACGTACACCCTCGGGGAGACGGTCGAGTACGAGGTGGAGATCCCACCCTACCGCGTGGACGTGCTTCACCCCCTCGACCTCATCGACGACGTGGGCCGCGCCTACGGCTTCAACGACCTCGACCCCCGGTATCCGGACGTCTCGACCGTCGGCGGCCGCCACGAGCGGTCCCGCCTCGAAAACGCCGCCCGCACCTCCCTCGTGGGGCTGGGCTTCGAGGACCTCCTGAACTTCCACATGATCTCGGGCGCGGAGAACTACGACCGGATGCGACTCGACGAGGGCGAAGACGTCCTCGGTGGGCAGGCGGCGGTGACGATCACCGAACCCTACAGCGAGGACTACACCATGCTCCGGACGTGGGCGCTCCCCTCGCTCATGATGGTGCTGGAGAACAACACCCACCGGTCGTACCCCCAGGACCTCACGGAGATCGGCCTCGTCGCCCACAAAGACCCGCTGGAGTCGACGCACGTCCACGAGTCCAGACACGTCGCGGGCGTCCTCGCCCGACACGACGCGACGTACGAGGACGCCAAGGCACGGCTCGCCGCACTGTGTGGGGAGTTCGGCGCCGACCTCGAAACCCCGGCGACCGACCACCCGGCGTTCATCCCCGGCCGCGCCGCCGGGGTCGTCGTCGACGGGGAGCGCGTCGGCGTCGTCGGCGAGATCCACCCCGAAGTCCTCGTCGAACACGACCTGGAACTGCCGGTGGCGGCGTTCGAGTTCGCGCTGGACGCGCTCGAGTAGCGGCCCCCGCGGACCCGACTCGCGGGCCTGTCGCCCTGTCCGCGCTCCCGTGTCACGACAGAAGTTAAACCCATTGACACGAATGGTACGGACGGCGTACCCGACGACCGACACGGTCGCGGTGGATCGGTGCGCCCCCACGAGGTGAACACAATGGCAACATCGGACGAGGCACACACGGAACTCGTCAGGCGCTACCTGAACGCGTTCAACGACCGGGACCACGACACGCTCACGGAACTCCTCGCGGCGGATGTCGTCGAGCACGGGATCCACGACGAACTGCACGGCGTCGACGAGGTGATCGACTTCCTCGAGGCACACTTCGAGACGTTCCCGGACTACTCGGGAACCACCGACGCGATGATCGCCGAGGGCGACGCCGTCGCGGTGCGGTACCACGTCAGCGGGACGCACACGGACGAGTACCGAGATGTCGAGCCGACCGGCCACACGGTCGACTGGTCGGGGATGGCGATGTACCGGATCGAGGACGGCCGGATCGCGGAGATCTGGCTCGAAGAGGACCGGCTCGGGCTGCTCGAACAGCTCGAAGCCGTCGACCCGCCCGCGCACCTCCGCATCTGAGGGCGCCACTCGCGCGATTCCGGGGGATCAGGGAACGCGTCCCGTCTTCCCCTCGCATCCCCGATTCACACGAGTAATAATTTTACATAAAGATATTATATTGCACCATTTATAAAATATTTCAGAAATAGTTAGGAGGAAGGCCCGTGTACGTTCAGCTATGTCCCGTGACCTGCACTTCGACACGCGCTCTGTGACGCACGGCGAGGGGAGCACGCCGATGGTCGCCGAGGACGTCGTGGTCCCGATCCACCTCACTTCTACCTACGAGATCGACGGGATCGACCCCGACGCGAGTTTGGAGGATCTCGACCCCGACGCGGGCGAGTACCTCTACTCGCGGCTGTCGAACCCGACGCGGAACGCGCTCGAACACAGGCTGGCGACGCTCGAAGGCGGCCAGCACGCGATGGCCTTCGCGTCTGGAACCTCGGCGATCGTCTCGTCCATCCTGGCCTGCGTCGAACCCGGCGACCACGTCGTCGCGTTCGAGGACCTCTACGGCGGGACGAAGACGATGCTCTCGCGGCTGTTCGCGGAGCGTCTCGGCGTCGACGTCTCGTTCGTCGACGCCCGCGACCCCGCGAACGTCGCCGCCGCCCTCACGGAGGAGACGCGACTCGTCTGGATGGAGACGCCGACGAACCCGCTCATGCGGCTCTGTGACGTCGCGGCCATCGCGGACCTCGCTCACGACGCGGGCGCGGTGCTCGGGGTCGACAACACGTTCGCCAGCCCCGTCCTCCAGCGACCGCTCGAACTCGGTGCGGACCTGGTGGTCCACTCGACGACGAAGTATCTCAACGGCCACTCCGACTCGCTCGGCGGGGCCGTCGTCACCGACGACGCCTGCCTCGCCGAGGAGGTCGGCTTCCTCCAGCAGGTCGGCATGGGGAACGTCCTCTCGCCGTTCGACTCGTATCTCACGCTCCGTGGGATCAAGACCCTCTCCCTCCGGATGGAGCGTCACGAGGCCAACGCGCAGGAGGTCGCGGCGTACCTCGCCGACCACCCGCGCGTCGACCGGGTCCACTACCCGGGACTCCCCTCGCATCCCCAGCACGATCTCGCCGCGCGGCAGATGGACGGCTTCGGCGGGATGCTCTCGTTCGAACTCGACGCGGATCTCGACGGCGTCGCGACGTTCCTGGGCTCCCTGTCCGCGTTCCCGCTCGCGGTGAGCCTCGGCGGGGTCGAGAGCCTCATCGAACACCCGGCGACGATGACGCACTCGCCGCTCACCCCCGAGGACCGCGCCGCACTCGGCATCACTGACTCGCTGGTCCGCGTGTCGGTCGGCGTCGAGGCCGCCGCGGACCTGATCGCCGACCTCGACGCCGGGCTGGCCGCCCTCCGCTGACCCCTCCGGCACGGAGCAGTTCGACGGCGTCGTCCCCGAACTCCCGCGAGCGGGCACAACCGAGTTGTTTAACAGTCGCGCACGCGGTAGACCCACGCGAGAATGCCGAGCGGAGAATACGATCCGGACACCGTCGAGGCCGAGTGGCAAGACCAGTGGGTCCGCGAGGACACCTACGCCTACGACGGCGAGGCGGTAGACCCGGACACCGTGTTCTCCATCGACTCGCCGCCGCCGACGGTCTCGGGGAGCCTCCACTGGGGGCACGTCTACGGCTTCACGCTCCAGGACTTCGTCGCCCGGTTCAACCGAATGCGCGGCAAGGACGTCTTCTTCCCGTTCGGCTACGACGACAACGGCATCGCCTCCGAACGGCTGACCGAGGACGAACTCGACGTGCGCCACCAGGAGTACGACCGCCGCGAGTTCCAGCGGATGTGCCGCGAGGTCTGTCAGGAGTACGAGGCCGAGTTCACCGAGAAGATGCAGAGCCTGGGCATCTCGATCGACTGGGACGAGACGTACCAGACCATCTCGCCCGAGGTCCAGCGCATCTCCCAACTGTCCTTTCTCGACCTCTACGACCAGGGTCGCGAGTACCGCCAGCGCGCGCCCACGATCTGGTGCCCGGAGTGCGAGACGGCGATCTCGCAGGTCGAGACCGAGGACGACGAACAGGACAGCCACTTCCACGACATCGCGTTCGAGGTCGTCGAGGCGGGCGGGGGAGAGGAACTCCCCGAGACGTTCACGATCTCGACGACGCGGCCCGAACTCCTCCCCGCGTGCGTCTCGGTGTTCGTCCACCCCGACGACGACGCGAACCAGCATCTGGTGGGCAATCACGCCCGGATCCCCCTCTTCGGCCAGGAGGTCCCCATCCTCGCGGACGAGCGCGTCGACATGGAGACCGGGTCGGGGGTCGTGATGTGCTGTACGTTCGGCGACCAGACCGACATCGAGTGGTACCAGGCGCACGACCTCGACCTGCGGATCGCCATCGACGAGTCCGGCACGATGACCGACGAGGCCGGCGCGTACGCCGGCGCGTCCTCCGAGGAGGCCCGCGAGGCCATCGTCTCGGACTTAGACGACGCCGGCGCACTGCGCGACCGACGCGCGATCATCCACACGGTCAACGTCCACGAGCGCTGTGGGACGAGCGTCGAGTTCCTGGTCGCCGAGCAGTGGTACATCGAACTCCTCGACAAGAAAGAGGAGTACCTGGGGGCCGGACGGCAGATGGACTGGTACCCCGAGAAGATGTTCACCCGGTACAAGAACTGGATCGAGGGCCTCCAGTGGGACTGGTCGATCTCCCGACAGCGCTCGTCGGGGATCCCGTTCCCCGTCTGGTACTGCGCCGACTGTGACCACGCCGTGATGGCCGACCGCGAGCAACTCCCGGTGGATCCGCTCGAAGACGAGCCGCCGGTCGACGCCTGTCCGGACTGCGGGCACGACTCGTTCGTCCCCGAGGACGACGTCTTCGACACCTGGGCCACCTCGTCGCTCACACCCCTGATCAACGCCGGCTGGGAGTGGGACGACTCGGCGGGGGAGATGGCAGTCGAGCGCGAGGAGCTCTACCCCGTCAACCTCCGGCCGCAGGGCCACGACATCATCTCGTTTTGGCTCTTCCACACCGTCGTCAAGTGCTACGAACACACTGGCGAGGTGCCGTTCGACAGCGTGATGATCAACGGGATGGTGCTCGACGAGAACCGAGAGAAGATGTCCAAGTCGAAGGGCAACATCGTCGCGCCCGACGAGGTCGTCGAGAAGTTCCCGGTCGACGCCGCGCGTTACTGGGCCGCCGGCAGCGCCGTCGGCGACGACCTGCCGTACAAGGAGAAGGGGCTCCGGGCGGGCGAGAAGCTCCTGCGCAAGCTCTGGAACGCCTCGAAGCTCGTCGACTCGCTCACCCCCGCCGACCGGGTCGAGGTCGACCACGACGACCTCCAGGAACTCGACCGGTGGCTGTTGGCCTCGCTCGACGACGAGATCGAGTACGTCACGGAGAAGTTCGCGGCGTACGAGTTCTCGAAGGCGCGCGATCGGCTGCGGAGCTTCTTCTGGCACACGTTCTGTGACGACTACCTTGAGATCGCCAAACAGCGACTCCGCGAGGGCGAGGACGCGTCGGCGGCGTACACGCTCCAGGTGGCACACCGTCGGTTCCTCAAACTGTTCGCGCCGTTTCTCGCACACATCACCGAGGAGCTCTGGCGCGACATGTACGCGGACGAGAGCGTCCACCGCGCCGCGTGGCCGGACCCGCTCGGGCTCGACGCCGACGTCGCGGCCGGCGAGACGGCCCTGTCGGTCGTGAGCGCCCTGCGGCGGTACAAGTCCGACAACCAGCTGTCGATGAACGCGGCCCTCGACACGGTCCGGGTGTACGGGAACATCGCCGGCTTCGAGGGCGACGTCCGCCGCGTGATGCACGTCGACACGCTGGAGACGACCGACGAGGAACCGCCCATCGAGTCCGTCGTGACGGGCATCGACCTCGACTACTCGCTCGTCGGCCCGGAGTTCGGGAGCACGGTCCCGGAGATCGACGCCGCCATCGAGGCCGGCGACTACGAGATCGCGGACGGGACGCTCCGTGCGGCAGGCGTCGAACTCGCCCCGGAGATGTTCTCGGTCGAAGCGGAACGCCAGTACGCGGGCACGGGCGCGATGGTCGAGGCGGAGCACGCGGTCGTCATCGTCCAGGACTGACCGAACCGGGGCCCCGTTCACGGAGGGGAAGTCGACCGCGTCTCTCTGTTCGCCGATCGAGAAAGCACCCCCTACTTGAATCACCTTCCAGCGTCGGGAGAAGAGATACCCGTTCGCTCCGACTATGACTTGCTGTCCCGAACCCGTGGGACACATGAAGAGGACCCCTGTGCGGGCCACAGACCCTCTCTCTCAGGCATCCCCATTGGCCCGACATCCCCCCTTTCCCCTTTCCCTTCCGAACCCGTCGTCAGCGATCGGTTTCGCGCGCCACGCTTCACACACGTAGACGTCTAGACGTTCCTTCGCGCGTCGACAGAGTCACAGATCGGCGCCGACCGCGTCCGAGACGTGGTCGAAGCCGTCCCGCTCGAGCAGCCGCCGGAGACCGAGATTGATATCGCGGGCGACGGTCGGCCCCTCGTAGACGAGGGCGGTGTACAGCTGGACGAGGCTCGCTCCCGCACGGATCTTCGCGTACGCGCTCGCCGCGTCCGAGACCCCGCCGACGCCGACGACCGGAACGTCCGTCCGCCGGGCGACGCGCGAGACGAACGTCGTCGACGCGGACTCGATGGGACGGCCGGAGAGGCCACCACGCTCGGCCCGATGGGACGAGTGGAGGCTCGCCGGTCGCGACGTGGTCGTGTTCGTCGCGATGACGCCGTCGAGGGCGAGGTCGTCGACGACAGCGAGCGCCTCGTCGACCGCTCTTTCGGGGAGGTCCGGCGAGAGTTTCACCAGGAGCGGACGCGCACCGGCGTCGAGGAGCGCGCCGAGTATCTCCTCGAGTGCGTCGCGGTGCTGGAGTTCGCGGAGCCCGGGTGTGTTCGGGCTGGAGACGTTGACGACGGTGTAGTCGACGGCGTCACCGCACCGCTCGAACGTGTACAAGTAGTCGCTCGCGGCCTCCTCGAGCGGGGTCGACTTCGACTTCCCGATGTTGAGCCCGACCGGAACGTCGGGGAGGCGCGCGGCCGCGAGCCGCTCGCCGACGGCGTCGGCACCGTGGTTGTTGAACCCCATCCGGTTGACGATCGCGCGGTCCTCGCGGAGGCGGAACAGCCGGGGCTTCGGGTTCCCCGGCTGGCGTTCGGCGGTCACCCCGCCGATCTCGACGTGGCCGAACCCGAGCGCGGCGAGCATCGCCGGGACCTTGGCGTTCTTGTCGAAGCCGGCCGCGACCCCGATGGGGTTCGGGAACGACTGACCGAACGCCGTCACCGCGAGGCGGTCGTCGTCGACGCGCAACCGCGCACGCGTGGCGGACTCGATCGGCGTCCCCTGTGCGGCACGCAGGAGCGTCGTTCCCGTGGTGTGTGCCGTCTCCGCGGGTAGCGCGAACAGCCCGTGACGGACGAGTTCGTAGAGACTCATCGGTGTCGTTCCCTCGGTCGGTGGGTGTGACCACCCGATCTCGTTCCGTCGTGAGTGGATGTCACCACTGGTTCAGAAGTCGTGTTCGACGTCGTCCGGGTCCGCCTTCTGGATGATGATCTTCCCGTCTCGGACCCGCACGAACACCTCGTCGCCGATCTCCATGCCCGCAACCGTGAGTTCGTCCTCGTGGAGGTTGACGTGAACGTTGTGATATTCGCCGTTCTCGTCTTTGGCACCACTCGGACTGAGCTTCTTTTTCCGGACCATCGGGCGTGTCTACCCGATGCTTCGACATAGGATCTACATAAGTGTTGTCTACGTGGCGAGCGAACGGTCCCGACAGTTAGGAAAGTCACGCTGACGACGACGCTTGGCCGATACCTCCTCGGTTTCTGACGGGACGCCTCCGACGTCGTCCTGATCATCGACGGGCCCGCCCGGACTCGCGCGGACGCTGGTCGGTTCTTCCCCCGAGTGAGTCCGCCTCCCGGTTCCCACATTCCCCGCTTGCGCCGTCGAGGCGGAGCCGGGACTGGACCCCGGCGGACGATCACAGAGCAAGCGTCATATCCCTCGCGCGAACACTCACGTACGCGCGGCCACCACTCGGTCCGACCGCACGCGCGACGCGTGGAATGACCGACCGACCTCCAGCCGCGCGATAGTTCCTCCCCGAGCCGTCGGGTTTCCGTCGAGGCGGAGTCCCACTGGAGTCGTGTTCGCGGAGTTTCGGCTCCCGCGAGATCGTGCGAACACCTCCCACCCGCTTATGAGGGTGCCTCCCATGAAACCGCCTGACGAAGTCGCTCCGCTTCGACGGCCTTTTATGTGTACCCAGCCTCGGACGTAATGCGAAGAACGCACCCGGGAGCGCCCGGGTGTGTCACCCCATCCACCCGCGCTCACACGCTCGAGCCCGTCGCGGTTCGACGGCCTTAAGTGTCCCAGCGCGTTTCGATGGAACGCGAACGCGAAACGCAGACACCGCGACTGCGGGCCGTTCAACCCGGCCCGCGATCGCACTCGCGCTCGGACCTCCCAAACAGGTTCGACGGGTTTATACCCGTCCGCCTGTTTGATTCAGGTCCGAAAAACCCGTGAGGATTCCACCCCTGCGGTCCGCCGTAAGACGGAATCTGATGTTAGCCCTGGTAGTTCGGTGACACCCGGTCGGTCGTCGACCAGCGTGTGTCACTGGACGGACCTTGCAATGCAACGATATTGGTGATTCGTGCTCTGTATAGAGCACAGAATCCCGCCACCCCCTGTCCCCTCTCCCACGAGGCGACAGGAACATTCCGGTTGATCCTGCCGGAGGCCATTGCTATCGGGGTCCGATTTAGCCATGCTAGTTGTACGTTTACCGTAGCGAAAAGCTCCGTAACACGTGGCCAAACTACCCTGTGGAGGACCATAACCTCGGGAAACTGAGGCTAATAGTCCATACGACACACAAGTTGGAATACTGCGTGTCCGAAACGCTCCGGCGCCACAGGATGTGGCTGCGGCTGATTAGGTAGACGGTGGGGTAACGGCCCACCGTGCCGATAATCAGTACGGGTTGTGAGAGCAAGAGCCCGGAGACGGACTCTGAGACAAGAGTCCGGGCCCTACGGGGCGCAGCAGGCGCGAAACCTTTACACTGCACGCCAGTGCGATAAGGGGACCCCGAGTGCGAGGACATACTAGTCCTCGCTTTTCTGTACCGTAGGGAGGTACAGGAACAAGAGCTGGGCAAGACCGGTGCCAGCCGCCGCGGTAATACCGGCAGCTCAAGTGATGGCCGCTGTTATTGGGCCTAAAGCGTCCGTAGCTGGCCACGCAAGTCCGTCGGGAAATCCATCAGCTCAACTGATGGGCGTCCGGCGGAAACTGCGTGGCTTGGGACCGGAAGGCTCGAGGGGTACGTCCGGGGTAGGAGTGAAATCCCGTAATCCTGGACGGACCACCGATGGCGAAAGCACCTCGAGAAGACGGATCCGACAGTGAGGGACGAAAGCTGGGGTCTCGAACCGGATTAGATACCCGGGTAGTCCCAGCCGTAAACGATGCCAGTTAGGTGTGGCACAGGCTACGAGCCTGTGCTGTGCCGTAGGGAAGCCGTGAAACTGGCCGCCTGGGAAGTACGTCCGCAAGGATGAAACTTAAAGGAATTGGCGGGGGAGCACTACAACCGGAGGAGCCTGCGGTTTAATTGGACTCAACGCCGGACATTTCACCAGCTCCGACTACAGTGATGACGGTCAGGTTGATGACCTCGCCACGACGCTGTAGAGAGGAGGTGCATGGCCGCCGTCAGCTCGTACCGTGAGGCGTCCTGTTAAGTCAGGCAACGAGCGAGACCCGCACTCTTAATTGCCAGCATCAGGTTTCCTGGATGGGTACATTAAGAGGACTGCCGCTGCTAAAGCGGAGGAAGGAACGGGCAACGGTAGGTCAGTATGCCCCGAATGAGCTGGGCTACACGCGGGCTACAATGGCCAAGACAATGGGTTCCAACCTCGAAAGAGGACGGTAATCTCCGAAACTTGGTCGTAGTTCGGATTGTGGGCTGAAACTCGCCCACATGAAGCTGGATTCGGTAGTAATCGCGTTTCAGCAGAGCGCGGTGAATACGTCCCTGCTCCTTGCACACACCGCCCGTCAAAGCACCCGAGTGGGGTCCGGATGAGGCCTGGCTCCCAGGTCGAATCTGGGCTCCGCAAGGGGGCTTAAGTCGTAACAAGGTAGCCGTAGGGGAATCTGCGGCTGGATCACCTCCTAAAGACCGGGACTTCCCTGCACGGGAAGCCCACCTTCCGCATTGCAACACAGTCCACC